>JABEUS010000128.1 GCA_013044285.1 Acidimicrobiaceae bacterium
CCCACCCCCCGGTCGCCACGCCGTCGCCGGCGACCCCACTGACACCCGTGGGAGCGGGGGGCTGGTAGCCGTCGAGCAAGGTTGTCGACAGGCCCGAGCCGTCGTTGGCGAAGGCCACCCGTACTCCGTAAGTACCGGGAGGTATCACCCACCCGGGTCCCCACTCTTCGAAGGCACTCTCGGGCACCACCATCGACACCACTTGCGACTGGCCCGGGGCGAGGCTCACCGAACCGAGAGTCGCCACCTGATTCGCGGGTTCACCGGTCGAACTCGGCGGAGTGAGATAGACCTGGGGCGCCGCGCGCCCACTCACTCCCCCGGTATTCGTCACCGTGACCGCCACCGCTGCCGACCCGTCGGTATTGAGTGCGACGCTGAGCCCGGAGAGCTGGAAATTGGTGTAACTGAGGCCGTAGCCCCACGGGAAGAGTGGGGTCACGCCATGCTGGGCGTACCAGGACGCGCCCACCGCGAGACCTCCGAGAGCGTTGAGATCGACGGTCGTGGGCTCTTGGGGCCAGGACGCGAAGGACACCAGGGGAGCCGCGGAGTCCGCGCTCGGAAAGGTCACGGGGAGATGTCCGGAGAAGTTCGTCACTCCCGTCAAGAGGGCGCCGAGAGCGTCACCACCCTCCTCACCGGAGTACCAGGCCTCGACGACCCCGGCGACTGAGGAGAGCCAGGGCATGAGCACCGGGCCCCCCGTGTGCAAGATGACGACCGTTCGGGGATTGCCCGCGGCCACGGCCGCCACCAACTGATTCTGGTACCCCGGGAGGGCCAAGGAACTCGAGTCCTGTCCCTCGCCGTCGTTCGTGCCCACGTCGACGAGGGAGACTCGACCGGCGGCGGCGTCCGCCTGGGCGAGCAGTGTCATCTCGCTCAAATAACTATCCATCACCGTGGCGGTCACGACCGGGGTCGGACCCGTCGCGTCCCAGACCAGGGTGTAGGACTGGGGAGTCTGAGCGAACGCCGAGGGCACAGTGAGATCGAAGGTCGTGCCGGGCCCGGCGAACTGCTGGAGAAGCGGTGTGTTATTCGCCGAAAACAGCCCCACCGTGGCAGAGTTACGCACCGTCACGTCCACGGTTGTTCCCGTCGGTAACTGCAGGGTGCCCTCGTTGAAGCCCGGTAGTGCGGGGTCCGCTTGGACGTTACTCAGGCCCACCGACGTCGGGGCGGGAGGAACGTAGGCCCCCTGGATGTAATTGACGTTCCCGATTCCGAGGGGGGAGTTTTGCAGACCCGTGAGGTCACTCACCATCGTGGGGGTGGTAATGATTTGGGCGCTCCCCACCCCCTGGAGCCACGACGTCGTCGCGGCGTTTCCGTAGAGCGAAACCGGGGAGGTGGCGGTGAGGGGTAGAACGTGACTCGAGTTCTTTAAGAGCACCATGGACTCTTCGGCGCTCGAGAGCGCCACCTGGCGAGCGGCCGCGGTGTCAACGGGGACGTTGTTCGTCGCGACGACCGGACTTTGAATCAGGTTGTTCGCGAACATCATCGTCAAGACGTCGCTCACCGCTCGATTGAGAACGGCCGGACTCAGCTGTCCCGACGCCAGGGCCGCGTTCACCGCACTGGGGTCGTAGGTCTTGATGAGATCCACCCCCGATTGGAGGGCCGCTACTTCTTGACTCGTGGTCACCGCCTGAAAGTCAGTGCGAATGAAACCGGAGAATCCGAGGTTCTGGGCAGCCGTACTCAACAGCGCCGGGTTAGCACAGGTGGTGACCCCGTTGGTCTGACCATACGCACACATGAGAGCCGACGCACCGGACGCGGTGACGGCTTCGAAGGGTCGCAAGTAAACCTCGTAGAGAGGGCGATCTGCCACCACCATATTGACGTTGTGGCGATTCGACTCTTGAACGTAGACGCCGAAGTGTTTGGGCTCGACGGCGACCCCGGTAGAGCGAATGCCCTGCATCAGGGCTTGGCCCATCAAGGTCGTGAGCCCGGGACTATCGGAGAAGTTCTCGAAACTCCGTCCCCAGTTTGGGTAGACGATGACGTTGAGCTCCGGAGTCTGAGAGATCGCGATGCCCTCGGTCTTTAACTCCTGACCAAGCGCCGCTCCCAGTTGGGTCACCATCGACGGATCAAAGGTGGCCGCCTGGGCGATGGGGGCTGGGAACACGGTCACGGGAGCAGAGCCGCTCACGATACCGGCCGGTCCGTCACTCAGGCTGAGCGCGGGGATGCACAGGGAGGGAATGGCCGTGGTCTCGTTCTGGACCGGCCCCACATTCTGCAGATTGATCGCCGCGACTTTCTGGGCCGGCGTCATCTGGGCGACCACCTCACTCGCGAGTTCCGCCGCGGGAGCAGCCTGGGTCAACCAGGGACAGTTCGGCGCGACCTTGGCACTCGCGCCCGCCGGGGCTACCCCCCGCGACAGCGCCACCAGGGCCGTCGCCACTACCAATAGTCCCAACGTTGTGCGTATCACTCTCACGAGTCGACTCACTCTCTACAGCTCGCCCTTAACCGTACCGGAGGTATCTTCCCGTTCAGGGATGAGGATTACTCGAAGCCCTCGATTTTCACCTCACTGACATATGAACTCACAGTTGTGGCCGATGGACGAAGCTACGAAAATGAACTCGCATAATCTGATCAGTACCGCTCACGGTGAATGAATTCATCGACAGACTTGCGCCCACTTTGCAAGCCTCCCTTGACTTACAAATTGACCGTCTCAATATGCTCAGGCCCGCTGACCCACCATTGCCAATTCCTCACGTCGTCGAGGACGTGGATTCGTCGGGCGATGGCGCGAAGCGCCATCTTGGTTGCTTGGAGTTATGAGGGAATCTTGTGTTCGACGCCATGAAGTGCGGGCCCGACTGACTTCGTTGGTGGACTCGTGACCTCGTGCGTCAATGTCATCAGTGATGGTAGCGCCGACGTGTGACATGAACTCGACGGAGTGGTTCGTGGACGTGACGATCTGCGCCTGGACGTGCAGGCGTCGACAATCACTGGTGAGTCATTACGCGGCGAGTTGCGCGACTCCGTCGACGAAGCGCACACCTTGAATGAGTTCACCGAGTCGTTCGACGGCGGTGATGCGGTGCCAACGCTTCTGAGCAACGTCCGAAAGGAGGCCCTGGAGGAGGCCTTCGAGACTTGGCTGGGCGAGATGTCAGTTCCCGCCCCGGTGTTCACCCTTATGGGCGACGTGGTCCGTGACGTCGTGGCGGATTCCAGGACCCAGCAAGAGAACACCCGAGCTCGGATCGAGAGGGCTCTCACTGACCTTGACGCCAAGGAGGAGAAACTGATCGAGACCTACCTCGAG
>JABEUS010000129.1 GCA_013044285.1 Acidimicrobiaceae bacterium
GTGGTACCCGCGCGCGGGGGCTTCGACGGCACTGGTGAGCGGCGAGCCGATCATGACGGCGTCGGCGCCACAGGCGATGGCCTTGGCGATATCGCCACCCTTGCTCATTCCACCGTCGGCGATCACGTGAACGTAGACGCCCGTCTCGTCGAGGTGGCGCATCCGGGCCCCGGCGACGTCGGCGATAGCGGTCGCCTGGGGCACCCCGATGCCGAGGACCGCGCGCGACGTGCAGGCGTTACCCGGCCCGACCCCGACCAGAACGCCGGCCGCACCGGTGCGCATCAAGTGCAGGGCGGCCTGGTAGCTCGCGCACCCACCGACGATGACCGGTAGTTCGAACTCGCGAATGAATCGCTTGAGGTTGAGAGGCTCCACCGTCTTCGACACGTGCTCGGCCGACACCACGGTGCCCTGAATGACCAAGATGTCGAGACCGGCCTTCAGAATCGAGGGAGCCATCCACTCCGTCTTTTGGGGAGTGACGGAGGCCGCGCTCGTAATTCCGGCCGCCTTCATCTCTCGAATGCGCTCCTCCACCAACTCCAACTTGATCGGCTCGAGGTACATCTGCTGCATACGCGCGGTGGCCTTGTCGTCGTCCAGTTCACCGATCTCGTCGAAGATGACCTTCGGGTCCTCGTAGCGGGTCCAGAGACCCTCCAGGTTGAGAACACCCAGTCCACCGAGTCGCCCGAGAGCAATGGCCGTCTGGGGGGACATCACTCCGTCCATCGCCGCTCCGAGGACCGGGAGGTCGAACTTGTAGGCGTCGATCTGCCAGGAGATGTCGACATCCTCGGGGTCGCGCGTGCGCCGGGAGGGCACGATGGCAATGTCGTCGAATCCGTAGGCTTGTCGAGCCGACTTGTAAATGCCAATTTCCACTTCCGCCATGGGAACCTCCGAGGGGCGCGAACGCGCAACGATTTCCTCTAATCTACAAGGCCCGCCCACCTCATTCGCCGGCTCGGGGCCGCCCCTCTTCCCGTAGTCTGTTCGCGACCCCCGACTAGGAGCCCCCCTGTGAAATCCCTCGCGAGATTTGCTGTCCGCCGCCGCTGGTTCGTCTTGGCCCTCTGGATCATCGTCGCCGTGGGGATCAACGCCCTCTCGTCAGTCGTGGGGACCTCCTACGCCAACTCCTTTAACCTTCCCGGGACCAACTCGGTACACGCCCTCCAGTTGTTGCAGAAGGGCTTCCCGAGCCAGGCCGGAGACTCCGACCAGATCGTCTTCTCCTCCTCGAGCCCCCTGAGCAGCCAAGCGAGCACCATCAACACCACCCTCGCCACTCTGCGCACCTTGCCCGAGGTCGCCTCAGTCGTTTCACCCTTCTGCCCTAGTTCCCAGACCACCTGTCCGGGTTCTCACCAGATCAGCCACTCCGGACTGGTGGCCTACGCCACCGTGACCTTCACGGGTCAGGCCAACCAACTCTCGAAGACTGATGTGTTGCGGGTAGAAAACACCGCCACACACCTGCGCTCACCCTCCTTGGCCGTGAACTTCGGCGGTAACGCCTTCGCCGGTCAGGGTGCTCCGCAGGGCTCACCGGGAGAGTTCGCCGGTCTCGTCATTACCGCCGTCATCTTGTTCCTCGCCTTCGGATCACTCTCGGCCATGGTGCTGCCCCTCGGTGTGGCGCTCTTCGCCATCGCCATCGCCTCGGCCGCCACCTCCCTCCTCAGCCACGGCCTCTCTATCGCCCAGTTCGCGCCTATTCTCGGCTCTCTCATCGGTCTCGGTGTCGGGATCGACTACGCCCTCTTCATCGTGACTCGAGCTCGCCAGAACCTGCGCGCCGGAATGAGCGTGGAGGACGCCATCGTCAACGCCGTAAACACCTCGGGCCGAGCCGTGCTCTTCGCGGGGGCCACCGTCGTCGTAGCCCTCCTCGGGATGCTGACCCTGGGTTTTGGCTTTCTCAACGGGTTAGGGGTCGCCGCCGCCCTGACCGTCTTTATCACGGTGGCGGCGTCGCTCACCCTCCTACCCTCTCTGCTCGCTATGTTCAAGCTCTCAATCCTCTCGCGCAAGGAGCGTCGTCTCCTCGTATCGGAGGGGCCCCACGCCGCCGACATGACGGGACGTTGGAACCAGTGGGCTCGCTTCGTGGGACGTCACCCCCTTCGCCTCAGTGCCCTCGCGCTCCTGATCGGTCTCGTGGTGGCCATCCCGACCCTCTCGATCAATCTCGGCATCTCCGACGCCGGCTCCGACCCCGCGGGCTCGACAACTCGCATCGCCTACGACACCCTGGCGACCGGATTCGGATCGGGATTCAACGGCCCCCTCACCGTTGTCGGCCACATCAGCGCACCCGGCGATCTCGCGGCGATGCACGCCCTCGACGCCTCGATTAAGGGGGTCAGTGACGTGGCCTTCGTCGGGCCCGTCGTCACCAACGCCTCGAAGACGGTGGCGCTGATCACCGTGGTCCCCTCGTCGTCACCCCAGTCGACTCAGACCTCCGCACTCATCGACCACCTTCGTCAGGTCACGATTCCGAGCGCTACGGCGAGTTCGCACACCGCCGTCTACGTGGGTGGGGCTCGGGCTATCTCGGACGACTTCTCTCACGTACTCAACTCGAAGATCCCCCTCTTTCTTGGCGTGATCATCGTTCTCGGGGGGATTCTTCTCATGATCGCCTTCCGGTCCCTCTTGATTCCGCTGGTCGCCGCCCTCATGAACCTGCTGGCGGTCGCCAGTTCCTTCGGTCTCGTGACCGCGGTCTTCCAGTGGGGCTGGGGCGCGTCACTCCTCAGCGCGGGCGCGGGACCGATCGAGTCCTATCTCCCGATCATCATGATTGCGATTCTTTTCGGACTCTCCATGGACTACCAGGTCTTTTTGGTGTCGCGAATGCACGAGGAATGGGTTCACCACCAGGACAACGAGCAGGCCATCGTGGCCGGTCAGTCGACCACGGGCCGAGTCATCACCGCGGCGGCTCTCATCATGATCAGCGTCTTCTTCTCCTTCGCCTTCGGCGGACAGCGCATCATCGCGGAGTTCGGGATCGGGCTCGGCGGCGCGGTTCTCCTCGACGCCTTCATCATCAGAACGGTCCTCGTCCCCTCCCTCATGCACCTACTCGGTCGGGCCAACTGGTGGATTCCGCGGGGTCTGGATCGCGTCATTCCGCGAGTCTCCCTCGAATCTAACGAGGAGTAGATGCCCCCCGACCTCGCGGTGATCTCTCTCGGGGGGACCATCGCCATGGGTCAACACGACGCCGACGGCCTGCACGTCTCGTTAGGCGCCCGCGAGTTCGCTGATCTCCTGCGCACGAAGCGGCCCGACCTGACCATTGTTGGCGTCGACCTCGCCCAACGCGACTCGTCGGAACTCGGGCCCAACGATCTCGCGCAACTACTCGACGCCCTGCACGAGCTCGCGCGCGAGGGGGCAGCCGGCGTCATCATCACGACCGGGACCGACTCGATGGAGGAGGTGGCCTTCGCGCTCGAGCGCGTCGTTCCCGACGGACTGAGTGTGGTGGTCACGGGCGCAATGCGCGCGCCCACCCTCGACTCGCACGACGGACCGGCCAACCTGCGCGCCGCACTCACCGTTCTCACCAGCCCTTTCGCCGCGGACGTGGGCGTCGTCGTCGTGATGAACGACGAGATCCACGGGGCCGACATGGTCCGAAAGTCCCACGCCACCTCGACATCCTCGTTCACCTCCTACCCGGGCGCCCTGGGCTGGGTGAGCGGGGACGTCGCTCTGCTCGTGACGCGCCCCGCTCGTCGCCGGGCTCGCCTGACTGGCCCCTTCGATCTATCCCCCGTCGTCGCGCCACTTGTCACCACCCACCTCGGAGACGACGGCAGCGCCCTCGACGCTCTCGGGTCTCGCCCCGTCGACGGAGTGGTCATTCAGGCGTTCGGGTCGGGTCGTCTGACCCCGGGAGCCGCCCGTGCCGCCCTCGAGTTAGCGACTCGACTCCCGGTCGTCATCGCTTCGCGCACCGGGGCGGGCCTCCTGGAACGAGCCACGTACTCCGCTCCGGGGTCCGAGGCCCGACTCTTCGCCGGCGGCGTCCTTAACGCCGGTTGGTTAACCGGCGTCCAGGCCCGACTCCTCCTCGAACTCGCACTGCGCACCGGACATCGCGATCATCTGAGCGACCTCTTCGCGCAGTTCCAGAGTTAGTAGCCCCCTCGACGGGCCGCGATGACCGCGACCGAGAGGTAGCGCCGTTCGATGCGAGAGTCGAACACGTCGCTGATGACGTCGCGGAGCTGATCCATCAGCCGTCGCCGAGAGTCGTCCCCCAACGTGATGTAGCGCGAGTAGGTGGAGAGCAGCGCCACCATCTCCTCGCCGGAGTACGACTGGGTCCAGGACTGAACGATGACGCGGGGAACTTCGAAGAACTCGGTAGCCGACACGACGGGTTGGGTCTGGTCCAGGCGACCCCACAACTCAGCGACATCCTCCGTCGGCTCGCGTAGGTCCGCCAAGGCGCGGGGCTCGTCCACCAGAGCCGACCCGAGGTCGGTCATTCCGGCCCCGCGCATGAGACTCTCACTGTGCGTCACGAACTCGGCGTAACTCGAGGCCGCGAGAACCTTATTGGCCATGAGGACAATCGGCCCCCCGGCCCTTAGGGCTTCCGCCGCCCGACGCCAGCGCACGTGGGCATCGACCCAGTGAAACGAGGTCGCGGCGAGAACGGCGTCGAAGGTGCGCTCCGCTCGATCCCACTCTTCGAATCCAGTCACGTCGACCCGAAATGGTTGACCGGCGAAACGCTCCGCCGCTCGGGCCGCGAGGTCCGGCCCCGGTTCGACGGCTCGCACCACGAGTCCTCGCTCCAACAAGCTGGCCGTCGCCACTCCCGGCCCGCACCCGATCTCTAGCACCTCGGCACCCGGGACGAGACCCGTGCGTTCGAGAACGAGATCGACGAAGGCGTCGGGGTACCCCGGGCGGCGTTCTTCGTACTCTCGCACGACTCGATTGAACGAGGCCGCTCGTTCGGTAGTGTCCACGTCCTGATTCTGCCCCGAGATGAGGTGACGATGTCGTGACGGCGGAGAAAATTTTGGACGATGAACCGGTGTCGAGGTCGCCCAGTCGTCGGGAACTAGCCCACCCAGTAGCGGCGAAAGGGCACCCCGTGCTCGTCCGGGCCCACCCTCTCCAGGCGCCCGCCGCAGCGTTCGATGACCGTCGCCGAACCGATGTTGTCGTCGTCACAGGTGAGCAGGGCCGGAGAGACGCCCTTCGCTGCGAGGATCTCGAGAGCTCGGCGCAGAATCTCGGTGGCGTACCCGCGACGACGGTACCTTTCGATAACCGCGTAGCCAATGTGGCCGCCGTAGGTCGCCAGGTACTCGTTCAGCCGGAAGCGAATCGACACTCGACCCACGAGCACGCCGTCCGCGAGCGCCGCGAGGAGGGTCCCGGGCACGTGGTCTTCGGGGAGGTCGCGGCCTTCTCGATAGCGCGACAACATCTCCAGGTACTCCGGCCACGCCTGCCCCTCGTAGTACGAGGTCAAGAAGGCGAAGCGCGAACCCTGAAAGTCCCGCCACGCCCGCAGTGCATCATCTTCGTCTTCCAGAACGAACGGTCGTAGTTCCAGGGGCACCACCTGAGCGTACGGCACGCGCCGGACGCCGAGTGACCGGGAGCACCCGTGACCGGGAGACGTACAAAAAAAGGCGCCGGGCCCCTAGGGGCCCGGCGCCTTCTCACTGGCTCAGCCAGTGCTACATCATGCCGCCCATGCCGCCCATCGACGGGTCGGGGGCGCCGGCCGGCTCGGGCTTGTCGGCGACACTCGCCTCCGTGGTCAACAACAGAGCCGCAATCGAGGCGGCGTTCTGGAGCGCGGAGCGGGTGACCTTAGCGGGGTCGATAACTCCGGCCGCCACGAGGTCCTCCAGCTCACCGGTCGCCGCGTTCAGTCCCACCGAACCCTCGGCGTTGGCGACTTCGCGAACCATCACCGCACCTTCGTAACCGGCGTTGGCGGCGATGTGACGAAGGGGTGACTCAAGAGCGTGCGCCACAATCTTCGCCCCGGTCGCTTCGTCACCGTCGAGAGTCTCGATTAGCGCCAGTACCGCCGTGCGCGAGCGCACGAGGGCGGTACCACCACCGGCGACGATGCCCTCATCGATCGCGGCGCGAGTAGCGCTCAGCGCGTCCTCGATGCGGTGCTTCTTCTCCTTCAGTTCAACTTCAGTCGCGGCTCCGACCTTGACGACGGCGACGCCGCCGGCCAACTTCGCCAGACGCTCCTGGAGCTTCTCGCGGTCCCAGTCGGAGTCGGTGGCGTCGATTTCGGCCTTGATCTGGGCGACTCGTCCGGACACGTCGGCGGCCGAACCGGCCCCGTCGACGATGGTCGTCGAGTCCTTCGTCACCACGATGCGTCGGGCCCGACCGAGCAGGTCGACCGTCGCGTTCTCCAGCTTCAGCCCGATCTCCTCGGAGATCACGGTGGCCCCCGTCAAGATGGCCATGTCCTGGAGCATCGCCTTGCGGCGCTCGCCGAATCCCGGAGCCTTGACGGCGACCGAGGTGAAGGTGCCACGAATCTTGTTCACGACGAGAGTCGCCAGGGCTTCGCCCTCGACGTCTTCGGCGATGATCAAGAGGGCCCGCCCGGACTGCATCACCTTTTCGAGAACCGGTACGAGGTCGTGTACCGCCGAGACCTTGCCCGAGGTGAACAGGATGAAGGCGTCTTCGAGGACGGCTTCCTGGCGCTCGGCGTCGGTCACGAAGTACGGCGAGAGGTAACCCTTGTCGAACTGCATACCCTCGGTGAGCTCGAGCTCGATACCGAAGGTGTTGGACTCCTCGACCGTGACCGTGCCGTCCTTACCCACCTTGTCGATGGCGTCGGCAATCGTCTCACCGATCAGCGGGTCAGCGGCCGAGATCGTGGCGACCTGGGCAATCTGGCTCTTGTCGGAGACCTCGCGGGCCTGCTCGTGGATCGAGGCCACGGCGGTCGCCACGGCCTTGTCGATCCCGCGCTTCAACCCGGCCGGGTTCGCTCCGGCGGCCACGTTGCGTAGACCCTCCTTGATGAGCGCCTGGGCGAGGACCGTCGCCGTCGTGGTTCCGTCACCGGCCACGTCGTTGGTCTTGGTGGCGACTTCCTTCACCAGCTGGGCGCCCATGTTCTCGAACGGGTCTTCGAGTTCGATCTCTCGAGCAATCGACACCCCGTCGTTCGTAATCGTCGGGGCTCCGAACTTCTTACCGATGACGACGTTGCGACCCTTGGGGCCGAGCGTCACCTTGACGGCGTCGGCGAGCTTGTCGACTCCCGCCTCGAGGCTCCGGCGAGCCTGCTCGTCAAACTGCAGCAACTTAGACATGGTGGACCTACTTCTGGATGGTCGCGAGGACGTCGCGACTCGAGAGAATCAACAGTTCCTCGCCGTCAACGGTGATTTCCGTGCCGCCGTACTTCGAGTAGACGACGGTGTCGCCCACCGCGACACCGGTGGGGATAATGTCCCCGGTCGCCTCAGCGCGTCGGCCCGGGCCCACGGCCAGAACCTCGCCCTGCTGGGGCTTCTCCTTGGCGGTGTCGGGGATGACCAGGCCGGAAGCGGTGGTCGCCTCGGCGCTGTTGGGACGGACCACGATACGGTCGTCGAGCGGGTGCAGTTGCATTGCAAGCCTCCTGGATGGTTAGCACTCAAACCTTGCGACTGCCAATTTAGCAGAAAGAGCCGTCGAGTGCTAACGCTAGGGACTGAGTCGACTCCGGCTCCAGGCGCCCTCGACGTGAGAGTAGAGGACGCGGTCGTGCAGACGGTCCTCGCGCTGCTGGAAAAACTCCACGGTGTGAGGGAGAAGGAGATACCCTCCCCAGTCCTTCGGCCGGGGAACCTCGCGGCCGGAGAAACGCTGCGCGAGTGCGGAGACGGCCTCTTCGAGATCCTCACGCGAGTCGATCCGCGAACTCTGGGCCGACGCGTGGGCTCCGAGTTGATGCCCCCGGGGTCGAGCGGCGAAGTAGGCGTCGGAGCGGTCCTCACTCATTCGTTCGACCGGTCCCTCGAATCGAACCTGTCGGCCGAGTCCCTCGCAGTACCAGAGCACCGCGGCGAAGGGGTTAGTCGAGAGTTCGCGGCCCTTTCGGGAGTCGTAGTTGGTGTACCAGCCGATCGACGCGGCGTCTCGGTGGCGCAGGAGCACCATGCGCGAACTCGGTCGCCCTCCGGGGGTGGCGCTCGACACACAGACGGCCTCTCGATCGGGCATCTGACCCTCGGCCTCGTCGAACCAGCGCGCGAACTGCAGCAAAGGTTCGGGGTCCGCGTCGGCCGGGTCGAAGGGGCGCCACTGACTCACCGGTGCACCAGGTCCCACGTGGGTCGGGCGGGCAACTCCCAGGTACTCGCTCCCTCGAGCGCGAATCGGTGAAGTCCGGCGGCCCCGATCATCGCCGCGTTGTCGGTGCACATGGCCCGAGAGGGGAGGTACACGGGGATGTCCCGGTCCGCGCCCACTCCCACCAGGGCCTCGCGAAGCGCGGAGTTAGCGGCGACCCCTCCGGCTAGGGCCACCCCGCGCGCGCCGTGGCGTTCGAGGGCCAGGGTTACCTTGCGCACGAGTTGTTCCACCACGGCGGCCTGAAAGGAGGCGGCGACGTCGTCGAGGCCGACCTCCGGGTGACGCTGCGTCGCTCGCACGACGGCGGTTTTCAGCCCCGAGAAGGAGAGGTCGAGGGTCCCGTTCACCATGGAGACCGGCAGGTCGAGGGCGTGGGGGTCTCCGTGGGACGCTCGGCGATCAATCTCCGGTCCACCGGGGTACGAGAGGCCGAGCCAGCGCGCCACCTTGTCGTAGGCCTCCCCCGCGGCGTCGTCGATGGTCTCGCCCAACACCTCGTAGTCGCCGGGGGCGCGCTGGAGGACGAGCAGGGAGTGACCCCCCGACACGAGAAGCGTGAGAAGGGGCCACTCCACCTCCGGGTTCTCGAGAAGGGGAGCGAAGAGGTGTCCGTCGAGGTGGTGCACCCCGACGAAGGGCTTGGCCCACGCCAACGCGTAGGCCTTGGCGGCGGAGAGCCCAATGAGCAAGGAGCCCACGAGACCCGGTCCCGCCGTGGCGGCCACCAGATCGATGTCGGGATCGAGGGGATGCAGCCCGGCCTCTTCGAGGGCGCGCGCGACGACGGGCTGCACGGTCAGCAGGTGGGCGCGTCCCGCCAACTCGGGCACTACGCCCCCGAAGGCCCGGTGCTGATCGATGGAGGACTCGACGACGGAGGAGAGCACCCGACCCGAGGAGTCCACCACGGCCGCACCGGTGTCGTCACAACTAGTTTCGAGGGCGAGGCAGAGCACCTCCTCAGCCTAGAAGTTAGGCCTTCGGCTCGTCCCAGTGGGCCCACATGATGAGGGCGTCCTCCCCGGTCAACGAGTAGTAGCGCCGTCTGACCCCCACGGGGGAGAATCCGTAGTGGTAGTAGAGCCGCTGGGCTCGCTCGTTCGACGCGGCGACCTCCAGGGTCGCGCGGGCGACGCCCCGATTTTCGGCGTCAAAGATCAGATCATCCATGAGGGCGCGGGCCACCCCCGAGCCCTCGAACCCGGGTTTCGTCGCGATGGAGTTGAGGTGCAGTTCGTCACCGAGTACGAACATGACTCCGGCGTAGCCCAGGATCTCTCCGGCGAGTTCGAGGACCCGGTAGCGACGAGAGTCGTGGTTACCGATCTCGTCGAGCAGCATGGACCGGGTCCAGGGCTCGGGAAACTGAGCTCGCTCGATCTCGAGAAGTTGGTCGAGGTCACGGGGCTCCGCGTCGCGAAGCTGTCGCTCGCTCACGAGCCCTCACGAGTCACGAATCGAGCCACGGCGTCGGCCTCGCGCAGGTAGAGCGGAGTGACCCCGCCGGGCTCCCGGGTCTCACCGAAGGCGAGGGCCGCTTCGAGGGAGGGAACCGTCTGCTCGTCGATGCGTGCGTCATCGAGGTGGACGAAGAGATCTCGGTAGCGCGCGACGCCGTCCCCGGTGAGCCACCTCGGGCCCGGCTGCGAACGAAGCTCCTCGACCAGGGTCTCCGGACGCGCGACGCCCGGCTCGTTAAGGGCCCGTACCTCGGTCTCACTCACCACGAAGGATTGGTGAAAGACCTCCCCACGCCGTCCATCCACCGCGACCAGAAGTTCTCCGCGGGCCTCCCCGCGTCGCGCCCCGTCGGCCAGCAGTTCGAGGGAGGTCACACCGATTAGACCAACCCCGGTCGCCGCGGCCAACGCCCCGGCGCTGGCGAGGCCGACCCGAAGTCCGGTGAAAAGGCCGGGCCCCCGATCGACCACGATGCGATCGAGGTCACCCACGCGTAGGTCGAACTGGGCGAGGACGCGAGAGATTCCCGAGATGAGTACCTCGGTGTGGCGCCGGTCCTCGTCGAGAATCCAGGTCAGGGACTCGCCCCCGCCGAGAGAGAGCCCGATCGCGCACACCGGAGTCGCCGTTTCGAGAGCCAGAATCTTCATCGACCCTCCCAGTGCGCAATCTCGCCCGATCGCGCGAGAGACTCGGGGCCGACCACCTCGAGGTCCCGGGCCTCCGTCGAGTCGTCCGGGGTGAAGTTCACCGTGAGATTCACCTCACCAAAGAGGTCGGCCGCCCGCTCCCCCCACTCCACCACGACGAGGGCCGACTCTTCGCGCCACTCGTGCAGGTCGAGATCGAGAATGTCGCCCGGCCCACTCGCCCGGTAGACGTCAGCGTGGTGGAGATGGGTGATGCCCCCTCGCCCGTCGGTCGCGTAGTCGCGCACCATGGTGAAGGTGGGGCTCACGACCCGCTCGCGTACCCCGAGCCCTCGCGCGAGTCCTTTGACGAAGGTCGTCTTACCGGCCCCGAGCGGTCCGTTCAAGATCACTACGTCACCGGCGCGGACCAGGTGCACGAACTCCTCGCCGGCGCGCTGGGTCTCCTCGTCACTCCCGCACCGTCTCACTGGCCGCACCATCCGGCCAGGGTCCGCAGATCCTCTCTCATCACGGCAACCACGTTAGGTCCTCCCCGCAGCGCCGCCGCCGGGTGGTAGGTCGCGACTCCCACCCCCTCGCCCCAGGGCACCACCCGTCCGTGAAC
>JABEUS010000021.1 GCA_013044285.1 Acidimicrobiaceae bacterium
AGCACAGTCGTTGTTGAGCGATCTTCCCGCGAGTTGGAACCACCTCAATCCCCAGGAGCGCCAACAGTTTCTACGCTTTTTCGTGCCCGAAGGGCTGCATTATGAAAAAGGGGTTGTTGGAACCGCCGAAACCCCAGGTGCCATCAAGGGAATCATGGATCTAATGCACTGCGATGACCGTTTGGCAGTCCCAACGGGATTCGAACCCGTGCCTCCACCTTGAGAGGGTGATGTCCTGGGCCTCTAGACGATGGGACCAAAAGCAGGTAGATAATCCTACCACTTCGCTCGGGGGCAAGGACTCGAACCCTGAATAACAGAACCAGAATCTGCTGTGTTGCCAATTACACCACCCCCGAAGGGCGTCGATATCCTAACCGAGCCGACTCCGGAGTCGCCAACTCAGTTGGTCGGACCCAGGAGTGGCAGGGTGACGTGGTGGGACTGGGTCCACGAGGAGAGGCGACCGTAACCGACGAGGCGACCGACTGAAACCTCGAGGGTCTCTTTGAGATAGAAGCGCCACAGACCCGGACCCGACGTGGCCGACTGACTCACTGGCACCGAGAGGGGCACGAGACCCTGGCTCGAGGCGATCGCGCCAGCTCGGTACTCGTGAAACGGATCGGTCACCGTGAGGACGGTCCGAAGATGATGGAGCGACATCGCGCCGACCACGGAACTGACGTTCTGCCAGGTATCGTCCCCGGACCCGACAATGATGTGTCCTGCGGGCACGCCGTGGGCTTCCAAGTAGGTCGCCGAGACGCCGGCCTCGGTGAAACGATCCCCCGGGCGGTTCCCCCCCGTGACGACGACCCAGGGGGCGCGTTTCGTGTCGTAGAGATGGAGGGCGACGTTCAGACGGTCCCGCAGTTCCGGTGAGGGCACACCGTTGTCTTCGGCGGTACCGAAGACCATGATGGCGTCGGCGCTGGCCCGCGAATGGTGACGCCCGGTGAGCCAGATCTGGGTGAAGGTGACTCCTCCGTAAAGAGCGCCTAGTCCCACCAGACTGCTGAGGATCCCGAGGGCCCAGCGCAGGGGCGCAAAGACTAGGCGGAACACGACGCCAGGGCCCGCTCCAGTCGACCGCGCACCGTCGCCACCCCGAGGATCTCTAGGGACTCGAAGAGTGGAGGTCCCACGAGCGTGCCGGTCACGGCGACCCGGACCGGAGCTTGGGCTCGACGCAGGTTGAGGCCCAGCCCCTCTCCCACTCCGGCGACCAGCGCGTGAAGGTCTTCGGCCTTCCACGGGGTATCTCCCAGGCGCTCGAGGACTCCGCGGAGGACGGCTTGCCCGGTGGGGTCGCCCCCCAACACCTTGGCGAACGCCGCCTCGTCGTAGGTGGGGCTCTCCGAAAAGAAGAATCCAACCATGGCCGGCACTTCGCCGAGGGTGGCGACTCGTTCGTGAACGAGGGGGGCCACGCGGCGAAACAGTTCGGCGTCGTACTCTCCCTCACTCCAGGGCGGACGTCGATCGGCCGGAGTCCACGGGGCCCGAGCCGGGTCCACCCAGGGGGCGCAGTACTCCACGAACTCCTCGGGAGAGAGCCGGCGAATGTACTCGCCGTTCAGGGCGGTCAACTTCTTCACGTCAAAGAACGCGGGTGAGTGCGACACGTCGCTCAGTCGGAACTGACTGATGACCGTCGCGCGGTCGACAATCTCTTCCGCACCCCGGGGACTCCACCCCAGTAGAGCCAGGTAGTTGACGAACGCCTCCACCACGTACCCCTCGTCGCGGTACGCCATCGTCGACACCGGGTCTTTACGCTTCGAGAGCTTCTTTCGCTGCTCGTTCACCAGGAGGGGCAGGTGAGCGTAGACCGGTAGATCGACCGTCTCCGCGGTGACCTCGTCGAGGGCCCGCCAGAGAAGTATCTGCTTGGGCGCGTTGGCTAAATGCTCCTCGCCGCGGATGACGTGGGTGATGGCGTCTCGACGATCGTCCACGACGTTGGCCAGGGCGTAGAGCACGTCGCCCGAGGACTTCGCGATGACGAAGTCCCCGATGACTCGATTCTCGAACTCAACGTCACCGCGGATCTCGTCCTGAACGTTCGTCACGCCCTCCAGCGGAGCCCGAAATCGCAGGGCGGTCCGCGACGAGGCCGTGAGGTCTCGATCACGGCAGAACCCGTCGTAGCCGGGGGTCTTGTCCTCCCCCTTGCGCGCCGCAACGTCCTCGCCGGTGCAGTCGCAGTAGTAGGCGTAGCCACCCGCGCGCAGAGCGTCGGCGGCGCGTCGGTGGGCCTCTCGATACTCACTCTGGCGATACGGGCCGACGTCGGCGGGAAAAACCAACCACTCCATCGACTCGACGATGACCCCGACCCACTCTTCACGATTACGTTCCTCGTCGGTGTCCTCGATGCGCAGCACGAACACGCCCTCGGAGTCCTGGCGAGCGACGAGCCAGTTGAAGTACGCCGTCCGAGCCGTTCCGACGTGGAAGTAACCCGTGGGTGAGGGTGCGATGCGCACCCGGGGAGTCACCACGACTAAGCCTCGAGAAAGATGGCCCCGTTGGGGCAGGCCCCCGCGGCCTCGCGGACCTTGTCCGCCAGTTCCTCACCCGGCTCCTCGTTCAGAACGTAGAGAAAACCGTCGTCTCGAACCTCGAAGACTTCGGGAACGATCCCCATACAGACGGCGTTCGACGAACACAGGTCGAAGTCCACGCGAATACGCACACTCCCACCCTATCCCGTGGCTCTCGGCCTAGGCTCGAGCCCGATTAAAGGAGAGAAATGAACTACCGGACTCTCGGTTCCCTGCAGGTGTCCTCGGTCGGCGTGGGTTGTAACAACTTCGGAGGCCGGCTCGACGCCGACGCCACGAACGAGGTCGTTCACTCCGCCCTCGAGGAGGGGATCACCTTCTTCGACACCGCCGACATCTACGGTGAGACCTACTCCGAAGAGTTTCTCGGACGGGCACTGAAGGGACGGCGGGCCGAGGCGGTCATCGCCACCAAGTTCGGAGTTCGCCTGGACGGCGCGGGCTTTGACGCCTCCCCGGACTACGTCCGCAGTGCCTGCGAGGACTCACTACGACGCCTCGACACCGACTTCATCGATCTCTACCAGGTTCACTTCCCCGACGCGGCGACGCCGATCGACGACACCCTCGAGGCGCTCGCCGGCCTCGTCGAGGCCGGCAAAGTTCGCGAAGTCGGGTGCTCGAACTTCTCCGCCGACCAACTACGCGACGCTCGTTCGGCCCACCCGACGCTGCGCTTCGTGTCCCTCCAGAGTCAGTACTCCCTCCTCGCGCGCTACCCCGAAACGGACGGGACGCTGGCCGCGTGCGGGGAACTGGGCATGGGATTCTTGCCCTACTACCCCCTGGCGAACGGGCTCTTGACCGGGAAGGTCCGGCCGGGTGAACCGGTCCCCGAGGGCACTCGTCTCGCTCTGATGCCCGAGGACCGACGAGCCCACTGGCTCGGCGACCAGCTCCAGCAGACCGTCGGACGACTCCTCGAGTTCGTCGACTCCCTCGACTCGATCAGCCTGCTGGAGTGCGCCTTCTCGTGGCTGCTCTCTCGGCCCGGCGTGACGAGCGTCATCGCGGGGGCTTCGAGTCCGGCTCAGATTCGGGCCAACGCCGCGGCGGCCCGAGAACTCCCCCCCGAGATTCTCGCCCGCCTCGACGACTTAACTCGGCCGGCCTAGTTGGCCTTCACCGCGGCGACCAACTTGGTCAGGGTGTCCTTCGCGTCACCGAAGACCAGGGTGGTCTTCGCGTTGTAGAGAAGCTCGTTCTCAATTCCCGCGAATCCGGGACGCATCGACCTCTTCATGAAGACGACGTTCTCGGCCAGGTCGGCGTGGATGATGGGCATACCGTAAATCGGGGAACTCTTATCCTCCGATGCGGCCGGGTTGACGGTGTCGTTCGCTCCGACCACGAGGGCGACGTCGGCCGTCGTCAACTCGGTATTGGCCTCGTCCATCTCCTTTAACTGCTCGTAGGGAACGTTGGCTTCGGCGAGCAGGACGTTCATGTGTCCGGGCATACGACCAGCGACCGGGTGGATCGCGTAGACCACCTCGATGCCCTTTGCTTCGAGAACTTCGGCCAACTCCCGCAAGACGTGCTGACCCTGGGCTACCGCGAGCCCGTAGCCGGGGATCACGACGACGCGACTGGCGAGCGACAACAGGACTCCAACGTCTTCTGGGGTACCCGAACGCACCGGACGCTGCTCCCCGGACGCTCCCGGACCTCCGGTCGCCGCCGACCCGAAGGCGGAGAACAAGATGTTGGGCAGACTGCGACCCATCGCCTTACTCATCAAACGGGTGAGCAAGATACCGGACGCCCCGACCAAAGTACCGGCCACGATCAGGAGATTTGAACCCAAAGTGAAGCCGGATGCGGCGACCGCGAGACCGGTGAAGGAGTTCAGCAGCGAGATCAATACCGGAACGTCGGCGCCACCAATGGGCAAGACGAAAGCGATACCGAGGACGAACGAGAGAGCGAGGAGCACCCAGAGCAGGGCGGAGGTCGAAGACACCAGGATGGCCACGATGACTCCGAGACCGGCCAGCGCGAGGAGGGCGTTGATGACCTGCTGACCCGCGTAGGTCACCGGACGACCCGTCATCAACTCCTGCAACTTGGCGAAGGCGATCGCCGAACCGGAGAAGGAGACGGTACCGATCAAGACACCGAGCAGAACCTCGAGCACGACGTAGGTCGCGGGATGAGAGGAGTGGATGTGGGAGAACTCCGTAATGGAGACGAGGGACGCCGCTCCACCACCCACTCCATTGAAGATCGCCACCAGTTGGGGCATGGCCGTCATCTTGACGAAACGAGCCGCGGGTACCGCGATGACCACTCCCAGCACCATCGCGAGGAGCATGAGGGGCACGTGGTGTAGCGAGTGACCGTCGACCTGCTTGAAGAAGGTCGCCACGATAGCGATGAACATCCCGACGGCCGCCACCACGTTGCCGTAGCGAGCTCGCTTCGGAGAGCCGAGGCCCTTCAGGGCGACAATAAAGGTCGTGGCCGCGACCAGGTACAACAGATTGATCAGGGTGTCACGACTCACGAGCGGTCCCCCTGGGACTTGGGCTGGGGCTTCTTAGGCTTGAACATTTGGAGCATGCGGTCGGTGACCACGAACCCACCCACCACGTTCAGCGTGGCGAGTAGGACGGCGAGGAACCCGAGCACCGTCTCGAGGGTCGTGTTCGCTCCTCCGAGGACCAGCATCGCTCCCACCAAGATCACCCCGTGGATGGCGTTTGATCCACTCATGAGGGGCGTGTGCAGAATGCTCGGCACCCGGGCGATGACCTCAATTCCTACGAAAATACTGAGAATCAGCACCGTCGCGTACTGCAGTAAGACGTTCCCCATTACTGGGCCTCCTTCGAGTCGGCGTCGGCGTCGGACGAGGCGGTCTCGTCCACGAGGGCGACCGGTTCAATTCCCAGTGCCTGAGCGGTCGGGGCGTGCGACACGCGACCCTCCCGGGCCACGGTCACGCCGGCCACGACCGGATCAGTCCAGTCTGGCTCCCAGTTCCCCTTTGAACCGAAGAGCGCCAGCAGTTTGGTGACGTTGTTGGCGTACATGAAACTGGCGTGCGCCCCCATCTGCGCCGGCGGGTTACTCAACCCGACGATGCGCACCCCTCCGTGGTCGATCACCTCTCCGGCAGTCGTCAACTCACAGTTACCGCCACCGTCGGCGGCCATGTCCACGACCAGGGATCCTTCCGACATGGCTTCCACCATCTCTCGGGTGACGAGAATCGGGGCCCGGCGACCGGGAACCGCCGCCGTGGTAATCACGATGTCGGAGTTGGCGACCTCGGTCACCAGTTCGGCTTGCTGTTGAGCGCGCTCCTCGGCGGTGAGCTCACGGGCGTATCCGCCGGCCGCGTCAGCGGTCACCGACAACTTCACGAACGTGGCGCCCGCGGACTCCGCTTCCTCCTTGGCGGCCGATCGCACGTCGTACGCGCGAACCTTGGCCCCGAGTCGCTTCGCGGTGGCGATGGCCTGAAGGCCCGCCACACCCACCCCCATCACCAGGACGCGAGCCGGCTTGATGGTACCGGCCGCCGTCGTGAGAAGCGGGAAGAATCGGTCGAAGTACTGGGCCGCCGCCAAGGTCGCCCGGTAGCCCGAGACCGTGGCCTGACTGGACAGCGCGTCCATGTACTGGGCTCGAGAGATACGCGGCAACAGGTCGAAGGAGAGGATGGTGATACCCCGCTCGCAGAGCGCCGTGACCACGTCCAGGTTGAGCAGGGGAGAGAGGAAGGAGAGGTGGGTCGAGCCCTCCGGAAGGGTCCGGGCCTCGTCGAGGGTCGGGGGGTTCACCCGCAGCCCCACGTCGCCACTGGGGCTCTCGACCAGCGAGGCCCCCGCCTTCTCGTAGGCGTCGTCGCCGAAGTGGGACGCGACCCCGGCGCCCCGCTGTACCTCGACGGAAAAACCGTCTCGGACGAGGGCCCCTACGGCGTCGGGGGTGAGCGCCACGCGAGTCTCACCGGGACGCGACTCCCTATAAACCGAAAATTTCATGGGTTCGTTCTACCAGAGCCCCCAGCCTTCTTGGCGGTCCAAAGGTCCTAACTTAGATAATCCTTTTAACAACGACCTGGTAGAACGGAGTCGTGATGACTCGCCTGCGCGTCCCGTCTCCGGTCGGAGACTGGGTTATCGAGGGTTCTGACGACGGGCTGCACCGGGTCTACCTTCCCCACGAGTCCGGGGCCATCGCGCCGTCGACCGAGGAAGCGAACCCCCTCGTCACCGGGGCGGCTCGGGAGTTGGGCGAGTACTTCACCGGGGAGCGACGCTCCTGGGACACGCCCCTGATGCCCCTCGGAGGAACGGAGTTCCAGAACCGCGTGTGGGAGGTGCTGAGCGGCATTGCCTACGGCGACACCCGAACCTACGGTGAAGTCGCCGTGGAGTTAGGCCTTCCGGGGGGTGCGCGCGCCGTGGGGGGAGCAAACGGCGCCAACCCCTTACCGATTTTTATTCCCTGTCACCGGGTGGTCGGAGCCGATTCGATGGGCGGCTACGCGGGAGGGCTCGAGGTGAAGTTGTTCCTCCTTCACCTCGAAGGTTCTCGGACCTAGTAGCGACGCAGGCGGATCTGGAGGGTCGTGCCCTCGCTCGACTCGACGAAGCCCGCTCCTCCTCCGTGGCGGCCGGCGATATCGGCCACGATGGTGAGGCCCAGTCCGGTTCCCCCGGAGTTGCGCGATCGAGAACTGTCCGTTCTCACGAATCGCTGAAAGAGTCGCGCGGAGTTCGCTACGTCCACCGCGACTCCGTCATTGTGAATTTCGATCACCACGTCTCCTCGCTCGTAGTAGGAGCGCAGGCTGACCGTCGAGCGGGCGAATCGACTCGCGTTTTCCGTGACGTTGCGAACCATTCGTCGAAGGAGGCCCGGGTCCCCCCACACTCGAACAGGCTCGACGAGAGAGGAGTCGACGTGGAGTCCACTCATCTGACGGATACGACGAGCCTCCTCTTCTAGTACCTCGTCGATATCCACCTCCTCTCGTCGCATTTCGATTCCCCCCTCGTCACTACGAGCGAGCCAGAAGAGATCGTCGACGAGAGCGCTGAGTCGAAGTCCTTCTCGGCGAACAACTGCGGTCACCTCCCCCCAGTCGGCTCGCTCCGGAACGCTCGCGGCACGGTCCACCGTGGCGAGCAGAGTCGTGAGAGGGCTGCGCAGTTCGTGGGAAGCGTTGGATAGAAACTCCTGTTGAGCGCGTGTATTTGACTCAAGACGCGAGAGCATTTCGTTAAGGGTGATCGCGGTGCGAGAGACCACGTCGTCTCCCGCGGGCACCGGAATCCGCTCGCTGAGGTCACCCGTCGCAATGGCGGCCACTCGTCGTCGGATGCTCTCGATGGGTCGCATGGCTCGACCCACCGCTAACCAGACCAACAGCACGGCCACGAGGACCTCGAGGAGGAGTCGAATGAGGAGAAACTGACCGAACACTCCGGTGGGTCCGGGATTCACGGACCCGAAGTAGAAGGCGTAGGCCACGGCCTGCCCGCGCGGAGTCGGAATGAGCAGAGCGCGCGACACCCCGAGTTCGCCGGACAAGAAGCTCCGGTTCACCCAGCCGTTCTTCACGACCACTAGTCCGTTGGGCGCCGTCGCGGAGGCTTCGAAGTGGGCGATGGGCGGGAGGTCGGCCACGTTCGCACTACTCGCCCAGACCGTTCGATTCGCGAGATTCACCACCTGCACGACGACGGGGGGCTTTTCTTGAAAGACCACTCTTTCGCGCCCCGCCACAATGCGCGGCGTCACCGAATAGACCACTTTGGCCAACTCCGCGGTGACGACATTGGTTTCTCGAGAAAGAGTGCTGGACTGCTGGGCGGAGTTAATTAAGAGGTTGACCACAACGAGCAACAGGGTAACGAGACTCACGAAGAGCAGAGTGAGGCGAGTCCGGACCGAGAGGGGACTCCTCATCGAGCGGTGGTGAACTGGTACCCCACGCCGCGGACGGTGCGAATCAACCCCTGGGTCGACGTGGCCAGTTTGCGCCGGAGGTACCCGATGTACACCTCTACGACGTTGGGGTCACCCTCGAAGTCCGCGCCCCAGATCTGCTCCAGCAGTTCGGATTTGTGAACGACGAGTTCCGGACGCTCCATGAGGTACTCCAGGAGGCGAAACTCTCGCGGAGTGAGAGTTGCCTCGACCCCGAGGGCCGAGACTCGGCGGCGTACGGGATCGAGAGCGACCGGACCCACGACGAGAGAATGGCTCTCCCCCCGGTCGTGACGCCTCATGAGGGCGTTGACCCGAGCGACGAGCACGGTCGAATCGAAGGGCTTTCTCACGAAGTCATCCGCCCCCAACTCCAGGCACTCGACCTTGTCTAAGTCCCCGTTCTTCGCGGTTAACACGACGATGGGCACGGTCAAACCGGCGTCTCGAATATCGGAGCACACACTAAAACCGTTGCGCCGCGGAAGCATCAAGTCGAGTATCACGAGATCGAAGGTCCCGGTGAGAGCGCTCCGTGAGCCACTCGGACCATCCAAACAGACTTCGATGTCGTAGCCCGCATCCACGAGAAGTCCGGCGACCGCGGTGGCCAGACTTTCGTCGTCCTCAATCAGCAAAACCCGACGAAGTGAGGAAGTCACGTTGCGTAATGTAGCCCCCCCGGAGCCCACCTCGACCCTTACAAATGCCTGAATGTCACTCAACCACACCCCCCTACCGCGAGTTCAGCAGATCAACGTCCCCGGTTCGCGAGCGACCACGGAGTCGGCGGTCCGAGAATGAGGGCGCTCCAGGCGAAAACGTAAACGATGTCAGCCCCCGTGAACCACGGCGACGCATGGAACGACACGGTGAGAAAGAGGGAGAACGAAATCAAGAGCCCGACGACGGCCGCCGGACGAACCCACGCGCCCACGAGCACCGCGAGTCCGACCGCGAGTTCCGTCACGGCCATCGCGACGCCCACGGCCAGGCCGACGTGAAGAAGGGGTCGAACTAAGGCACCCACGGGACTGGTTTTTACCGCGAGGACTAGGGACTGCTGAATCGAGATCGGAGAAGAGGCCCGAAAAAAGTCGGGATTCGCCAGTTTTTGGATCCCGGCGTAGGTAAAGGCGACCCCGAGAAAGCCCCGGAGGGGTACCAGGGCGGTCGGAAGGCTACGAGTCGACACTGAGGCACCAGTTTCTGAGTCAGTCCGACTTCATCGGACACCTAATCGGCAGTGTACGGGTCGTTGACCCTCCCCGTCTCGACCCATAATGGTGAGATGTTCTCCGCCTCCATCGTTGGCTGGCTCGTCAACGAGTTGCACAAAATTCCTAGCCCTCTCGTCTACGTCGTCGCCGCCCTCCTCGTCTTTGGCGAAGCCGCTCTCTTCGTCGGTTTCGTTCTCCCGGGCGAGACCACCGTCATCGTCGCGGGCGTGATCGCCGCCTCGGGACGGGTCAACGTCGTCGCCCTGGCGGCGCTCGTCGTCGTCGCCGCCATCGTCGGCGACTCGGTGGGATACTCCGTGGGCCACCGCTACGGCGAACGCCTCCTCGCCCACCGCGCCTTCGTACGCCACCGGGACGAACTCACCTCGGCCATGGAGGGACTGCGCAAGCGGGGTCCCACGTACGTCTTCATCGGGCGTTTCACCGCCTTTCTCCGAGCGGTGATGCCCGGCCTCGCGGGGATGTCAAAGATGCACTACCGACGCTTTCTCGTCGCTAACGCTCTGGGTGGTCTCATCTGGGGCGTCGCCTACACCCTGCTCGGTTACTTTTCGGGCACTCAATTGACCCGAATCGAGAAGTACTCCAGTTGGGTCGGCTACGGCCTCGTCGCACTCTTCGTCGCCGCCGTGATCTTCTTCTGGTACCGCCGACGCCGTCGTAACGAGGCTAAGAAGCCCACCGCGAGCGGGTAATCAGCGCGGGTACGCCAGACAGAGGACCGTAACCCTCGAGGAGGCGCCCTACGACCTGATCGTGGCCGCAAGCCCACACCACCGCGGGAAGTTTCGCCCGTATCTCACCGGTCCACTCCCGGAGGTTTCGCTCGGCGACGTCGTGGTCTGCTCGAGCCGAGCGTCGCCAGGGCGGACGAGTTCCGCTCAAAAAGCCGTCGGTGAGCTCGTCGATATCTCCTACCAGGAGGTAGTCGTTCGCCCCCACTTCGGCGCTCACCCAACGAACGTACTGAAAGAGCGCGTCGCGAACCCAGGGCATCGTCCAGGGCTCGAGGCCGAGCCACGAGGGCCACGCGCCGTCGACCAACTCCACACTGACCCATAAATCTCGGTGGTGGGCTCGCGATACCACTCGCCGATACGCCTCGAGGACCTCGTCGTCGCGGACCCGGGCGCGCGGTTGGAGGCGGGCCCAGGGGATCCCGAGTCGCACGCCATCTAGACCTAACTCACCAACGAACTCCCAGAGATCGTCGTAACGATTCCACAGGTCGTCCGCCGGCCCCGGCCCCTGCGCGCGTCCGAGACCGATCAGCGCCGACCACACCGTGGCGGGCTGAAAAGGGCCGTCCAGTCCACCCTCACTGGCGTATCCACTGACGTAGCCGAGTCGACGTGGTCCTCCGGTCACCGGGCGATTCTGTCACGTGAAAGGTCCCCGTAGGCACTCGAGAGGGCAGACTGGGATCAACAACCTTGCTCAGCTGACCGAAGGAGCCGTCGTGACCGATCCCGTACTGCGTCACCGTGAGGGAGCTATCGACATCCTCACCCTCAATCGTCCGGACGCTCGAAACGCGATCGACGTCCCCACGATGGCGCTGTTGTCAGAAGCCCTGGACGAGGCCGCGAAGGACTCCAACGTCCGCGTCGTCGTGCTCACCGGAGCTGGGGACCGGGTCTTCAGTGCCGGTATGGACCTCAAGGGATTCGCCCGGGGTGAGGTACCGGTCAACCAACACGGATTCGCCGGAATCACCCGGCGAAACTTTCCCAAACCTCTGATTGGAGCCGCGAACGGGTCAGCCTTCGCCGGGGGGTTCGAGGTTCTCTTGAGCTGTGATCTCATCGTGGCGGCCGTCCACGCACACTTGGGTCTTCCCGAGCCCCAACGGGGACTGGTGGCGGGCGGAGGTGGCCTCGTCCGACTCCCGCGTCGCATTCCTCGAGCCCTCGCCCTCGAGATGATTCTGACCGGCGAGCCGGTGAGTGCGACTCGCGCCTACGAGATCGGGTTAGTTAATCGGGTCGTCGATTCGGGTGCCGCGCTACTCGGAGCCCTGGAGATCGCCGAACTCATCGTCCGCAACGCCCCGCTCTCGGTGACCGAGTCCCTGCGAGTCGCCCGTCAGGGCCTCGAGAGCGGTGAGGAGGCCGCCTGGGGGCTGAGCAACCAGGCGTTCGAGCGAATCGTGACTACTCACGACGCCCTCGAAGGGGCGGTCTCCTTCGCCGAGAAGCGCCCCGCGCAGTGGCAGGGTCGCTGAGAGCGACCTAACCTCACCGGCGTGAACTCCCTCGCCTCCGCCTCCAGCGTTCTTCGACTCGGCCTGCACGTTCTCGCGGCCACGGTGTGGGTAGGCGGACAGTTCGTCATGGCCGGACTCGTTCCCGCCCTCAGGACTCTTGATCCGAACGCTCCCCGAGTCGCCGCCCAGCGCTTCGCTCGACTGAGTTGGCCCGCTTTCTGGCTCCTCATCGCGACCGGAGTGTGGAGTTACGCCGCCGTTCACGGCAACACCACGAGTTCCGCCTGGAATACCGCCTTTGCCCTCAAGATGGGTGCCGTCGTGCTCTCGGGAGTGGGTGCCTTCCTCCACACTCGAGCCACGACTCCGAAGTCTCGCGGTATCTGGGCCGGCGTCTCCGCCCTGGCGTCAGTCGGCGCCCTCCTGCTCGGGGTGGCTCTCGCCGGCTAAGTCCCGGTCTCGTGACTGCCACCTTTCTCTAATTCGCGGAAGGCCACGACGCCTCTCGGAGTAACCTGAGGGGGTCCTTAAGAAAGGTGGCGACAATGATCTTGGGGAACTTTGAAGGCTGGGACATTGTCATCGTCGTCGGTATAGCGATTCTTCTCTTTGGCGGTACCGCCATCCCTAAGCTCGCCCGCAATCTGGGTTCGGCCAAGACCGAGTTCGAGAAGGGGCTGAAGGCCTCGAAGGAGAGCACCGAGAGCACCGGCAACGACGGGTCGTCGGGCCCGCGCGCGGAGTGACCGAGAAGCCGTGGCCGTCGGGTTCAATGTGGTAAAGCGCCATGATGAACCTTCACAAAATTGGCTAAGGTGAACCACGTGCACAACCCAGCCCTGCCCCCACAGGGTGCTTCGGAACGTTCACGACGCTGGCGGCAAGTACGGCGGGTGGCCGTGCTGCCCGCGGCTGGCCTCGTGCTGTCCGGATGCACCATTCCGTCCTTCGGCGCCCACGCGGGTGTCTCGGACACCTCGAAGCAGGCGTTCCACCTTTGGCAGGGTTTCTCCGTCGCCGCCGCCATCATTGGCACCCTCACGACCGGCCTCATCATCTGGGCGGTCCTGCGCTACCGCCGTCGCGGTGACCAGATTCCCGAACAGGTGCAGTACCACCTTCCTTTCGAGGTCGTCTACACCGTGGTGCCGATTCTGATCGTGATTGGACTCTTTGGCGCGACCCTGGTGGTCGAAAACAAGTCGGTCGCCAATCCCTCGACCAACGTCATCGTGAACGTCAACGCCTTCCAGTGGGGCTGGCAGTTCACGTACCCGGGCTCCAACGCCCTGGTCTACGGCCAGACCACGCAGAGCCCCGAAATGGTCCTCCCCGTCGACGAGAACGTTCACTTCAATTTGACCTCGACGGACGTCGTCCACGGTTTCTACGTGCGTCAGTTCAACTTCTCCCGGTACGCCCTGCCCGGAGTGGTGAACCAGTTCACGATTCGCCCGACCCAGACGGGAACCTACTTCGGTCAGTGCACCCAGTTGTGCGGTCTCTACCACTCGCTGATGTTCTTCCGTGTGAAGGTCGTCACCGATAGCCAGTACTCCCAGTGGCTGGCCAGTTTCAACAACCCGGCGGCCAAGGCGCGGTTTACCGCGGCCGTGAACACGACCAACGCGGAACTCTCGTCGGGCGTTCCGTCGAAGGCCACCTACACCAACTTTGGGAGCGGCAAGTAAATGACTGACGTTTTGCACCCCGTCCACGTGGGCGGACCCGCCCACGACGACCACGACGAACACCACGGTCCCACCGGAATCTTAAAGTGGCTGACCTCGACGGACCACAAGGTCATCGGTCTCTCGTACACGGTGACGGCCGTCATCATGTTGGTCATTGGTGGACTGTTCGCGGAGATCATCCGGGGCCAGCTGGCCTCGGCGAACGGCACCCTCGTCTCGTTCGCTCAGTACAACGAGTTGTTCACCATGCACGGCTCGGTCATGATCTACCTCTTCGCCGGTCCGTTCGCCTTCGGAGCCCTCGCCAACATCATCGTGCCGATTCAGATTGGTGCTCCGGACATGGCGTTCCCCCGTCTCAACGCCCTCTCCTACTGGCTCTACCTCACCGGCGCGATCACCATGCTGTCCGGCTTCTTTACCGCCGGCGGAGCAGCCAACTTCGGATGGGTGGGCTACGCCCCACTCTCTAACTCGCTGAACTCGCCTGGGGCGGGAGCCGACCTCTGGATTGGTGGGCTGCTCTTGACCGGATTCTCCGCCATCTTCACGGGGGTCAACCTCACCGCGACCATCTTTTACCTGCGCGCCCCCGGAATGACCATGTTCCGCATGCCGATCTTCACGTGGAACCTCCTCATCACCGCGATCCTCATCCTCCTGGCGTTCCCCGTGCTGACCGCCGGCCTGATCATGCTCTACGCCGACCGTCACTTCGGGACCCACATCTTCACGGTGGCCGGCGGTGGAGTGCCGGTTCTCTGGCAGCACATCTTCTGGTTCTGGGGCCACCCGGAGGTCTACATCCTCGCCCTGCCCTTCTTCGGCATGGTCACCGAGATCATCGCGGTGTTCTCCCGTAAGCCGGTCTTTGGGTACAAGGGCATGATCTTTGCGACCCTCTCCATTGCGGCCCTCTCGCTCGGTGTCTGGGCGCACCACATGTTCACCACCGGCGTCGTGCTCCTTCCGTTCTTCTCGATTATGAGTCTGTTGATCGCGGTGCCGACCGGCATCAAGATGTTCAACTGGATCGGCACCATGTGGCGAGGACAGATATGGTTCTCCACCGCCATGTTGATGGCGGTGGGATTCGTCTTCACGTTCCTCGTCGGGGGAATCACCGGGATCTATCTGGCCAGCCCGCCCCTCGACTTCTTCACTCACGACACCTACTTCGTCGTCGCCCACTTCCACTCCGTGGTGATGGCCCTCGTACTCGCCGGGATGGGTGGCCTCTACTACTGGGGACCGAAGATCACCGGGTACCTGCTGAACGAAACACTCGGCAAGATCCAGTTCTGGTTCTTGTTCATCGGAATCCAGGTGTTCACCTTCCCCATGTACATCCTCGGTCTCCAGGGCATGCCCCGACGGATGGCCGTCTACCCGCACGACCCCCAGTGGGTCCACCTGAACCAGGTGGCCTCTCTCGGAGCGGTACTGATCGGCGTCTCCACGGTGCTGTTCGTGGTGAACATGGTCTACAGCTGGAAGAAGTATCCGGCCGGAGACAACCCGTGGGATGCTCACACCCTCGAGTGGTTCACCACCTCTCCGCCCCCTCACCACAACTTCTACCGACTCCCCCAGATTCGCTCCGAGCGACCCACGTGGGACCACAACCACCCCGAACACCGCGCGCTGCAACACGGCGAGCACGAGAAAACTCACGCGTAGGGAGAGACTATGAAGGTTGAAGCGAAAATGCTTCTCGCCCTCGGAACCTTCTTCGGCATCATGTGTGCCGTCTACTGGAACTGGAGTCTCGAGAACGCTGGTGGAGTCATGATGTTCGCGGGCATGCTGCTCTGCTTCTTGCCCGGTCTCTACTACTACTGGTGGAGTCGTCGTATGCCCACTCGGCCCGAGGATAACCCTCAGGCCACCCGGGAGGAGGGAGCCGGCGTGGTCGGTGCCTTCCCGGGTACCTCCATCTGGCCCTTCGTCCTCGGTATGGGGGCGTTCACCATCGTGCTGTCGTTGGTGTTCGGAATCTGGCTCTTGGTTCCGGGCTTAGGACTGGCGGGTTGGGCCTTCCTCGGGGGAACCTCTGAGGGGCGCCGAGGCGGACAGCACTGATTTTTTTAGTCCCACCGGGACTAAAAGTAGGGCACTCGGCCGACTTACACTGACCGAGTGGCCGAAGTCGTAGTTCGCGACTTCGGGGAATAACGAAGTGAGGGAGTGAAAGTGTCTGTCACGGAGCGCGCCACTAACGTCGTGCTGGGCGGGACCCGCGGGGGACCCGACGTAGCGACTCTGCGCAAGGACCGCTGGTGGCTCCAGCCGGTTGTCACGGTCGCCATCTTGACGGCCTTCGTTATCTACTCCACCTGGGCGGCGTTTCAGAACAAGAACTACTACGTGGGCGCGAACGTCCACCGGGACTTGATTAGCCCCTTCTACTCACCCTGCCTCGCGAGTTCTTGCGTAGAAGGATCTCGCGCCGGTTTCTTCTTCAATGGGTGGTCGCTCTCGCCGGCCTTCTTGATCTTGCTCTTCCCGCTCGGTTTTCGACTCTCCTGCTACTACTACCGGCGCAGCTACTACCGCGCCTTCTGGTGGTCTCCGCCAGCTTGCGCGGTGTCTGACGCCCACTCCTCCTACTCCGGGGAGACTCGCTTTCCCCTGGTTGTGCAGAACATTCACCGGTACTTCTTCTACGCCGGACTGGTGTTTAACGGCTTCTTGACCTACGACGCCATTCGGGCCTTCCACCAGCCCGGACTCGGCTGGGGGGTCACGGTGGGCACCCTGGTGCTCATCGTCAACGCCACGCTGCTGTGGCTCTACTCGCTCTCCTGTCACGCCTGTCGCCACCTCTGCGGTGGTCACGTGAAGAGTTTCCGGGCGGCCCCGGTACGTCACAAGCTCTGGAAGTTCATTACCCCGCTCAACGCCAAGCACATGAACTTCGCCTGGGCATCTCTGCTTTTTGTCGCCTTCACCGACGTCTACATCCGTCTGGTGGCTTCAGGCGTCTGGACCGACTACCGGCTGTTCTAGGAAGGGCCCCGAGTGAACTACGAGCACCACGACTACGACGTCCTCATCATTGGGGCGGGGGGCGCCGGACTACGCGCCGCCATTGAAGTTCAACAACGCGGCCTCAAGGTCGCCGTCATTACGAAGTCCCTTCTCGGCAAAGCCCACACGGTCATGGCCGAAGGTGGCATGGCGGCGGCGATGGGCAACGTCTACTCCGAAGACAACTGGCAGGTTCACTTCCGTGACACCATGCGCGGAGGCAAGTACCTCAACAACTACCGGATGGCCGAACTGCACGCCAAAGAGGCTCCCGAGAGGGTTCTCGAACTAGAGCAGTGGGGGGCGCTCTTCGACCGTACGAAGGACGGCAAGATCTCCCAGCGCGACTTCGGCGGTCACCGCTACGCCCGCTTGGCCCACGTCGGGGACCGCACCGGCCTCGAATTGATTCGCACCCTGCAACAGAAGGTCGTCTCCATGGGGACCGACGTCTTCATGGAGCACAAAGTGCTCAAGCTCATTCACGACCACGAAGGTCGAGTCGCCGGGTGCGTGGCCTACCAGCGTGCGACCGGCGAGTTCGTCACCTTCGCCGCGAAGGCCGTCGTTCTCGCGACCGGTGGAGCCGGACGGAGTTGGAAGTTCACCTCCAACTCCTGGGAGGGCACCGGTGACGGACACGCGATGGCGCTGTGGGCGGGAGCCCAACTGATCGACATGGAGTGCATCCAGTTCCACCCGACCGGCATGGTCTGGCCCCTCTCCGTGCGAGGCCTCCTCGTCACCGAAGGAGTCCGCGGTGACGGTGGGGTGCTGCGTAACTCGGAGGGTCGTCGCTTCATGTTCGACTACGTCGCCGAGATGTTCCGCGACGAGACCGCCGATTCGGAAGAAGAGGCCGACAAGTGGTACGACGACCACTCGGCGGGACGACGCCCCCCCGAGCTACTCCCCCGCGACGAGGTGGCGCGCGCCATCAACACCGAGGTCAAGGCGGGACGCGGATCTCCCCACGGTGGGGTGTACCTCGACATTGGTTCACGCCGTTCGGCGGAGTTCATCCGTCGGCGTCTGCCCTCGATGTACCACCAGTTCATGGAGTTGGCCGGTGTCGACATCACCAAGGAGTCGATGGAGATCGGTCCCACCTGTCACTACATCATGGGTGGGGTGAAGGTTGACGCCGACACCGCGGCGACCTCGGTCGACGGGCTCTTCGCCGCCGGAGAGGTGGCCGGAGGGATGCACGGGGCCAACCGGCTCGGGGGGAACTCCCTGTCCGACCTGATCGTCTTCGGACGGCGCGCGGGAGTCGGCGCCGCCGACTTCGTCGCGGCCTACGCCGGCGTACCCCAGCTCGACGAGGCGGCGGTCGAGGCGGCCATTGCCGAGTCCCTCGTTCCCTTTGAGCGCGAGGAGGGTGAGAACCCCTACGACATTCAAAGAGACCTCCAAGAAATGATGCAGTCCAACGTCGGAATCATTCGCACTCGCAGTGAGTTGGATGAAGCCATTACCCACCTGGAGGGATTCACCGAGCGGGTGAAGAACATCAAGGTGAAGGGTGGCCGCGCCTACAACCCCGGTTGGAACCTCGCGACGGACTTGCCGGCCATGATCTCGGTGTCGAAGTGCGTCGCGCGAGGGGCGATACTGCGCGAGGAGTCCCGCGGAGGACACACCCGCGAGGACTTCCCCCAGGCCTCGCCCGACTTCGCCACCTTTAACTTCGCCCACTCCACCCACGGGGGCAGTTGGGACTCAGAGATTGTCACGGAGCGCTCGGCGCTCCTCGAGATGCCGGTGGAGCTGAAGGCGCTGCTGGAGGAGGGACACTGATGGCCCAGGTCACGATGCGAGTCTGGCGCGGAGACGCCAACGGGGGCGACTTCGAGAGTTACACCGTTGAACAGAACGAGGGTGAGGTCGTCCTCGACGTCATTCACCGGATTCAGGCGACGGAGGCGCCCGACCTCGCGTGCCGCTGGAACTGCAAAGCGGGCAAGTGCGGTAGTTGCGCGGCGGAGATCAACGGGAAGCCCCGTCTGATGTGTATGACCCGTTTGGACCAGTTGCCCGAGGGCGAGGTCACGGTGACCCCGATGAAGACCTTCCCCATTATCCGGGACCTCGTGACCGACGTCTCCTTCAACTTCCAGATGGCGGCCAAAGTTCCCGCCCTTCTGCCCCCGGCCATGCCCGCCGAGGGTTACCGCATGTACCAAGAGGACGTGGAGCGTAGCCAGGAGTTCCGCAAGTGCATCGAGTGCTTCATGTGTCAAGACGTGTGCCACGTGATTCGCGACCACGAAGAAAACAAGACCCACTACGCCGGGCCCCGCTTCTTCATTCGTTACGCGGAACTGGAGATGCACCCACTCGACACCAACGACCGACGCGACCTCATTCGTGAGGACATGGGTCTCGGGTACTGCAACATCACCAAGTGCTGCACCGAGGTCTGCCCCGAGCACATCAAGATCACCGACAACGCGATCATTCCCTTAAAGGAACGGGTCGTGGACGCTCACTACGACCCCGTGGCGTGGCTCGGACGCAAGATTCGTCGGCGCACCAAGCGTTCGGCGAACGACGCCGCCGTTCAGCCCGCCCCGTAGCCCTCTTCGTGACCTCTTCGGACTTCATCATCGCTTTCACCGAACACGATCACGAGTTCACCGAACCAGTGATCGTCGCGGTGACATTCACGCCGAGTGCCCGGACCATCCTGCTAAACATCAGCAACCAAGGGATTCGACGTTCGCTCGGAGACTTGGCCGAAGGGGATATCTTGATTTACGTGGACCGCTCAGTTGAGGACCTCGAACGTGGTGACATCAATCTCCTTTCCGCACTTGGCGCGGGACACATCAAAGTCAGCGGGCGAACGAACCTCTTAGGCTCCCTCGCCCCCCTTATCGTGACGGCGATTGACTAAGAGCTTTGTCGCCAGAGGTCGTTAATCCGAATCCGTCGGATTGCCCACATTCCGAGGAGGTAGACACACACGGACAAGCTGGGTCCCCACTTGAGTACCGACTCCGAGGGAAATGCGAGCGCCACGCCAACTTCCACTCCCGTCGCCCCCGCAGCGAGGCCGACAGACGCCTTCGCTTCCCCGTGACCAGCTACGTCCACCCAGGTGAGGTAGAGAGCGAGTGACCAGACCACCGAGCCAATCAGAAGTGGACCTAGGTCTGACGTCAATCCGTAAAGGGGTGCCGATTCGATGCGGGGAAGGATGACGGGCGCAGCGAGTCTCACCATCAGTGCGGCACCGAGAGCGAAGATACCCGTAATTAGGAGTCCGTCACGCACAACCCGCCCCCTCTCTCCGTCTCGAACCCGAGGCGTTACCACCGACGTCACCGGACCTGCGAACATCACCACAGTCGTCCCCAATAGCACGGCCAACGCGAAAGTTCCCGCCCGGGTAGCATCCAGGGTGTGACGGGCCAACCACGTCGGAATCATGATTGGAAGGAACAGTATCCCACCAAGGAGATACTGAGCAATGGGGGTACCTTGCTCTCGGACCCCACTGAGCGGCGTGGATTCGCTGGAGAGTGCCGAGATAGCCATCCCGCTCGCACCCACGAGCGCGGCACCCATGGACACAACAAGAGTTGACACCACCGGATGCGCGTGCCGGAGAGGAACTATTGCGGCGACCCGGACGACCGCTTGGGCAAAATTGAGTACCGCGATAGACACCACTCGCCGATGAGCAAGCAACATAGCCACGGGTACACAACTCCACAAGGTGATGACCGCGAAAGCTAACCCGCCCGCCGCGCTCACAATGCTGACCCGCAGGAAGTGCGCAACGAGAGGGCTGGTCGCCATGAGCGCGATTCCGACCACACCTAGACGTTTCAGGTGATGAGTCACTACTCCGAAACTGTGGTGCGCCACGATATCGAACATGATGGCGTTTTGAATTCCGGTTGACGCCACTCCGGCCAGTGCCCCGAAACTGAGGAGAGATCCGAGCGTCGAGTACTCGCCAGCCCCGTAGTAACGAGTCACGACGAAGTTGAAGATGAGAGTGAGAACTCCACCTAGCGCAACTCCTCCCGAAATGATGGATCCCGACGCTAAGAGAGACCCTCGAGATGGGGTTAGAGAACCCTTCCAACGGCGCGGACTGCAATCGAAAGGCTGCTTGGTCACTCTCGAGAGCCGGAATCCGCCTGGTGGGAACGATAGACCTTAAGACTTCGTAGTTTGGCCAGTCCGGGGAACATGAGGGCCAGAATGGCGCGATCGGAGACCACCCGCGAGTGTTGGACGCGTTGGCGTTCGACACGAATGCGGGGCCAGAGCCGTAAGAAATGAACGAATCCTCGAGGGTAGGTCCACGCGGCGCGAGACTGTCCCATGACAACCAATCCCACCATCTCCGCTACCTGGGAGAGTAGGTAGAGTGGCGCCACCCATAAGAGGGTGGCGGCCGAGTAGTTCTTTGCCAGCATCATTGGTTGATTGGTGTTACGCCAGAGGAATCGTCGGGTGTTTATTCCCACACCTCCGGACGAACCATGAACGGCGTGCTGGATAACACCATGTCGTGAGAAGTCGTACTTCATGCCGAGCAACCGAGCTCGCCAGAAAAAATCGACGTCCTCGACGTACATAAAGAAGTTTTCATCAAACCCGCCGAGTCGGTCATAAGCCGACCGAGTGATTAAGACACAGGCAGCGGGTAGGTAGAACGACGACTTTCCTTCTTCATCAGGTAGAAAAGCCGGAAATCCAAGGGGATCGATGGTGACCCGCTCTCGGTCCGGAATTCCCCCGTCGAAGGGAACCTCACGCGCCGCCACGGCGTCGAGTCCCCGCTCCTGCAGTTCCGACACCAGCGTTCCTATAAGTCCCGTCGGTACTTTCACGTCAGTGTTCAATAGGAGAACTAGGTCCGACGACGTCAACGCGACTCCCCAGTTGTTTCCCCCGCCGAATCCCCTATTCCTCTCCGATTTCAAAACCAAAATTCGATTGTGATAGTCATCGAGAATCTCTCGACTTCGATCAGATGAGCAGTTATCGACGACGACGATGCGAACGTCCAGAGGAGCGCGCTCCCCGTCGTCCAAGAGTGAGTCAAGACACGTTCGTATCCATTGCTCACCGTTGTAGTTAACAACAACTACCGTTACCGTCCTACGACTTACGATCGAGTCGGGAGAGGAGTCATCTCGAATTTCTTTTCCGTTCACCACTGATTTCGGTCAATCCTCATGACGACCTTTTCCTTCATCCTTCCGAACCTAGCTCCAACATAATCAATGACATCATCATCGTTACGCGAGTTATCTCTACGGATTCTGCGCAAACTAACGAGAAATCGGTAGTGGCGACGCCTTAAATATGAACTGGTTAGCGAGAAGATTGGGCCGAAAGTGTTGAACCGGTTCAAGTAATCTTCCACCGTGAAAAGTCAGTGGACTAACGAATAGTTCACGTTCCACTTCAAAACCCCCATCGTGCATGAGTTGACGCGCGCTCTTGTATGAAAAAAATCTCAAATGAGTTCGGTCCATAATGCCCATATCAGTGTAGTTCCACCAACCTAATAATATTTTCAAACGAGACATCAGTGAGACGATGTTCGGCAGCGAAACGATTATCGATCCACCAGGTGCCAGTAGTTGGTGAGTCTCGTTAAGCACTTTCTCGGGATTGACCGTATGCTCAAGAACGTCTCCGAAAATAACGTGATCGAACGGGCCCAACTTCAAGAGTTCTCCGGCCCCGTTCTCGATACTGGCACGCAAGACCCTGAAACCCTTTTTTTCAGCCTGTTCTGCGGTGCTTGGATCGAACTCTATGCCACAACAGTGGCATCCTCTTTGAGAGTGCAGCAACTCCATCAAATAACCTGACGAGCACCCCACATCGAGAATCTTTGTCCCAGATTCTACAAACTCAATAATTGCTTGATGTGAACCGAAACCACGGGTGTTGAATGCATACCTCGCTCGAGATGGTACTTCGCTCAAAGGATCTCCCACGGTACCCAAGAATAGCAATTGCGGAGAAGGCACCCGAAGTCTCGCCACCGACGGTGGTCTGAACCGGATTGGGCCACTTTGGATGATCAAAGTGGGCCCAAATCAAGTGATCGCGCTCACGTTAACGGCTTTGGGGGCCGCCACCACGGGGAATCTTTGGTTCATCATGAGTGAGGGTAATTGGTAGCGTAAAAGGGTGAGAATTGGACGCTCAGCCGCCACCAGACCAGGATACGTAAACATCCATGTCCAGTGGTCAGTTGGCCATGTTAAATCTAGTTGCCTTGTCGGGTTCAAGCCCGGGGCCCTGCGGTGAGTCAACTGCCTCTTAAATTCAATTTCAGAGGAGTCCTCGAAAAAGTATCGTTCTGGACTGTTGTCGTGGGGGCCATTGCAATTGTGATTCGGCAATATGGTGGCCCTGCCTCGGGAGTCGCTAACTACCCCTCACATTCCACGGACAGTTATTACCTCGTCATGTGGTGCGGGCTCGCAGCGCGCTGGATTGTCAATTGGTTCAACACCACGTCAATCGACAGCACCCGCAAGAATCCCGGGACTAACTCTTCCAACACTCAATTGTCAAAGTCCGTTATTTCTTTTGAACGAATTGCTCGACCTGTTCTCATTACCTTGTCGCTGTTAATCGTGATCGTTACATTTCGGTCTGCCCTCGAGACTTTTCTCATGTCATACGCCGACTGGGACACGCAGGGTTCAACTTCATATCTCGCATCTGCTTTCCCTTTTCCATCCGTATGGTCATTTAGTCAATTCGGTTCCTTTGCAGTATTAGCCACGAGAGTTTCGGTGCCGTTTAGTCTCGTAGGTGCCCTCGCGCGGATGCATCTAAGTTTTGCGCTTTCAGAGAGACTCGTCTTCGTCATCCCATTCATCGTTGCAACGTGGTACAGCGTCAAATCTCTAGGTAACAGAATTGGTGCATCATCAGAGTTGATAATTCTTGCCACCGTAATGTATTTAGTGAATTTCTCTACCATCGATTGGTATGCCGGTGGATGGTTCCCTATCCTCATTGCCTACGGGCTTACTCCACTCGCCCTATCTCAGATCGTACGGTGGATTGAGCGACCGACTTTTTTAGGAGGTTGGGTCTTAGGTGCGGTGGCGGGCACAATTACCATCCTTGATGTCCGCAATGGAATAATTGTGGCGGGGTCTGGAATATTCTTAGTTCTATTAGCTCACGCATCCGGCGAGCCTAATTTTCAGTGGATATCGAAGGCTTATTTCCGTAATCACTTGTCTACTGGTGCCTTCGGCGCCTTCGCTTTCTTTCTGGCACTTTCACCCCAGTTGGCATCTCTTTGGCTAGACGCTGCACGTCACCTTCACGGGGCAACACTTCCCAGCACCTACTACTCAGTTTCCCAACTTTCTCAGTTTTCCTACTACTCGCTAGCTGACACCATGTCTCTTTTTAATCCGTGGTGGCCGCATTTCCTTTTCTTCCAAACTCAAAGTTTGCTCGCTCTTCCCACCTTTTCTCTACTTCCACTTTTGTCCATCGTCTTCCTCACCCTTCGCCCCACTGCCACAGGACGACAAAAAACTTTTCGACAAACTGGGTTGGGTCTTTATCTCAGCGGTTCATCATTGGCAGCGGGAGCAGATTCTCCCTTCCGTGGTTCAAATACCTTCCTATGGACACACGTACCCGGTTTTCCTTTTTTTCGAAATCCCGAGTTATGGATGCAACTCACATTGCTAGGCGCACTTCTAATTCTGCTAAGTTCCGCGGGATCTTTCGCAGACTTTGCCAACTTCTTTTACAGGCTACGAGAGGGGATGGGGAATCGTCGAATTATTGCGAGGGCCGTCGCAGCAGCACTCGTGACCTCCTGGGTGTTCGTGCAGGGTGGCACTATCCTTGCTCATACTTTCACCACACCGACGGGTAACCTCACTGCCCATACGAGTCCGGCAGCTGCTCACGTGGTCAGCTTTCTGAATAGCAAACCGGCATCAATCTTGTGGATTCCGACGTCACCAGCGAACGTTCCTGACCACGCCGTTAGTAGCCAGCAATTGTCGGGCTTGAGCCTAAACCCGAAGAATGGTGTCGCCACTTTCCCAAATCTGTCCATTGGCAACGTTGCATCGGGAGGGCCCATCTATCCCGCGCTTTTTTCCTCGCCCACCGTGGCGTGGTCGCTCGTCAATCAATACCGAATTGGTTATATCGTGGTTGACCGCTTTAGTCCCCCATGGGAAAACATTGGCTTCCCCAATCAGGCAATCCCGACAGAGTCTGTACTCGCTCAGCAAGGTTTTCCCCTAGTTTTCCAGAATTCTGAGTTTCGCGTGTACCGCGCAAACCCGACACCAGCAATATCCGTCACGACTGTCAGCCGACTCTCCCAGAAAAGGAGCCGGCAGTCTGAAATGAAAGTGTCCGGACCCAATTTCCCTCCCACGACATCCGCGCCACAATTTGGATCAGGGTCTTCAAGTAATATTTCTAAGAATAAGTGTTCATTAGCAAGTACGAACTGTGTCACTCTCACCGCACGGGCACGGACTGTCACGATAATTTCGGCCCCTCAACTTTTCCACCTGGTTCCCGGAGACCGGCTCAAGATAACAGTGCGACTCAATCCCACTCGACTCAGGAGTGGAGTCCTTCGAGTGAACCAACTATGTGACGGGACACTTATATCCATTTCCACGTTTGACCAATCCTCTCGTCCACTCACTGCGCAAACTCAGTACGAGTACACCGGAAAGACAACCTACACACATTGTCAAATTGCTCTCCAATTGGCCAACGACTCCGCCCAGGGGGCCTCTTCATCGATCAGCCAAGTCAGCATTGCGTGGATCAAGCTCCAAACAGTCCCCAGCGGGTACCCCGCCTCGCTTGGCGTCGGCAATCTCCTCGTTTTTGGGGGACATACCCACTCCACTGGTCATCTCCACTACACGATTAAAACTCTCGCGCAGAATTCATGGAGGGTGTCACTTTCCTCATCCCCGTCACCACGCGCCATCACTCTCTGGCAGAGCTTCAGCACCGGATGGGCACTTCAGTGCCCTCATCAAATCTCACTTGCGCCGACCGAAGTCAATGGCTGGGCAATGTTGTTCAAACTACCCTCGGGGGCAGGCATCGCATGCACCTTGTCGTTTCCCGCACAGTCATCCGAGAACTTAGTGGTGGGTGTGTCTACATTCACTCTTGTGGTCATACTGCTGATCTTGTGGTGGAGAGAAAGGCAGTCCTCCAGTAGTCGTGAAAAGAATCCAGTTTGAGGAAGACCTCCCCGGGGTTGGTTGCGTATTCCGACGCACGAGATCACGAGTCCACCAACGAAGTCAGTCGGACCCGCACTTCATGGCGTTAAACACAAGATTCCCGCATAGCTCGAGCAAGTCACCGATCTTGGCGACAGTGAGATCGTCATCGACCCACTGCTTGATCTGCTCTTCGTGCGTGGTGAGCAACTCCCACGACGTGCCGTGTGCACCAGCGCGCGAGGGGCGAACTACTTGGCGCACGCGTCCGACGAACTCATCGGTGAGTTGCTCGTCACCACCACTTCGCGTGAGGCCGAACTCCTGGGCAGCGTCGATGTAGCGCTGGGCGGTCTTGCGATCCTCATCTTCTCGCCCCAACGGAGCCTTAATATCTCGCGGACCTTGCGCATAGTTGAATGGGGACGGGGCACCGGCGGCTCCTTTGATCGTGATGGACCAAAGAAGCGTTGCCGGTGCCCCCTCACTCACACCAATGCCGGCGTCACGACCTCCCGCGGTGTGCAACAACGTCGGAATCGCTGTGGCCTTGACCCCGTTTGGTAGACACCTTGTAAGAAGGGATGTCCAAAATGGGAAGTACGCGTCGGGGGTTCACTCCGGAATATAAAGACGAAGCCGTGAAGCTGGTGGTCAACACTGGTCGACCGATCGCCACCGTTGCTCGAGAGCTCGGTCTCCAAGAGCAAATGCGCGGGTCCCCGTGAAATGATCCACTGCTATTGAGAGTCCCGATGCTCCAGAATGGAGCCAGGAGGACAGCATGAAGAAGCGTCATCACACCCCCGA
>JABEUS010000022.1 GCA_013044285.1 Acidimicrobiaceae bacterium
CCGACGGACGGGCCCGTGCGGTCGAGTACTTCGACGGGGTACCCGACCTCGAAGTGACCACCCCGGTGGCGCTCTTTTGGCGAGTGGGGGCCGGTCGAATCAACGCCGACGCCTTCCTCGAGGCCTCCGCGACGGACGTTCGGGGCTCGCGGGACCTGGCCCGAACGTGGGCGCGGGCCCTCTGCGTCATACCCTGAGCCCGAATCCAGGCGGTAGGCTGGGACCTCTTATGCGCGCTACCTCTGCTCCCCTGGAGAACAATCGAATCAAGCTCAGTGTCGAGGTCGACGAGACCGAGATGGCGGCGGCGATGGACAAGGCCGCGGTCTCGCTCGGACAGCGCATCGCGATCAAGGGATTTCGCAAGGGCAAGGTCCCAAAGAACGTGCTGATCGCCAATATTGGTGGCCCGAGCGCCCTGCGGGGTGAGGCCATTCGTGAGTCCCTCGACGACTTCTACGCGCGGGCGATCAACGAGACGGCCGTGGAGCCCATTGGCCAGCCCGAGGTGACGATCACCGGGGGAGAAGACGAGGGAGTCCTCACCTTCGAGGCCGAGGTCGAGGTTCGTCCCGAGGTCGACCTCGTGGGCTACCGCGAATTGAGGGTCACCATTCCCTCGCCGGTCGTGAACGACGACGAGGTCGAGGCCCAGATCAACCGATTCCGCGAGACCGACGCCGTCCTCGACGACGTCGACCGGCCCATCGTCCTCGGGGACCTGGTGAGCATGGACATCACCGCGACCCAGAGCGGGAGTGACGCCGAACCCTTCGAGATGAACGACTTCATGTACACCGTGGGCTCGGGCGCCATCACCCCCGAGGTCGACACGTTGATCTTGGGGCTGCGCGCCGGCGAGGACTTGAGCGTGCAGACCGACGGGGCGAGTGGCGCCGCCGTGACCTACGCGCTCAGTTTGAAGCAGGTCAAGGAGAAAATTCTTCCGGAGCTCACCGACGAGTGGGTCGAAGAGAACACCGACTGGCCGACCGTCGCCGACATGCGCGAGGCGGTCCTCGAGCAGATGTCGAGCATGCGACGTCGTGAGGTCTCGGCCTCGCGTAACGAGGCGGCCCTCGTGGCGCTCGCGGAACTGGTCGACCCCGACCTCGTTCCGGCCCCCCTCGTCGAAGCCGAAGCCAACGATCGACTGCACCAGCTCGGACATCGCCTCAGTGAACAGCGCATCGATTTCGACCAGTACCTCTCGGCGACGGGTCAGACCCCGGAGTCCCTGCTCGCCCAAATTCGCTACGACGCGGCGGTGGCGGTGCGTATCGACCTCGCCCTGCGAGCGATTGCTCGCCTCGAAGAGCTCGACGCGACGGAGGAGGACATCGAGCGAGAGCTCGTCGTCACCGCCGAGTCTCTCTCCACGAACGCCGACGAGTTGCGCCAGAGTCTGAGGGACTCCTCTCGCTCCGCCGCCTTCGCTAAGGAGGTCGCCAAGGTGAAGGCCCAGCGCTGGCTGCTCGACAACGTCGTCTACGTCGACGCCCTGGGAGTCGAAATTAGCCGGGCTCAGCTGGACGCCGCCGAGGCCGCGGATGCGGCCGACGACTCAACCGACGAACAATAAGGTGTCTTCCGTGAACGACAACTATCGCGCCCAGAACTACCTCGTGCCTACCGTGGTCGAGTCCTCCAATCGAGGAGAGCGGGCCTACGACCTCTACAGCCGTCTGCTCCGGGAGCGCATCATCTTTCTCGGTACCCCCATCGACGACACCATCGCCAACTTGATCTGCGCACAGATGCTCTTTCTCGAGTCCGAGGACCCGGATAAGGACATCAGTCTCTACATCAACTCGCCCGGGGGAGACATCACCGGGCTCCTCGCGATCTACGACACGATGAAGTACATCAAGCCGGACGTGTCGACCTTCTGCTTCGGCCAGGCCGCCTCGGCCGCGGCGGTCTTGCTCGCCGCGGGAGCGAAGGGGAAGCGCTTCGCGCTGCCCCACGCTCGAGTCCTGATGCACCAGCCCTGGGGCGGAGTCGGGGGCCAGGCCTCCGACATCGAGATCCAGGCCCGGGAGATCTTGCGCATGAAGGACATGCTCAACTCCATGCTCGCGGCCGACACCGGCCAGAGCGAGGAGCGGATCGCGAAGGACACGGACCGCGACTATATCATTGGGGCCGACGAAGCAGTGGCGTACGGCCTGATCGACGAGGTTATTTCCTCGCGCGCCTAAGGGCGTGAACGAGGAGAGTCCACCGTTTCTGAGCTCCGCGACTCTAGGATGAGAAGGGCGGAGGTGGGAGTCCATGGCGAAGTTCGGTGAGGGTGGTGACCTCCTCAAGTGCAGTTTCTGCGCGAAGGGTCAAAAGCAGGTTAAGAAGCTCATCGCGGGCCCCAACGTCTACATCTGCGACGAGTGCATCGACCTCTGTAACGACATCATCGCCGACGAGTTGGGTGATCGTCCCGACTTCGTGCTGGACGCGTTGCCGACCCCGCGCGAGGTCACCTCGTTCCTCGACGACTTCGTGATCGGTCAAGACGAGGCGAAGAAGATCATGGCGGTCGCCGTCTACAACCACTACAAGCGGATCCAGGCGGGGCCGCTGCACGAGAACGACGTCGAGGTCGGCAAGTCCAACGTCCTCCTACTCGGGCCGACCGGGTGCGGGAAGACCTTCCTCGCCCAGACGTTGGCTCGGATGCTCAACGTCCCCTTCGCCATCGCCGACGCGACCGCACTCACCGAGGCGGGCTACGTCGGTGAAGACGTCGAGAACATCCTCCTCAAGCTCTTGAGCGCCGCCGACTTCGACGTGAAGCGCGCCGAGCGGGGAATCATCTACATCGACGAGATCGACAAGATCGCCCGCAAGGCGGAGAACCCCTCGATTACCCGCGACGTCTCGGGGGAGGGTGTCCAGCAGGCCCTCCTCAAGATTCTCGAGGGAACGGTGGCCTCGGTGCCGCCCCAGGGGGGAAGAAAGCACCCCCACCAGGAGTTCATCAACATCGACACCTCGAACATCCTCTTCATCTGCGGCGGCGCCTTCGCCGGGCTCGAGGAGATCATCGAACGTCGTCTGGGTAAGAAGTCGATGGGCTTTAACCAGCCGGTCGAGAAGCGCCGACACGGCGACGCCGCCCTCTTCGCCCACGTCTTGCCCGAGGACCTGGTGAGGTTCGGGCTCATTCCGGAGTTCATCGGGCGACTCCCGGTCGTCGGAGCGGTCCACCAGTTGGACCGCGCCATGTTGATCAGCGTGTTGACCGAACCGAAGAACGCGCTGGTGAAGCAGTTCCAGCAGATGTTCGCCCTCGACGGCGTGAGCCTCGAGTTCGACGAGGACGCCCTGCACTCGGTCGCCGACCTCGCTTTGGAGCGAGGTACCGGGGCGAGAGGTCTGCGTTCGATTCTCGAGAACGTCCTCCTAGAGCCAATGTACGACCTGCCGAGTCGGGGTGACGTCGATCGGTGCGTCATCACGGCGGAGGTAGTTCGCAGTGGGGAGAGTCCCCGTTACGAACTACGCAAGGCTCGTACCCGGCGCGCCTCGTAGATGGCTCGTCCTTCGGGCTACGACGACGCGCTGCGCTGGTTGGAGACCCACACCGACTACGAGTGGGTCAACCACGTTCGCCGAGAGATTCCGACCCTCGAACCGGTGCGCCGGGTTCTCGAACTCTTCGCCGATCCCCACCGGGACTACCCCGTCATCCACCTCACCGGAACGAACGGTAAGGGGACGACCTCCACTCTCACGAGCGCGCTGGCCCTCGCGGCCGGACTGCGGGTGGGGACCTTCACCAGTCCCGACCTGCACTCGGTGAACGAGCGCATCGCCGTCAACGGTGAGTCCATCGACGACGAGGCCCTGGCGGACCTGCTCGCTCGTCTCTGCGACGCCGAGCGGGTGAGTGAGATCGTGCTCACTCGATTCGAACTCTTGACCGTGGCGGCCCTTTTGCACTTCTCCGACGAGGGGGTGGACCTCGCGGTCATCGAGGTCGGCGTCGGGGGCACCTGGGACTCCACCAACGTCGTCGACGGCGTCGTGAACGTTCTCACCAACGTCGACCTCGACCACACGGCGATCCTCGGGCCGACGATCTCGGCGATCGCCGAGGACAAGGTGGGGATCTTTCGCCCCGAGGCCACGATCGTCCTCGCGACCCAGAACGCCATCGTCGTCGAGATCGCCGAGGCGCGCGCCCGTGAACTCGGGGCGACCCTCTGGCGACTCGGACGAGACTTCGAGGTCGAAGAGAACGATCTCGCGCTCGGGGGGCGTCTGATCACGGTGCGCACCCCCTACTCTCGCTACGAGGATCTGCTCGTCTCGCTGCACGGCTCCCACCAGGGGGTGAACGCGGCGACCGCGCTCGTGGCCTTCGAGGCGTTCCTCGGGCGCAGCCTGGGTGAGGAGTTGGTGGCTCCGGTCTTCGCCGGCGCCTCGATGCCCGGTCGTCTCGAAGTTCTCTCTCACCGGCCCACCCTCGTCGTCGACGGAGCCCATAATCCCGCCGGGGTGCGCCGACTCGTCGAGACACTGGAGTCAGCTTTCCTCGTCGAGGGAGATCGGCGCTGCGTGCTCGGCATGCTGGGCGGCCGGGAGGTGGACGACATGGTCGAACCCCTCGTCGCCAGTGGTTTCGTGGAGTTCTTCTGCGCGCCGCCCCGGTCTCCGCGGGCCATGAGTGGCGCCGACGTGGCCGCGGCGATTCGTCGAGCCGGGGGAGTGGCGCGGGATTTCAGTTCCGTCGCTCTCGCCCTCAGTCACGCCCGGGAACTCTCCGGAGACGAGGATCTCGTCGTCGCCGCCGGTAGCCTCTACCTCGTCGCCGAGGTGCGCGAAGCGGTCCTCGGCATCACGTCGCGCCACCTCGACGAGACTCCCTAAACTGGTCGGCGTGCGCCGAACCCTCGTTCTCATAAAGCCTGATGGAGTGGAGCGGGGGTTGGTCGGAGAGATTCTCTCCCGCTTCGAGAAGCGGGGCCTTCGAGTAGTGGCCGCCGAGCTACGCACGCTCGCGCGAGAGGTCGCCGAAAGTCACTACGGCGAACACGAGGGTAAGCCGTTCTACCCCTCCCTCGTCGAGTTCATTACCCGCGGCCCCCTGGTCGCTCTCGTCCTCGAGGGTCCAGAGGACGCGTTCGCGGTGGTACGCACGATGATGGGGGCGACGAACCCGGTCCAGGCGGCTCCGGGGACCATTCGGGGCGACCTCGCCCTCGACACCCAGCAAAACCTGGTCCACGGCTCGGATTCGAACGAGTCGGCCGCCCGGGAGATCGCCCTGTTCTTCCCCGGCCTCGCCTCGGTAGACTAGGCGGGTCGGGCGTCGCGACGCGAGGCGTTCGGTCACCGCGTCGGCGCAGGCGCTGAAGGGCAGTCAAAAGTGGATTCTCGTTTCTCGCTCCTAGGTCGAGATATGGCGGTAGACCTCGGAACCGCCAACACTCTCGTGTACGTACGCGGCCGCGGCATTGTCTTGAACGAACCCTCCGTGGTCGCGGTGGACGTGAAGGACGGCAAGCCGCTCGCCGTCGGGGCCCAGGCCAAGTTGATGATCGGACGTACGCCGAGCAACATCCAGGCGATTCGACCCCTAAAAGACGGCGTCATCGCCGACTTCGAGATCTGCGAAAAGATGTTGCGCTACTTTATCCACCGGGTTCACCAGCGCCGCTTCGCCAAACCCCGCATGGTCATCTGCGTGCCTTCGGGAATTACCGGGGTCGAACAGCGCGCCGTCATGGAGGCGGCGGAGTTCGCCGGGGCCCGTAAGGCCTACATCATCGAAGAGCCGATGGCCGCCGCTATCGGGGCGGGACTTCCCATTCACGAACCGACCGGAAACATGGTCGTCGACATCGGTGGTGGCACCACCGAGGTCGCGGTGATCTCCCTCGGCGGTATCGTGACGAGCCAGTCCATTCGAGTGGGCGGAGACGAACTGGACGAGGCGATCGTCGCCTACGTCAAGAAGGAGTTCCAGTTGGCCCTCGGTGATCGCACCGCCGAGGAGATCAAGATTCAACTCGGGTCGGCCTACCCGCTCCAGCAAGAGATTCAGGCCTCTATTCGTGGTCGCGACCTGGTGACCGGCCTCCCGAAGACCGTGGTGATCTCGACCGAGCAGATTCGCCAGGCCATCGAAGAGCCGGTCCAGGCGATTGTGGATGCCGTCAAGGTGACCCTCGACCGCACCCCGCCGGAGTTGGCCTCGGACCTGATGGAGCAGGGCATCGTCCTCACCGGGGGAGGCGCTCTCTTGAACGGTCTCGCTACCCGTCTCGAAGTGGAGACGAACATGCCGATTGTGGTGGCGAACGATCCTCTGAACTGTGTTGCTATCGGCTCGGGAATGTGTCTCGAAGAGCTCGAGGTCTTCAGCCGCATGTTGAAGACCTCTCCCTCGCGGTAGTCCGTGGCGGGCGCTCGCCAGCGCCGCCGCCTCGTCGCGACCCTCTTCGTGGTGGCGCTCGTGGCGAGTGCGGTCTACGTCTCGGGTGGAATCCTCAGCGGGGTGAAGACCGCGGCGAGAACGGTGGTGTCCCCGGTGGCCTGGGCGGTGGCCCAGGTCGCCCAGCCGGTGGGTCACCTCTTCGCGGGCGTCATCAACTACTCCGACGTCGTGGCCCAGAACCAGAAACTCCAGTACGAACTGGGGGTGGCTCAGACTCAGGTGACCCAGAGCCAGGCCGCGCTGACCCAGCTAGCGCAGCTGACCCAGTCGCTGCACCTCCCCTCGACGGCGGGCCTCTCTTCGGTGATGGCCCAAGTGACCGACGACTCACCCACGAACTTCTCCGCCACCTTCACCATCTCGAAGGGGGATTTGGACGGGGTCCTCGCGGGTATGCCGGTCCTCGGAAACGGGGGACTGATCGGACGGGTCATCTCGACCACGTCCCACAGCGCCCTCGTGCGCTTGATCACCGACCCCCAAACCGTTCTGAACGCGACCTTCGGGAACGGAACGACCGACGTGTTGGTGTCGGGGGAGGGACTGAACTCCCCGCTTTCTTCGACCCAGATACCCGTCACCGCCCCGATCTCGGTGGGACAGCTCCTGTCGACCAGTGGACTCCAGGGGGGTCTGTTCCCGCCCGGTCTGCCGGTCGCGCGGGTGACGAAACTGTTGGTCTCTCCGGGGGCGTCGGACTACTCCATTGAACTCGCGCCCACCGCCGACTTTTCCCACTTCTCCTACGTGGACGTTCTGCAGTGGGAGCCCTCGACGTGATTCAGGCACGGGCGGGGGCGTTGGTGGTGGCCGTGGTGCTCGTCGCGCTGCAGGTGGTGGTGATCAGTGACTGGCGAATCGCCGGCGCGGTCATCGTCGTGCCGTGGATGTGGGCCTTCGCGCTCGGAATGACCGGTCAGCGCAGCCTCGCGGTCGCAACGGGCGTGGTCGCCGGACTGCTCTTCGACGCCTACGTCGCGACCCCCTTCGGGGCGAGCGCGATTCTCGGTGCCCTCGTGGGTTGGAGTGCCTCCGCGCTCGGACAAGAGGGGGTGGGGGACCTCGACTCGGCGAACTGGTGGGTCACCCCGGGCCTCGGTCTCGTCACCGGTTTCACCGCGCCCCTGGTCTTCGTCATCGCCGCGATGTTCGAGGGTCGGTTCCACCTCTACCAGAACGGTCTCGTACCCTCCATGCTCGTGAACGCCCTGGGATTCGCCTTCCTCGCGCGACCCCTCACGCGGATGGCGTTGCTCGTGACCTCTCGACTACCCCGGGAGGTCCGATGAAGGGTTCGTGGCGGGACCGGCCGACCGGAAGTTGGTTTCAGCGGCTCTGGCGCCCCTGGACCTCCCTTAACCCCTTCCGACGTCGTGGTAGTTCGATTCACGAGCGAAAGACCGTGGGCATCAAGGACCTCGTCGCCTCGCCGAACGAGGTCCAGGCCCGACCCGAACGTCGCTTCGTGATCATCGGGACCTTCTTTCTCGTCCTGCTCGTCCTGCTCGTCTATCGCCTCTTCTCCCTGCAGGTCCTGCAGTACCACTCCTCGGTGACGGCGGTCGACTCCAACTCTCTGCACGCGACGCCGATCCCCGCGACCCGGGGCGTGATTACCGACCGCACCGGCAACATCATGGTGGGCAACCTCACGACGGAGGTCATTGAACTGTCTCGCCAGTCCGCGGCGGCCGACCCCTCCGTCGTGGGCTCGCTCGCTCTACTCACCCACCAGAGCGTGGCCACGATCGAGACCGATCTCAACAACGTGCAGTACTCGCCCTACGAACCCGCCCCGGTGTACCAGAACGCCCCCCAGACCATGATCGAGTTCATCCGACTGCACCCGGGAGAGTTTCCCGGGGTCACCGCGGTGGAGGTCTCTCGGCGTACCTACCCCTACGGCGGGGGGACCGGGGCCCAGATTCTCGGGTACGTCACCCCCATCACCGGAGCCGAGATCTCGGCCAACCCCAAAGCGGGCTACACGACCTCTTCGGTCTACGGGCAGGCGGGTATCGAGAACTTCTACGAGAACTATCTGCGCGGAGTGCCCGGTCAGCGCACCGTGGAGGTGAACGCCTACGGCAACATCATCGGAGCGACCCAGGTGAGCGCCCCACGTACCGGGGACACGGTCGTGCTCAACATCGACGCCGCCCTCCAGAAGGCGCTCGACTCCTACCTCTCGAACGACATCACGTTGGTCCGCAGCGCTCCGGACCCGACGACCGGTATCGTGCCGGCCGCCATTAACGGGGCGGCCGTCGTGATGGACGTGCGCACGGGGGCCGTTCTCGCGATGTCGTCGTATCCCTCCTACAACCTCTACGACTTTGCGAACGGGCTCTCTCAGGCGACCTACAACACCCTCGAGAGTGAGGGGGCCTTCTACGACTACCCCCTCCAGGGTCTCTACACGCCGGGCTCGACCTTCAAGTTGGTCACCGCCACGACCATGATGCAGACCGGGATCTTCTCTCCGTACACCATCTTCTCGGACACCACCGGTTACTACAAGGTCCCCGGGTGCGTGGGTTCTCCCGCCGGGTGCATCTTCCACGACGACCTCGGACAGGGGGGTGGTCAGATCGACCTCCAGGGGGCCCTCACGGTCTCCTCCGACGCCTACTTCTACAACCTCGGGTACCTCTTTTGGTCCCAGCAGGGTAAGTACGGAGAGACCCCGATTCAAAACGTGGCCCACCAGTACGGACTGGACCAGTTGACCAACATCGACCTGCCCGGGGAGTTCGCCGGACGAGTCGACTCGCCCACCGTCCGTCTCCAGTTGCACAAGGCCAATCCGACGGCCTTTCCCAACTACCACTGGTACACCGGGGACAACCTCGAGATGGCCTTCGGACAGGGTGCCACGGTGGTGACGCCCCTGGAGCTCGCGACGGCCTACGCCACCTTCGCGAACGGGGGGACCCGCTACGCCCCCCAGGTCGCCGCCGCGATTGTGAGTCCGAGCGGCCAGGTGGTCGTGCGCTACCAGCCGCGGGTGCTCGGTCACGTGTCGCTTCCGCCCGCGGTGCGCGACCCGATTCTCGCCGGACTAGAGGGAGTGGTGCAGAACCCCTCCGGTACGGCCTACGGGACCTTCCAGCGCTACGCCACGTTCTCCCAGTCCCAGTTCCCGGTGGCCGGTAAGACGGGAACCGCCTCTTTGAACAAGAACCTGGAGCCGAACTCCCTCTTCGTGGGCTTTGCTCCCTCGAACAACCCCGAGTACGTGGTCGCCTGCGTGATTGCCCAGGGTGGATACGGCTCGGCCGCGTCGGCCCCGGTGGTCGCGGAGGCCTTTTCCTGGATCTACCACCACGGAATCCCCTCCCTCAATCTGGCCCCTCGGTCCCAGTTCGTGACCCCGACGACCCACCCGAGTACGACGTCGAGCACCCTGAAGGGCACGAGCGCAACGACAGGTCGCGGGTAAAAGAAGGTCGGGGCGGCCCGGCGCCGAGTAGCCTGGGCGGGTGGAACGGCTCCGGTTCGCTGTGGACCAGAGGGGAGGCCCTCGAGGTGAGTTCCACGTTGAATGAGCGAAGGTGTGAAGGTGAGAGACGGTATTCGCGTCGCCACTAGGGGTAGCGCGTCCCCTCGCCAGTCCCTTCGTGTTCCCCCGACGAACGTCGCGACCCACTCCGTCCGAGTGGAGTCGCCCCGTCTGAGTGCCGCAGGGTATCTCGGACGACCCAGTGCAAGGAGTCTTGACCGTGGACGAGAACAATCAGCCCCGCCCGGAGTCTGGTAGCCCCCAAATAGGCGATACCCGGCCGGCCCCCCGAATCGGGGATACCCGACCGGCGCCGGCGGGATCGA
>JABEUS010000130.1 GCA_013044285.1 Acidimicrobiaceae bacterium
GGTCGTAGCTGAGCGCGGAAAAACCCGCGATCGAGCCGGCGACAACGGGAGCCAAGGTCGAGACGTGGCGGAACGGCTCGCGCGCCGCCGGGTTCGACAGGTGCACCTCGACGACGGGTCCGGGGAACATCGCGAGGGCGTCGGTCAGGGCCCACGAGACGTGGGAGAGCGCCCCGGCGTTCACGATGATCGCTCGCGCACCCTGGCGGGCCTCGTGGGCCGCCTCAATGAGGTCGCCCTCGAAGTTGCTCTGGCGGTGCTCGACAGTCCAGCCCCAGCGCGCGGCGCGCGCTCTGAGTCGCGCCACGTGTTCGTCGAGGGTCGTCATCCCGTAGATCTCGGGGTTTCTCGTGCCCAGTTGGTCGAGATTCGGTCCCGACAGTATTAACAGGTCGCAGTTCACCTCTCCCCCTTCATCGCCTCGAGGGTGGCGCGTACCACTCCGACGTCCACCCCACTCACCACCTCCACTCCCCGGGGCCCGTCCAGCACGAAGGTGAGGTCGTGGTGGGCCTTCTTGTCGCGGGCCATGTAGGAGAGAATCTCCTCGGTGTCGAACTCCTTGAGACGGGTCTCGAGTCCGAAACGTGTCAGTATCTCGTCCACGTGTTCCACGCGAGTCGCCTCGATCCGCCCGAGGCGCAGCGCGAGCCGAGCGGCGAAGGCTAACCCCACCCCCACCGCTTCGCCGTGGCGAAGCTCGTCGGGGTCTCGTTCGAGGGCCAGTGCCTCAATCGCGTGGGCCAAGGTGTGCCCGTAGTTAAGGAGGGCGCGCTGTGCCCCTTCGCGTTCGTCGCTCGAGACGATGCGCGCCTTCAGGTCAACAGCGAGGTCCACGAGCGCGGCCGGCTCGTCGGGGGTGACGTCGTCGCGCCCCTCGAGGAGTGCACACTTCACCACCTCACCCCAGCCGCTTCGCCACTCGCGCTCGGGCAAGGTGTCGAGAACCTCGAGGTCGCAGAGCACCCCGAGCGGCTGGTGAAAAGCCCCTACGAGGTTCTTTCCCGCCGCGAGGTCGACGGCGGTCTTACCCCCGACGGCCGCGTCCACCTGGGCGAGGAGCGTCGTAGCCACGTGAGCCACACCCACCCCGCGCAGGTAGATCGCCGCGACGAATCCGGCGAGATCGCAGACGGCTCCGCCCCCGACCGAGACCACGACGTCGTGGCGAGAAAGTCCGGCGTGGGCCAGCTGCTCACAGACCTGTTCGAGGGTCGAGAAGGTCTTCGCCGCCTCCCCGTCTGGTACCTCGATGACCACCGTCTCTAGTCCCGTGGAGAGATCGAACCACGGCTGCACTCGCAGCGACGCGGTCGTGAGAAGGGCCGCGCGCCGAGCCCGGGGTGCCGAGCGAGAGAGCAGACCGGCCAAGCGGTGTCGAGCCCCGCGGGCGATCACCACGTCGTAACTACGTTCGCCTAACTCCACCCGTCGCGTCATCGAGGGCGTGAGCAGGGCGTCGACACGGGGCACGAGGGCGTCGAGGGACTGAGCCCCCGACAGGGTCCACGTGGCCGCTTCGGCGTAGAGACTCCGGCGAGCGTCGGCGAGTTCGCTGAGCCGGGTGCGGGGGTCGCCCTCGAGGAGTGGTCGGTCCGTCTCGTCGAGACGGGTGAGCAGAGTGTCCACGTCGGCGTCGAGCCAGAGCACCGGTTGTCCGACGAGTAGTTCTCGTGAACGAGACGAGGTGAGAGTCCCTCCCCCGGTCGCGACCACGACGTCCTCCGTGAGGGCGCGCTCGAGGGCGTCGGCTTCGACCTCGCGGAACGCGGCTTCCCCCTCGACTCGAATCCACTCTTGAACACTGCGCCCGGTCATCTCGTCGACGAGGTCGTCGGTGTCGAGGGCCGTCACTCCCCGGACCTCCGCGAGCGCGTGGGCCAGAGCGGATTTACCGACGCCCGGCATCCCCACCACGACGAGGTGGGCCACCGTTACTGGGGCCGCGCCCGTGAGGCGCTGGAGCCGAGGTGCTCAACGTACTGGACGTGGTTGCGGGTGAACTCCTCGAGGGAGTCTCCGCCGAACTTGCGCAGGGCCTCGTTAGCGACGACGAGAGCGACCATGGCCTCGGCGACGACCCCGAGCGCGGGTACGGCCGTGACGTCGGTGCGCTCCTTAAACGACACCGTCGACTCCCCGGTCGCCGTGTCCACCGTCTCCAGAACGGGGCGATTCAGAGTTGCGAGGGGCTTCATGGCGACTCGCACGATGAGCGGTGCGCCCGAGGTCATTCCCCCTTCGAGTCCCCCGGCGTGGTCGCTACGACGGACGTAACCACCGGAACTCTGAGCGTTCGGGTCGAGCGCGATGGCGTCGTGGGCCGCGCTGCCGCGCTGGGCGGCCTGGGCGAGACCGTCACCGATCTCGACCGCCTTCACCGCCTGGATGCTCATGAGAGCCCCGGCGAGCAGACCGTCCATCTTGCGGTCCCAGTGAACGTAACTTCCGAGTCCGGCCGGCACGCCGTAGGCGACTACTTCGACCACTCCGCCGAGCGAGTCCCCGTCTTTCGCCGCGGCCTTAATCTCCTCGATCATCGCGGCCTCGGTCTCGGGGTGAAGACAGCGCACCTCACTCTCGTCCACGCGAGCGAGGTCCTCTGGTCCCGGTCGAACTCCGGCGGGTAGGGCCACTCCCCCGATGCGCACGACGTGACTCACGATCCGCACGCCGAGGGGGGCGAGAAGGGCCTTCGCGAGAGCCCCGGCGGCCACTCGGGAGGCCGTCTCTCGCGCACTAGCCCGCTCGAGAACGTCGCGGGCGTCGTCGAAGGCGTACTTTTGCATCCCGACGAGGTCGGCGTGTCCGGGCCGAGGGGTCGTGAGCTTGCGCTCGGGCTCTCCGGGCGCGGCCGACATCTCCTGCTCCCACTTGGCCCACTCCGAGTTAGCGATTTCGAGGGCGACCGGCGAACCGAGCGTGCGCCCGTGGCGTACTCCGCCGAGGAAGCGCAACTCGTCACGTTCGAAGCGCATGCGCGGACCCCGGCCGTAGCCGAGGCGACGGCGCGCGAGGTCCTCGCCCACCTGCTCCAGGGTGAGGGGCAGGCCCGCGGGCAGGCCCTCCACGATGACGTTGAGGGCGGGGCCGTGGCTTTCGCCGGCCGTGAGGAAGCGCAACATCCGTCCAGTCTAGAAAACCGGAGGAAGCCTTACGCGTGGCTGTAGTAGGGATTCTCTCCGGAAGCGTGGTCGGTGAGGTCGCGCACCTCACTCAGTTCGGGAAGAGCGGCGCGCAGCGCCGTCTCGATACCCTGCGAGAGGGTCATACGACTGAGCGAACAGCCCTGACAGCCCCCACCCATCGTGATGTAGGCGATCTTCGCCTCTTCGTCGAGAGCCACCAGGTCGGCGCGACCACCGTGGGAGGCGATCGAGGGGTTCACCTCGTCGTCGAGAACGCGCTGGGCACGGATGGCGAGTTCTCCTTGCACACCGAGGGCCAGAATCTCTTCGGGGATCCCGGGGTGAATCTCGGAGGCCGCGGGCTGATTGGGATTGACGAGGACGAGTCCGCCACCACCGTTGTTCGAGAACTCGAGGCGCGAACCGCGCAACTTGTCGACACTGCTGGCCGGAACGACGACCGTGACCTCCCCGTCGCGACCGACGGCGGCGCCTTCGGGAGCTTGGGAGGTCTCGGAAAAGTAGAGGTCGTAGGCGTAGCCCGACCCTTGAGTACCGATGACCTCGACCCAGAGCGCGAGGTCCTGGGGGCTGGCCTCGGCGGCGAGGGCGTCGAGGACGACGTTGCGCGCCTCGTCGGTCAGAGTGAGAACGTCAAAAGTGTCATCCACGACACTTCAGTGTAGGGACAAGGACCCTTCGCGCCGACGGGTTAGATTCAACAACGTGACGCGCTCCCCCGATGCCCACGAGTGGGTCAGTTTTGAGGACCCCGACGAGTACCGAACCTGGCTCTGCGACGCCACCTTTCTCGAGTCCAACTGGACCTGCGTCTTCGGCCAGGGTTGCCAGGGGATCTTGAGTGAGGCCGCCCCCGAGCTCGAATTGGGCTGCTGTTCTTACGGGGCCCACTTCGTGGACGACGACGACCTCGCCCGGGTCGAAGCGGCCGCCGCGCGCCTGAGCGACGACCAGTGGCAGTTCGCGAAGAAAGGTCGGGGAAAGAAGGGTTTCACGACCCGCAACGCCGAAGGCGAGGTGGTCACCCGCCTGGTGGAGGACGCCTGCATCTTCCTTAATCGCCCGAACTTTCACCGAGGAGCGGGCTGCGCTCTGCACGTCTTAGCCCTCGACACCGAAGAGAGCTATATCCCCTTGAAGCCCGAGGTCTGCTGGCAGGTCCCGCTACGCCGCGAGGACCTCACGTTGGCCAACGGCGAGATCGTGACGCGCATAGCCCAGTGGAACCGCGCGGACTGGGGCGAAGGCGGCGAAGAGTTCCACTGGTGGTGCACTCAGGACGAGGGCGCCTTCGTCGGAGCCTCCCGGGTCGTCGAAACGATGCGTGACGAACTGAGCGCCATGATGGGGGCCCACAACTACGGCACCTTGCTCGACCTACTGAACGAACGGCGTCGGGGCGAGGCTCTCCCCCATCCGGTGCAGATTCGACGGCGGAGTTAGCCCTCCGCGGAGAGCGGGTCGTCCTCGGCGAACGAGGAACGGGGCAGCGAGCCGAGAATCTCGTCGAAACGATCCTCCTCAGCCCGACACCACGAGGCGTGCACGTCCTCCGGCGCCGCTCCGCACTCGTCGCACGCTGTCGCACGAGGTCCGGTGGAACGCTTGAGTTCGCGGGCTTCGACGAAGCGGCGGTGGCGGCCCTTTTTCACGTCAACTCCTCACTGGCCGCGGCCCACACCGGCGGCGGCCCCACCCATCAGGGGTGGTACGACGCTCAAGTCTACCAACTCGACCCGGCGCCCTCGCCCTCTAACATCATCTTCGTGAGCAGCTTTGATCCCCACGAGATGGTTCTACGGTTCCGCGAACGCGCCGAGGCCGTTCAACGACGGGGCCTACCCCCGATTGAGGGGCCCGAACGCCAGCGTTTTCTTGACGCCGCCCGGATTGACTTCCAAGATTTCGCCATGCTCGGTGACGCCACCGCCACCTTGGAAGATGGCATCCTACGACTCGAGATTGATTTGCGGGCGAGCGACTCCTAGGACTCGGGCGAGGGGTATTGGGTTCACTATCGAACCACAGTCACGGTGAACAGTTTCCGGGGTCCACTTCACGGTGAAGTGCACCTTCCTCCACAGATTCCGCGACGCCAGGGCGGGCGACATCGCCTCAACGTTCTTTTGCGTGACCCACCTACGCGCGTAATGCTTCTTCAGGATCTCCTTCGCATAGTTCACCCACTGAGGTCCCCCACTGGGTGAACTGGAGAGTGAGGTCATTACGGTGTCAGCGACTGGAACGCGATGGCCAATTTGGGCCCTTCTTTATTGAGATATCGCCTAGACGAATACTGGTAATTAGTGAACGTGATGCCCAAAAGCTTCCGCACATCAAGGACAGACTTAGAAAACAGGAACTTGAAAGGTTTGCAACATTGAGGACACCAAGATTGGGGAGAACGGCAATGACGTACCAGATGAAACTTGTCCAGTAGATGATCCCCCCCAACAAGGCTCGCGCTGGTCGGGTGATGGCATTTGAGGAAATATGCACGACCACATTCATGACGAGAGCGATTATCGCCAACATGATGGCCACAATTTCGAAAACTGTTAGCAGTGAATCACGGACGGCACTTCCTTCCGAAGTGAAAACCGAAAGTCCAGCCAGCACTAAAGCAATAAACGGATACAAAGTTGACATTCTTGCGTCATTTAGATGTGTGCGGGAGTTCATTTGTTAGCAGTGAGTGGCAACTGCCACTCCGATTAGAGATCCAGCGGCGACGGTACCAAAGGCAACAATCTCAAGAACCACGCCAACCCCTTCAGGTAGAGTAACAATCCCAAGTGCTTCAAGAGCGGCAAGACCCGTCCCCAGGGCCCCAACGCCTCCTCCAATATATGCTCCAGTGGCGATTACTTCCTCAGCAGCGTTTGTGCAAGATTGCTCTGCGTTCGCCAGGTCACTTTGGGCTTTCTCTATGATTGACGGTGTTTCTGTTACGCCAGTGGAGGTCAAATTAGACAGATTTTGGCGACTTACGGCCACAGAGATTGTCGCAGTCGACAAGTTATCGGTAGCAACCGTTCTAGCGACGTATGTTGGGTTTCCGCAAATCACCACCCCAGTACTTGTAGATCCACATTCTTGTATTACGCGAACCAAGGACCCTTGGGCCGGTGCTGAGACTACAGTGCTAGAGAGAGTTAAGACCCCCCCCCGCGAGAAGAGTGATTACTCGTCTCGAGAGTCTGAAAGCAACGTGTCGCACGAGAACCTCCCTCGCCCGAGAGTCTCTCGAGTTCGGGCTAAACCTAGAGCCTGTCGAGAGGCCTGTCAACGATAATGGCACTAAGGCAGGTCGGCCTTCTCCCAGATGA
>JABEUS010000131.1 GCA_013044285.1 Acidimicrobiaceae bacterium
CACCACGACGACAACCGTGGCTCCCACTACCACGACGACGGTCGCCCCCACCACGACGACAACCGTGGCTCCCACTACCACGACGACGGTCGCCCCCACGACGGCCTACCCCTTGGGAGTAGTGAACTCTTCGGAGCCGTCGGGATACTCCCCGCCCACCGCCAATGCCCTACCTGGATTTACCCAGAGTTACGTATCTGACTTCAGCGGTTCGTCTCTTCCCGCTGGGTGGTACACCTACAGTGGAAAGCCGGGAAGTGACCCCGGCGCTCAATTCGGCGGTGCGAATCACGTCAAAGTAGCTAACGGCTTGCTGAGTCTTCTTACTTACCAAGACCCGAACTACGGAAACGAGTGGGTCACGGGGGGCCTGTGCCAGTGTGGCCTTTCCCAGACCTACGGCGCGTACTTCGTCCGTTCTCGGGTGACCGGCCCAGGACCGACCCAGGTCGAACTTCTGTGGCCCGCCGCGAACACCTGGCCCCCGGAGGTCGACTTCACGGAGACCGACGGAACAACGAGCCAGTCGGCGGCGACAACTCACTGGGGTTCTACCAACTCACAAGAGCAGCACAAAGTGAATACGAATCTGACTCAGTGGCACACCTGGGGAGTCGTATGGACGCCGACCAGCTTGACCTACACCCTGGATGGCGTGGCGTACGCCTCAGTGCAGAACTCCGCCGGTATTCCCCAGCAGGCCATGACCCTGGATATCCAGCAGCAAACCTGGTGTTCATCAGGGTTTGCCTGCCCCACCAGTCCTCAGCAACTCCAAGTCGACTGGGTTGCGGAGTACTCCCACAACTAATTCGCTTCAGCCCTACTCGTTACTCCCGATCCACCTGAATTCGCTCTCAGCCCTCACATTGACAATGACTCGGAGATAGACCAGGATGAAAGAAAGCAATCCAATGAAAAGGACTGAAATGTCGACCACTACCCCCCCGGTGGTCTCGTCGAGGTCGTCTCCAGCGTCTGAACCCACGGTGCCGTCTCAGACGGTCAGCGTGGTGATTCCTACGCTGAACGAGGCCGGAAACTTACCCTACGTCTTGAATACCATTCCAGACTGGGTCGACGAGATCATCCTCGTCGATGGGCGTTCCACCGACGATACGGAGAGAATCGCGAGACTCTTGCATCCCGACGTCGTCGTGGTCCACGAAATGACTAAGGGTAAGGGTGCCGCGCTGAAGGCGGGGTTCGCGAAGGCTCGGGGAGACTTTGTGGTCTGCTTGGATGCGGACGGGTCGATGGATGGGGCAAAACTAGGCGAGTTTCGGGACGCTCTGAGTGCGGGGGCGGACTACGTCAAAGGTTCGCGTTTCGCACCCGGCGGGGGCTCGGCGGACATAACGCGCTTTCGCCGATTTGGAGACGCGGGCATTTGTTGGCTGATGAAGATGTTCTTCGGGGTCTCGTACTCTGACGCTACTTACGGTTATTTCGCGATTCGCCGCGATAGGGTCAAGGACTTGAACATTGACTCCAATGGATTTGAAGTCGAGACCCTGATCAATATCCGAGCTCAAAAGGCGAAGATGAAGATTAGTGAAGTGCCCTGCTTCGAGGCGGACCGAATTCACGGAAGTAGCAATCTGCACGCCTTAAAGGACGGAATCCGCATTGGGAGAACCATTGTGCGTGAAGCCTTGAAGGGGGCTCGCAGTGGTCGCTGAGCACGCGGTCAACGGAGAGAGAGCTCGGACGACCCACGTAGTCGTAGCCGGACCTAGTTCGCAGGTGACCCTGCCAGGTGTTATGACGGCCGAAGTCGTGGGACTCCTCGCACCGTTTGCGAAGGTGACGACGATCGCCGTGGATAGCACGAAGGACTTCGCGTCGGGACTTCATCGAGCGCCCGCTCTTGCGGGTGCCTATCAACGCTCTCATCACGTGGTGAACTCTCTGCGCGCCCCACTGGTGGCTCGACACCGCCGTGCAGCGATGCGACCCCACTTCGGGGAGCGGACGAGTATGGCGGTGGCATTGGCCTGGCCCGGCCTCGATAACGCATGGATTGGGGACTTCGTACGTCTGGCCCGCGAATCTCGTACTCCGAGTGTCGTACTCGTGGTGACGCACCCCAACTCCCCGAGTCATGTTGCGGCTCTCGCTCGTGAAGTGTCCGATTGCGACGTCGTGCTCGTCGGCGACATCATGGAAGCGTCGTTGCTCGCCGCGACCCTCGGAACGACTCGCCCGATCATCGAGGTTCAACGTGCTCTGTCGCTCAATGGGCGAGCTCAGGCTCGTCCCATTCAGACGGTGTCCACCTTCTTGCAACGAGACGATGTGGAGTCCCTTCAGAGTGTGCTGCGGGCGTTCGACGCCACTCCGGAAGGCTGGATAGATGGCCGACAACTTCGGGTGGTGATGAGGTATCACGGAAGTGAGCCTGAGCATCTCGTGCGACAGAGTTTCCACGGGGCCCACGTCGAATTGATTGGTGAGACGTTGGATGAATCGGAGCTAGCCGAACTTGCTCAGTCGTCGTCCGCGTTCGCCATTGGAGATCCGGAGATAGATTCGCGAGTTTTCTCCCAGGCGATGAATCAAGGAATCGGAACCGCAGTACTGTCCGACGGAGTTCCGCTACTCTCGACGAACTACGTCGGTGCCGTCCTCGGAAATGTGACTCGCCCGGCGTCGATTCACGTTGCGGTCGCGCACACGCTGCGAATGGCCGACCTGCGTTTCCCGGGCCCCCAGGACTGGCGGGAGGTGGCTCAACGCTTGGACAGTATTTGTCAGGGACGCTTGGAGTCTCCCCTCAACGACTCGGACAGTGACTCGGCGTATCGATGACCACCAGCGTCATTGTGTGTGCCTACACCCTCGATCGGTGGACTGACCTTCAACGGGCTGTTGCGTCGTTGGGTGATCAAACAGTCGCCCCCGACGAAATTCTTGTCGTCATTGACCACAACACGGAGTTGTTGGAGCGAGCCCAGAAGGTTTTCGGAGAGGCCACCGTCCTCGCTAACGAACACGATCAAGGTCTGTCCGGTGCTCGAAATACTGGAGTCCTCGCTGCGCGAGGGGATGTCATTCTTTTTCTCGACGATGATGCGTACGCGGATTCGAAGTGGATTGCCGCCAACCTTCGAGCTCTCGAAGATCCTGAGGTCGTCGGAGTCGGATCGTGGATTGAACCCAACTGGGAGGGCGGGGAACCCGACAACTTCCCCGACACCTTTCGGTGGGTCATGGGATGCAGCTACTCGGGGCTCCCGGGAGAGGGAGCCACGATCCGTAATCCCATCGGAGCGGGTATGGCCATGCGCCGAGAGGTGTTTACCCAAGTCGGGGGATTCAGCTCCGGCTTAGGGCGAGTCGGTTCCACTCCACTCGGCTGCGAGGAGACCGAGTTGGCAATCCGTTACTCGCAGCATCGTCCCGAGGCGAGATTCGTTCACGCCCCAGGGGCGGTTGTTCACCACTACGTACCTCGCTCCCGGCTCACCTGGTCGTACTTCCTTCGGCGCTGTTGGGCAGAAGGACTGTCCAAAGCAGCGGTCGCGGCACTGGTCGGCGCTGGTGATGGACTGTCGGCGGAGCGCCAGCACGCGATGAGGGCATTGCCGCTCGACATCCTTCGTTCTCTGGCCCTGATACCGAGGCGTCCGAGAGCGGGTGCGGAGCGGGTGGCTCGTATAGTGGCGGGAACTGTCGTGGCCGCGCTCGGAGTACTCCGGGGCACGTGGGCGATTCGTCGTCACCCCGAAGAACTGCGTGGTGAGAAGCCAGTTCGAGGGTGGCGTCCTCTTCCAATGGTGCGGGTGAACCTGGAAGAGTCACTCAACGAAGTCATCGTGGAGGACCCTGAAACGACTTCGGCCTGGGTCGAGATTTGGCGGGATTCGCAGTTGGTTGCGCGCCGGGTGGTGTCGGTAGACCACGGTGTCGTGGCCTGGGGGTCTCCGTCAGAGTTTCCGTCTCACTCATCTCCTGAGGGCACGCGTGACGCTCCCCTGAGTGACTCCACTCTTCCCCACATCACCGTGGTCGTCTGCACGATCTACGAAGACCCCGACCTCTTCAATCACGTTCTGGGCCGTATCACGACACTCGACTACCCACACTTTGATGTAGTCGTCGTGGACAATCGTCGAGGCGATAATGCACCGGAATTGCTCCTCGCGCCGATGCCGAAGGGCGGGGCGACAGTGACCGTCGTGCGGGAGAAGACCCCAGGTCTTTCAGCTGCTCGTAACCGGGGGATTCTGAACGCCAGTGGAGAGGTTGTCGCCTTTACGGACGACGATGTGCTAGTTGATGAGCGCTGGTTGCGGGCACTGGGTGAGCGATTCGTTCGCAGTCCTGACGTTGTCGCGGTGGGGGGACTGGTTCTACCCGCCGAAATGGAACACCAGGCCCAAGTCTGGTTCGAAGAGTATTTCGGGGGTTTTTCTCGGGACTACTCACTCCAAGTTATTACTCCGGAGATTGGTCGTACTGACCCGTTGTACCCCTACGCGGCCGGTCGATTTGGGGCTGGTGCCAACATGGCCTTTCGCCGTGGCGCTCTCCTCGAACGGGGGGGATTCTCGATGTCCCTGGGAACGGGAACGCCTTCTCGCGGTGGTGAGGATCTCGACATTTTTTTACGCCTGGCCCTCGCGCAAGAGACTTTGTGCTTCGACCCGTCCGCAATCGTGCGTCACCGTCACCGCACCACTGACGCGGCGTTACGACGCCAAGTGGTGGGTTACGGGGCGGGGCTCACCGCGGTGTACGCCGAATTGATTTCTCGGGACCCTCGCCATATCTGGCGTATGGCTCGTCGAGCCCTCGCGGGGATTGCGCACCTCGATCAGTCACGGCGGGAGAGTTCGCCGACGAGCGAGGTCACCTACCCCGGGGACTTGAAGTACCTCGAGTGGCGGGGGGCTCTCTGGGGTCCGTGGTGGAACTATCAAGCCCGTCGGGAAGTTCGCCGGCTTGACTCCGACCTACTACGTGTCTTCGGTCGACCCCGTTAGGCCCCTACCATTGGCCCGTGGAGGCGACGATGTCCCCAGTACCTAATGGGCCTTCTCATCACTCGAGAGCCCGGCACCTCGCCCGGATTCCTCTCGTCATCGTGCTGCTCACTGCTCTCGTGGTGACCTCGTATTTTGTCGCCACTCGACCGAGATCGCGGACGGTCACCACGACGACTCAGCCCGCGGCCCAATACTCGATGGGTGTGCCGAATGCGACAGAGCCTTCCGGTTACGGGCCCCTGAGAGCCCTCGCCCTACCCGGATACGCGAGAAGCTACGTAGAGGATTTTGTCGGTTCTGCGGTTCCGACGGGATGGGATGTCTTTACCGGTGTACCGGGCGGAGATCCGGGAGGTCATTTTGGTGCGGCTCACGTCAGTGTCGCTCACGGAGTACTCACCCTGACTACCTTTAAAGATCCCGCCTTCAAGGGTGCGTGGGTTACGGGCGGTGTGTGTTCGTGTGGTTACCCCCAACTGTACGGTGCTTTTTTTGTGCGTTCGCGGGTGACGGGGGCGGGGCCGAACGAGGCTCAACTTCTGTGGCCCGAGTCCAATACGTGGCCGCCGGAGATTGATTTCAATGAGTCCCCGAGTCTCAAACTCACGTCCGCGACCGTTCACTGGTCTTCGCAGAATCGAATTCAGCAGTGGTTCCTGCACGTCAACTTACTGGCCTGGCATACCTGGGGGGTCATCTGGACGCCCACCAAAATTATCCTGACCTTAGATGGACACATCTGGGGCGAAACCTTGGATTCCTACAAAATCCCGCGAGTCCCGATGAGACTTGATCTCGAGCAGCGTACGAAGTGCTCACAAAACGTTGAGTGCCCCACTCGACCCACGTCGATGGTGGTGGACTGGGTGGAGGAGTTTCGCCCGGCCTAGTCGGGTGAGATGTCGAGCACCCGTTCAATGCTGGTACGCACAGCGTCCGCTGTCGCCTCGACGTGCTCTACGGACAGCATGGAGGTATGGGTTCCGGGCACGCCCACGATGTCGAGGTGCCGTGGCGCTAGGTAGGGCCACGTCTGGGCGACGTAGTCGGCCTCCCACTGACTGGCGATCACCGTGGTGTGGCCCTCCCAGGGAGGCGCTGGCCTTGCCCACATCCAGCGGGCGACCCCGATTCGAAAATGAAGTTGGCACTGGATGGGTGTGGGAAAGCGCCACCAGCCCGCGAGGGCCATCTGGACGAGCACCGATAGTTCGGGTCGTTTTACGTGCCTCTGAGCCGCCTGGGACGTGACGCGGGTGGCCCGCGGCAACATGTGGGGGCCCGGGAAACAGTCGAGGGTCACAACGAGCACGATCTCACGCCCTCGTCGACGGAGTTCGTGGGCCGTGTGCAGTACTGCGAGCCCACCGAGAGAGTGGCCGCCGAGAATGAGGGGACCGGTCGGCTGGAGACGATTAATCTCTCGGGCAATTCGGCGCCCGTAGGACTTGAGGGAGTACTCGGGAGCGTGGCGGGTCACCATGCTGCGACCCTGGAAGACCATCAGGGGTTGATCGGGACCCAGTGAACGAGTGAGAGCGCAGAACTGGAGGGCCACTCCACCGGCCCCCGCTACGAGGTAGAGCGGCGGACGTGATCCCGTGGAGCGAAGGGTGACGAGTTCTTCGCCTACTTGAGAGCCTCCGAGGCGCCTAACCAGCCCCTGGAGCGAAGAATCTCGTCGAAACTCTTCGAGAGTTACTGCACTACCAAAATGTTCCGTGATCTCGGAGAGCATGGCGACGGCACTCGCGGCGGTACCACCTTGCGCGAAGAAGTCGGCGACGGGGTTCGCTCCACGATGTAAGTGGTGACGCCAGATGCCGGCCAACCACTCTTCGTGAGTGAGCAGTTCGTCAGGGCTCCAGGTCGTCACGGAGTGACTCGGCGTAGGACGGTGGCGGTGGCGTTGTGGTAGACGACGCGGTAGTGGTGGTGAAGAAGCACCTGTTCGGCCGTGGCTTCCCACCCAGTGGGGTAGCCCATGACTACTTCTCCCCAGTGTTCTTCCGATTGAGAAAGGAGGAGATAGTTGGGGTGTTGACGTTCCAGCAAGGTGAGGTCGGTGGCGACCGACGTGTCCAAGTACAAAACGGCGATGTACACCCGATAGGTGGTGAGCCCGGTGGCGCCCAGGGGAACGTAGGCGGAGAACGTTCCGACAAGTCCCCCCGTAGGGACGTGAGCATCTAGGTACCGAACCGCCTGGAACTCTCCCGAGGTGTAGGTCTCGTAGTAGTCGTTACCCCCCCGTACAAAGGTCAGCAGAATACCCGTGGCGACGACGAGGACTCCGATGGTCACGCTCAGCAGTGGACGGGCGAAGCGCGAGCGTTGCGAGGGCCGCCACGGTATCCACGGAGCCACAGTTCCGTGACGGCGGGGGAGAATGGCCGAAGCGGCCAGCAGACTAGTGAACGGGAGTGAGAAGAGCGTGGCTCGAAGAAGCCCTTCTCCACCGTAACTCTGAGCGAGCAGGAGGGCGAAAGGGGCCCCGGCGAGGAGTTCGAGCGAGCGGTCGTCAGTCGCTCGACGGAGTACACCGATACCGGCTAGCAGGAACATCAGGGCAGTGGCGTAGATTCGCCACTTCACGACGAGGAGGTGGGAGGAGGCGCCGAAAACCCGGCTGTTCACATTCGATCCGAGAGTCGAACCCACCGAACCGAGTGAACCGAAAATCAGCGAGAGATGCCCCACCCAAAAGTTGTACGCACCGAGGCTCAGCCATACGAGAGTGACCGCTCCGGTGAAGACAATTAATTCGGGGCGTCCGAGGCGACGAGCCCCCAGGAGTGCGATGAGCGACAGCACCATGGCGTAAGGCGTCAACTGGTGCGACACCGCGGACGCGGAAACGAGGACTCCGGCCATCGCGAGCAAGGCGACCTCGCCTCGTGGCCGCATCGTGGAGATCGTGTCGAGACCCAAGATTCGTTGTAGTCGCCACGTGTGGAGTGCTCGGCGCCACCGCGGAAGCACTGTGGCTCGAAGAGGTCGATACATGGAGAGAACGAGGGCAATCAGGGTCAGGTAGAAGAGAAAATTGAGGGCTTGGGGTGAGAAATAGTCCTGGTAGATCCAGTTGCCCGTATAGAAAAGCAACGTGCCCAGGTAGGCCGTTCGCCGTGAGAGACCGGAGGCTCGTCCAATGGCCCAGAGGGGGGCGAGGTAGGCGAGTTCGATGACCAGGGGAAACCATTTGAGGAAGGAGAGTGTGGTCGAGACTCCCGCAGCTTGCGCCACGAATCCACCGAGTGCGAAGGCCCCGGGCCACGAGAATCGGGCGTCAAAGTTTTCGAGTACGGCACCGTGTTGGATGATGTAACTGGTGAAACCGGTGTGCACGTACGAGTCGGTCAAAGCCGCTACTTGGGTGGTGGCTGGTGAGGTACCGAATAGCACCACCACGAGAGCAACGGTGATGAGCAAGAGGGCGCGGCTGCGCAACGGCGTTCGAGTGAGTTCGCGTGCCGCCGCTACTCCGAGAACGGTGAGCGTCAGGTAAAACGCCCAGTTCATCTGGGAGATTAAGCCGTAGGGACCCATCGCGGTGTGGCGAGCGTGAAGGATGGCGACTCCCCACAGGACCGCGCTCACGAGGACGAGGAGGGGTGGCGCGAGGAACTTCTCCAGTCTCTTAGGCGTAGGCATAGGCGAGGAACCTCAGAACAATGAGAACAACAAACAGCACGAGCAGTCCGAGAGTCCAGATATCCGCACGACGCAGTTCCTGGGGAGTGGCGTGGAGGAAGAGGGACTGAAAAACTCGCACCGTCATAAGAGCAATGACAGCCATAAAAAGTACGGCGACTGGGAGTCCATTCCCAAGATTGATCGGCAGGTGTGAGAAGAACTTATGCACGGGATCTGCCCCGTACTAGTGGATCTCGAGCCACCAGGGCCCCACTCGAGAGCAACATAACGAGGGCGACGAGCAGGCGGGGGTGCCAGTGATGAAGCGTCAAGGCAACTTGGGCCACCACGAGGAGTGACGCCCAGGACATGGTGAGAACGAGGGCCCAGCGCAGAGGAGGGTCGAGGTGACGGACGGGGCTGACCAGAGCCCATCCCGGTACCACGCTCACGGAGAGGAGTCCCACGTAGTAAATCACGACCGAGTGGTTGTCGCTGGCGAGGAGGATGACCTCGAGCACACCAAGAACGACGACAAGTCGCGTCAGCGCAGGGGGAGTCGACCCACGATGAGATTGGGTCGGACCAGTATCGGGGGCCGACCGGCGTAAACGCGGGGACATTGTTTAAGCCTACCGAAGGGGGCGTGACGCAACGGTCTGATGAGTGCCCTCGGGAACGGATAACGGCCTGACCTAGACTAGGCAAGTTAATTCGGAGTTACTGGTCGCACTACCCCCCGAAGTACGAAGGCAGGTTCGAACACCGATGACAATGCGACTCACGTTCATTCGAATATCAGCGGCGGCCCTCCTGGGCCCGATTGTTGCGGTCACTCCGGCGTCGGCGGCTCCGACAGCGAGAATCTGCGCCCAGGGTCGTGACTGCGCGGTGGTGGCCTTCTCCCCCGGGGTAATCGCGACGAGCGAACCTTCGGGTCTCGCCCCCCTGCGGGCGAGTGCGCTCCCCGGGTTTCGTCGAGTCTTCGTGGACGATTTTCGCTCGAATTATCTCTCGAATCAATGGTCCCTCTTCGCGGGAGAACCGGGCGGCGATCCCGGGGCGCAGTGGTCCCCATCCCATGTTCGCGTGTCTGGAGGGGTGTTAACTCTGAACGCCTGGCGCGACGCTGGTTACGGAGGTCGATGGGTCACCGGCGGGCTCTGTGCGTGTCAGCACCCTCAGACTTACGGAGCTTTTTTCGTACGAGCGCGTCTGAGCGGTCCCGGGGCGACGTTCGTTGGATTGCTCTGGCCGACGATGGGGTGGCCCCCCGAAGTCGACTTCACTGAGACGTACGGACCGACCTCTCACTCGATGGCGACCGTTCACTTCGGATCGCGCAACGCGCAGCGTCACAGTGAGGTGCGAGTCGACATGACTCGCTGGCACACCTGGGGGGTCATTTGGACTCCTCGGTCGATTACCTTCACGTTGGACGGGGTGGAGTGGGGACGAGTATCGAGTCGAAGCGCCATCCCGCGCGTTCCGATGACTCTCCACCTGCAGCAGCAAACGTGGTGCGCACTGAACTACGCCTGTCCGTCGACTCCGGAGTCGGTTGAGATTGACTGGGTCGAGACCTTCCGACGGCTCTAACTACTTCCGGGAGTGTTTGATACTGATTGGCTGGTAGACCGCTACCCAATCGACGAGGAGTGACTGAGGACTCGACGGGCACGCGTTATGTGTACCGCAGCTGGTCCGTTGCTCGATATTGACGTCCATGGGTACGTGGGGAATCGGCGTGGGCGAGTCGACTCGGTGCCATCCGTAACCGTCAACGGTGAAGGTAATCGACCGAGGAGTCCAAATGACCCCCCAGGTGTGCCACGCGTCTACGTTGAAGTGACGAAGTTGGTAGGTCTCCATCCGGTGTGGTGGTCCCCAGTGAACTGACTGCGTCGCGAGGGCGGGTTGGGCCAAGTCTTCGTAGAAGTCAATTTCTGGTGGCCACACGTTGGAGTGGGGCCAGAGAAGCTCCGCTGAGTTGGGACCGGGGCCGGTGACCCGGGAACGAATGAAGACCGCTCCGTAGGTGAAGGGTCGGGCGCACTGACAGACCCCGCCCGTAATCCAACGATTCTGGTACCGCGGATCTTGGTAGGTCTTTAGTCGCAGTACTCCCTGGTACACCACGACGTGCGCGGGCGAAAAGACATCGCCGACGGTGCCTCCTGGAACGCCCGAGAAGCTAGACCAACCCCTGGGAAGACGGGAACCGGGAAAGTGGGTGAAATACGTCAGGTGATAGCCGCGAAGTGCCGTGGTCGCGGGCTCGCCTAAGCCTGACGCATCGCCGGCCCGTGGTGTGCCCACCGGATAGAGCGTCGACGACGCGTGAGCCGAGGAGGAGATGACGCCGAGAAGGCCACAGAGGCAGGCGAGGGCTACCAGGCCGACCCGCAGGGGCCGAAGGGCTCGTCTCACGACACGCGAGTCTAGGGGGATGAGGTTACTGACTCGCGACGTTGCGCCAGAGGTCGATATGCCCCTCTTGGGCGAACTGATCAATCTCTACTAATTCCTCGTCCGACAGGTCGAGGTGGTTCAGTGCATCAAGATTCTCGTCGAGTTGGGCGACGGAGGATGCACCGAGAACCACCGACGTCACTCGGGGGTCGCGCAGGGCCCACGCGATGGCCATCTGAGCGAGGCTCTGACCGCGACGCCGGGCAATATCGGCGAGGCCGCGGATGCGCCTCAGGTTATCGTCACTCAACATTCCAGTATCGAGAGAGTCACCCCGGGCCGCCCTCGAATTCTCCGGAACTCCGTGGAGGTAGCGCTCAGTTAGGAGCCCCTGGGCTAACGGAGAGAAGGCGATACAGCCCACCCCTTCGCTGTCGAGAACCGCGAGTAGTTCGTCCTCGATCCAACGGTTCAGCATCGAGTACGAGGGCTGGTGAATAAGGAGACGGTGTCCCATCTCCCTCAAGAGCGCCGCGGCTTCGCGGGTGCGCTGGGGAGAGTAGGAGGAGATGCCCACGTAGAGTGCTCGACCCGAACGAACAATGTGATCCAGCGCTCCCATGGTCTCTTCGAGTGGCGTCGAGGCGTCAAAGTGATGGTGATAGAAGATGTCCACGTAGTCGAGACCCATACGCTTCAAGCTCTGGTCACAACTGGCAATCAGATACTTGCGCGAGCCGAGGTCGCCGTAAGGGCCCGGCCACATATCCCACCCGGCCTTCGTCGAGATCACCAACTCGTCGCGGTGCGAGGAGAAGTCCTCTCGCAGGAGGCGGCCGAAGTTTTCCTCCGCTGACCCGTAGGGAGGGCCGTAATTATTAGCGAGGTCGAAGTGAGTGACTCCACGATCAAAGGCGCGGCGCAGAATGGCCCGCTGGTTGTCGAGGGGCCGATCGTTTCCAAAGTTGTGCCAAAGTCCGAGCGAAATGAGGGGCAGTGAGAGACCGCTCCGTCCGCTACGGCGATAGGCCATAGTTTCGTAGCGCTGGGGATCGGGTGAGTAGGTCACTCGAGTCAGCGTAGTCAACGGATCCTTAACTCAACTCCCGTAAGGAACGATAGAGGTCAGGTTGGGGTGGGGTGGGTGAATGGCGCCGAGGGGTCCGTGCCCGACGCCGGCGAGAATATTCTCCGTGATGCGGGTCACGAGGGCAGAGGGGCACGCGCTGGAGGTGGCGCACGGAATCAAATCACCGATCCACACGTTATTTCCGGTATCGATGACTCCGGCCTTGGAGGGCAGAGTGAAGTACACCATGTCCGAATAGGAGTAGCCCCCCCAGATACCGTCGAGAGTTCCCGCGGACGCCGGAATCGGCGAATGGGCGAGAACGTCCAGGTTGGCCGGGGTGGCACTCGAGGCAATCACGTGATTCACGTCCGAGGCAATCGCGTTGGGGATAGTGGCGCCACTCGTCAGCCCAGTCCCGGCAAAGACCCAGGAGGTCGGATCGGACACGGTCATCGGAACGTAGTTCCCGGGACTGAGATACCCGGAGTACTGGCTGCCAATCTGGACGACGGGCGACCAACTGGACGGTGGGCTTTCCCAGGTGTTACCCGTGACCTGCATCGGGTTCCCCCGACCCCACAAGGGGTCCTCGTAGGAGTTGCGGTAGTCGACCTCTTGTTGGTCGGGACCGAGGATGGAGGGCTCGAGGCGGACGTGGCGAACCATGGCGGCCGCGCCGAAGTAGACCACATTGAGTCCGTGAGCCATTTGGGCGTTTTGTACCGCGAGACGCTCGGCGTAGGTCCAACTCTCGTCGTGGTCGAGACTAAGGAGGGCGCGGTGCTGAGCCAGGAGGGTGGGGTGCTCCGAGAGGGTGATATCCGTGATGTAGGTCACGTCCAGCCCCTCGCGTTCGGCGAGCGCGACCAGGGGATATTCGTTGGTGAGAAAGTCACTTGATCCGTACGAGGTGTCGTAGGGACGATCGAACGAGACGACTCGAGCGCGATTGCAGACGGGGTAGCTGGAGGAGTCGATAATGCAGGGGCCGAGCCCCCGATAGAAGGAGTACCCCCCAAAGGTATTCCAACCCTGCTCGACCAGCGAGCGGTTCATAATGACGTAGGTGGCGTGGGAGAGGGGATCCCAGACGGTGAGGAGAATGTAGGACTGGGCTTGGGGTCCTCCGTCGAGCTTCAACAGGTAGTCGCCCGGAACGAACGCCGGACCTATTGGTACGGAAAGGGAGAGACCCCAGTTAGCGCACGACACCATGTTGACGCTCGTATCGAGAGAGCACGGAGGCTGGACGATTCCCGTCTCCTGGGGCGATTCCCACACCAGGCGCGCACCGTTGCCCTGGTACCAGCCCATGCGATAAGCCTCCACGCGGTAGCTAGCGACGTGTGAGGTGACGTAGAGGTTTACGACCGACCCGGGGGCGGCCGAGGTGGTGGTGGCAAACCCTTGAATCTGGGTGGGTGACACGCTCGCGGGGATTCGCCACGCGGTCGTTCCGGGTTTCGCATTCTCCGCGATAATGGCGGGAGATGTCACCGGGGAGTTGACGGAGAGATCACCGACAGTGGACGTGGTCAGGGATGTTGTTGATGAACCCGAAATGGATCCGCCCTGGGAATGAAAGTAGCGATGTGCGCCGGGTACCCCGACGAGCAACACTCCCACTACGAGAAACACGATGACCGAAACGAGAATCCCCTGCGCGAGTCGGGGAGGGCGACGGCGGAGACGACGGGCGGACACGAAGAACTTTCGATCGGGGCGAGCACTACGAGTCTAGACCCGTTCGTTGCTCATTCGTCGATGACGAAGGGGTCCGAGACCTTACCGAGTGTGATGCCCGCCTGACTGAGGTTGGGTGTTTCGCCGCGGGCGACTTGAGCCCGTAGGGCAGCCTTCTCCCACCGGTCCTCGACCCGCCCGTATCGCCAGTAACCGAGGGCCAGTACCCAAATGCCGACGAAGAGACCCACAATGACAAAACCCGCAGAGTTGATATTGAAGGCGGCCGCGTACGACCAGAGCCCCCCGGTGAGTTTGAACTCACTGGTGAGGACCTGAAGTAGTTCCAGGGTGCCGATGAACAGGGCCACGACAACGGAGAGCCCGGTGATGGTGATGTTGTAGTACACCTTGCGTACCGGCTTCGAGAAGGCCCAACCGTACGCGAAGTTCATGAAGGAACCATCAATCGTGTCGAGCAGACTCATGCCAGCCGCGAAGAGGATGGGCAACGTCAAAATGGCCCAGAAGGGTAAGCCCTCGGCCACGGATGTCCCGGCGAGCACGAGGAAAGCAACCTCTGTCGCGGTGTCGAAGCCCAGCCCAAACAACACGCCGATGGGGTACATCTTCCACGGTGCGTCTACCGAGCGAGCGAATCTCCCAAAAAATCTCATCATGAACCCTCGAGCGTTCAAATGCTTCTCGAGTTCCGTGTCGTTAAAGCGACCCTGACGCATTTCGATGAAGAGGCGAATAATACCGATGAGAATGATCAGGTTCAAAATGGCGATGATGTAGAGAAAACCGCCCGACACGATGGTGCCGAAAAGGCCACCGTAGTGGTGGAGACCCGAGTTGGGATTGCGGACCTGCCCTCCGAGGGCACGGGCGCCGAGTCCCAAGAGAACGGTCAGGGCGAAGACGACCGAGGAGTGTCCGAGAGAGAAAAAGAACCCGACGGACATCGGACGCTTACCTTCGGACATGAACTTCCGAGTGGTGTTGTCAATGGCGGCGATGTGGTCCGCGTCAAAGGCGTGACGCATGCCCAAGGTGTAGGCGAGTATCCCGGTGCCGATTCCGAAGACTTTGCCTCCCCCCAGGTTGTAGTGGCGAGTAGCGGCAAAGATGAGACCACCCCATCCCACGAGATGTAAGAAGACGACGAAACCGAACATCACACCGAGCCGTCGCCATTCTCGAGGACTGAAGGCGGCTCGCACGCGTTCAGTCCTGGTCGGAGCAGCCACGGCGGTCATGACCCGACAATAATGGGATTGCTTCCCAATAGACACGGGCCCAGATGAATTCTTAGGGGAGTTGGGAGACCCCTTTAGGGGTGGTGCGTAGGGTGAGAAGTAGGCCCATCTCTAGGAGGTGACGGTGATGTTTGGTTGGTACGGACACGGAGGGGGCCCCGGGTGGATTTTTCTGGGGTTCGTCAATATGGCTCTCTGGATTGCAATTATTTTCGTGGTGGTTTCACTGTTGCGGCCCCGTCATCGAGGATGGTGGTCCCACTCGGCACCCCTCGACGTTCCACCCGCCCCACCGGTTTCGGGGAAAACTTCGGTGCGGGCCATCGAGATTCTCCAAGAACGCTTGGCTCGGGGAGAGATTTCCGAGGATGACTACCGTCGCTTGAGTGAGGTTCTGCGCAGTACGTAGGACGGGCGCAACGCGAATCCGCTGGTCGAGTTGTCCTACGATTCTCCAATGGAGCCCCTCCGTAACTGCGAACCATCCCACCGACGGACCTGGCAGGTGCTCTGTCGATCGGACGAGGTCACGGATACACCGAGCGCGTACCGCCTCATGGGTGAGTCGTGGGTCGCCTGGCGCGATGAAGAAGGAAGGGTGCGCGTCTTCGCTGATCGGTGTCCTCACCGGCGGGCCCCCCTGACGTCGGGTTGGTGTGAAGAAGGTCGGATTCGGTGTGGGTATCACGGATGGCTGTTTGACTCGACCGGACGATGCGTGGAGATTCCGGCTCTCGGTGACGGCGCGACGGTGCCACCACGGGCTCAGTTGACCGGACCAGCGGACGTGTACGAAAGTCATCACATGGTCTACGTTGCTCTCGAGTCACCTTGGGCGGACCCGCCGAAGGTCTCCGTTGATTCACTGAGTGAGTTCCAACGGGGTGACCTCCCGGTCATGCGGGCTCGGGCGAGCGCTGGGCTACTCGCGGACAACTTCCTCGACGTTGCCCACTTTCCCTTTGTGCACCGAGGGACCTTTGGAGCACAGGAAGAACGGATAGTACCGACCTACCACGTCGAACGGATGGGGGACGGGTTTCGTGCGGTGTACGAGCACGACTTTGCGAATCGAGAGGATCCCGGCGTCGCCCGTGGTGAGCGACCCCTAATTCAACGCCGACGATTGACCTATCACTACGTGGCGCCCTACCACCTCGAACTAGATATTGAGTTTCTCGATGCCGGGGGCCGCAACGTCATTGGATTCTTCCTCGTTCCCGAAGATGACGAGTGGGTGCGGATCTACTCCTCCCTATGGCGTAACGATGTGGGTGGTTCCCGGGAGCGAATGGACGAGGCCGTGGCCTTCGAGATTGCGGTTATCGAAGAGGACCTGGCTCTGCAGGCCCGCTACCGCGATTTTTCGATGCCCCTCGACCTCACCGAGGAGGTTCATACGCGGGCCGATCGCACCACCGTGGAACTTCGTAGAATTCTCGGGGAGATTCGTCAACGGGGATTCTGAGAATATCCTTCTCGCCGACCCGCACCATTTTCGGTATGCTCCCCCAGGGTATCCCCGGACGTTAGCGACTGGAGTTCTGGTGAGAGTGGGTGTCGATGTCCTCGATGTCGCGGAGGTGGCCCACTCCGTGGAAAGGTTCGGGGAACGCTTTCTCCGTCGCATCTTGAGTCCACGAGAGTGTGACCGCGCCGGCGAGTCGAGAATCGTCACCCCCGAGGTCGTCGCTCAGCACTTCGTCGTGAAGGAAGCGATGCTGAAGGTACTTCGAGTGGCGGATGACGTGCCACGATGGAGGGATATTGAAGTCGAGCTCGGTTCAGCAAGTGTGGCGATCGAACTGTCGGGAGCGGCGTTGAGATGGTCCGAGCGTGCTCGACTTCGTCGAATTGTCGCCAGCGTGTCACTGAGCGGTGGTCGAGCGTGGGGTTGTGTCATTGGTGAGGAAGAGGAGTAGGGCAGATGGACGAGACGATTCGGCGGGTGTTAGCCGATCACGGGAAATTGGCGGTCGACGCCGCCGAACTCGGAGTGGATGACGATCTCTATCAGATGGGCTTGTCCTCCCACGCGAGCGTCAACGTCATGTTGGCCCTCGAGGACGCCTTCGAGGTCGAGTTTCCCGATGATCTCCTGACGCGGTCCACGTTTCAGAGTGTTGCGTCGATTCGTCGCGCCCTCGAGGGTCTAGGGGCCTCCGCGTGAGTAATCTGCGCGACGAACTTATAGAACACGGGATTTTGGCTGACGGAGGAGCCCCCGGCCTCTATCACCGCGGGGGGGCTTTCGAAAATGTCGTGAGCGGCATCGAAGCCCTCTTTCGCTCCCTCGACCCCTACGACAGCCCGCGATGGGTAATGTCCCCGGTGACGACGGCTCAGGTCCTGGTCGACACCGACTACGTAGAGTCGTTCCCCCAACTCATGGGTCTCCTCGACGGTTTTCACGGGGACGCGCGAGAGGCGCGGACGCTGGCGGACACTGCGCACGACGGGGGTGAGTGGTGGCAACAGCTCGACGCCACCGGTCTCGCGCTGCGCCCCGCGGCGTGCCACGGGCTCTACCCGCTCCTCGCCGGTCGCCAGATGCCGCCCGGCGGTGGGCACTACGAGATTTCGGCGACGTGTTTTCGTCACGAACCGAGTGACAATCCCGCTCGCATGCAGACCTTCCGGATGCAGGAGTTCGTCGTCGTAGGGACGCCCGAAGAGGCTCGTGCCTTTCGTGACGCTTGGCTCGAACGTGCACTGGACGCCCATCGTTCACTCGGTCTCGTGGTCGAAGCAGAAGCTGCCAACGATCCCTTCTTCGGACGCGCCTCCCAGATGATGAGTCAAGGTCAACTCGAGAAGGAGTTGAAGTTCGAGATTGTGGCGCCGATTGCCCAGGAGACCCCTAACGCAATTAGTTCGGCGAACTATCACGAGGATCATTTTGGAACATCGTTCGCTATCACCACATCGACCGGAGTAGCCGAGAGTGCTTGTTTCGCCGTGGGTCTGGAGCGCTCGGCGCTCGCCCTGTTTCGCCGACACGGTGTCGAAGTGTCGTCGTGGCCCACGGACGTGGCGGCCCGGCTCGGCCTCTAGGACTAGTGGTGCGGGACTTCCCTGGATGGATCGACGTCGAAGGACGATCTCTCTTTTCGTGGGTGGCCCTGCCCGACGGTGAGCAGGTTCGCGGTGCGGTGGTCGTTGCCACGTCGTTTGGTCGAGAGGCAGTCCCTCTCGTGGGGCTGTGGCGTCGGCTGGCTGAGGAGTTAGCGAATGCGGGGTTGATGACGGTACGCGTGGATTATCCGGGTACCGGTGATTCGACCGGTTCACTGGGTGACCCACTAGACGTCGCGGACTGGGTATCGAGTCTTCGCGGCGCGGTCGAGTGGGTGCGAGAGGGTGGGGTTCCCTGGGTTGCCGTCGTGGGCATGCGACTGGGTACCGCAGTGGTGGGAGAAGCGCTACGGGCGGGGCTGTCGATCGATCGGGTGGTGCTGTGGGATCCCTCCACCAGCGGACGCCACTGGATCCGCGAGAACCGTGCGTTAGGGATGTTGCACGAAGCCTCTCATCACACCGAGTCGCGGGGTGGCCAGAACGACGAGTTTCCGATTCCGCCATCGGTGGGACCAGTCATGTCTGCTTGGCGAACGTGGCGTGAGGGCGACACTCGTCTGCCCGATCTCGTTCTGCGACGCGTTGACCGACCTCTCGATGGACCCACTGAGCAGGACTGGGTTCAACGAGGCGTGCGCATCGTCGATGCGCAGGGGCAAACAGGTCTTCTCGAAGTAGACACGATGGAAATGCGACTGCCGATGGACTCCCTCGGCGTCGTTGTCGACGAGTTGTCGAGCGGTGTACGCGGGACCCACTCGTGGACGTGGCCCCCGTTACGTACCACCATCGAGGTGGCGAACGCCTCCTCCGTGCGAGAGTCCGTGGAACTCGTGGGTGAGCGACGCCTGCTCGTCGTAGAGACAGAATCGGCTCAGAACGCAAATCGCGACTCCCCCCTCGTACTCTTCGTGACTGACGGTTACCACAATCACTGGGGACCCGCACGAACGTGGGTGGAGATGGCTCGCACCTTCGCGGCCGCGGGACTACGGTGCGCCCGATTTGATTTTTCCGGGATGGTCGTCAACGGCGAGCATGGGGTCGAGGGGTTGAGGATCTATCTCCCGGAGTGGCGAGAAGACATCCGACAGGTCAGAAACCATCTAGGAGTGAACTCCTCCAGAGTGGTCTACGTCACATTCTGTTCAGGGGCCTACGACGGATTGCGTAGTGCGCTGGAGAGTGGGGCGGGGGCTCTCTTCGCCATTAATCCCCCGGTAGGACTTGACTCCTTCCCCTTCGTGGTTGATTTAGTTGCGTCGCCCGTCCCAGCTCTGAGTTCGCTGGGACGTCGAGCGCGACGCCTCATGTTGTCGTTTCGTTGGCCCTGGGCTTGGGGATGGTTGGTCCTGCAGTGGTTGCTACCCCCTTCTCGGCGACGGAATCAGTTGGCCGATCTCGCCGCCCGGGGAACTACCGTGAAGGTAATTTCTTGCGACGAGGACCGTACGCCGTTTTACGATCACGAGCGCTGGAGTCGAGTGGGAACGCGGCGGATCGACCATCCTCGTGGTTACTCGGTCCGAGTGATCGACGGGTTGGATCACAGTATGAGACGTATTGAGGCCCGTCGAGAGACGATGCGTGAGTTGGAGAGTTTTGTCGTTGAGATCACCGCCCCGTGGTTGGTGTCGACGAGAGCAGAGGAGAGTAGCGAGTGAGTTCGACAACGGTTGACGAGGTGGTGACGCGAGCCCGGGACGTAGCCCGGGACGTGGCCCGAGTTCACGCCGATTCGGTGGACCGAGAGTCACGATTCCCGATCGAAGCGGTGGACGCGATGCGAGAGGCCGGTCTCCTCGGGGCCATTGTGCCGCGTGAGTTAGACGGTGGGGGCGCCCGGTTGCCCGAACTCGCCTCCGCGGTTCGGGTAATGGCGGGCGAGTGCGCCTCCAGCGCCCTGGTGCTGGCCATGCACCTGATCGAGGCGTTTAATTTGGTCCGCCACGGACATACCGACGCCCTGCGAGAGGTGACGGCCCGAGTGGGTCGAGGTGAGATGTTGCTCGCCAACGCTAACTCCGAGGTGGGTAGCGGTGGTGACGTCAGTCGCTCCAAGAGTTTTCTTGGAGGAGACGCGTCTCCTTGGACGTGGGAGAAGGACTGTCTCGCTATTTCGTACGGATCGCACGCGAACGCGCTTCTGTCGATGGCTCGCCGAAGTGAGTCCGCGCCCGAAACTGACATGGTCTACGCCCTCGTCGAGCGGGCGGACTACGAGTTGGAACCCACGTCGGCGTGGGACACGATGGGCCTGCGGGGAACCTGCTCTCGGGGCTATCGCGTGAGTGCGCGAGTTCGAGAAGAGCTGGTCTTCCCGGTGCCTTTCTCGAGCGTCGCGAACGACGGAGCGGGTCAAATGCGCCAGCTCATTTTATCCGCCGCGTGGGTGGGTCTCGCCGAAGCGGCCGTGGGCCGCGCCCACGCTTTTGTTCGCGCCGCTGCTCGCAAGGCCATTGGAACGGTGCCACCGGGCGCTCTTCGAGTCTCCGAGATGGCCGGTGACGTCCAGGCGTGTCGCGCTTTGCTCGAGACGGCGGCGAATCGACTGGACCTGCTCCGTGAAGAGGGGAGTTTGGAGAACGGCCCTATGACTATTCAACTACGCAACCTCAAAGTCACGACGTCGAAGTTGGCGGCGAAGGTGGCGACTGGAGCACTCGAGGTGACTGGAATCATCGGCTACAAGCGCGAGGGTCCCTTCTCCGTCGAGCGAATTGTGAGGGATGCTCACGGTGGTCTCGTGATGGTGTCAAACGACCGATTTCTTCACGACAACGCTCAGTTTCTCCTCGTGGCCAAAGAGATCTGATGACCTTGGTCGAGCGGCCCGACGGGCCTCTCCTCGCCTACTACTACCACCCCAGGTCCTTCGCAACCCTGTCGTTAACCCGAGCCCTACGGGGTCGGGCGACTCCCCTGTGGCTGGTTGATTCCACCCACCCCGATACCGGTTCGATGACCCGTTTACTCGCGCGATCGGGGCCGGTGGTGGATCTCGCGGGTCTGGACGTCGAGGCGGCGAGCACCCTCGTCGAGCAGTACCGTCCCGACGGAATCTTGACTCTCGCGGACACCTATCTCGTGCGGACCGCCGATCTCGCTCGTCGTCTCGGGCTTCCATTTCACTCACCCGACGTGGCACGCACACTCACCGACAAGCTCCGTCAGCGAGCGGCGTTCGAAGCTGCCGGACTCGCGGTGCCGCGACGATGTGTCATTGACACACGGAATCTGGATGAGTCCGACCTCGCCCGCGTCGGTTTTCCCGCGGTGGTCAAACCGCGCGTGGGTGAGGCCAGTCGATTCACCGAGCCGGTGTCGTCAGTCGATGAACTCCGTGGTCGCCTCGAGCAGTTCAGCGCGGAAGGCGCGTCGGGGGAGTTCGTGTTGGAGAGTTACATTCCGGACGCCTCCGCTGATCGAGCGGGAAAGGGCTTCGCGGGGTACGTCTCGGTAGAGAGTGTCGTCGTTGACGGGAGCCCGTGTCACATCGCCGTGACCGGTCGAACTCCACCGGCGTGGCCATTTCGAGAGACTGGTTTCTTTATCCCCGCCGAACTCTCCGACGAAGATGAGCGGGCCGTCCTCGACGCAGCCGGGCGGGCCATCCGGGCGATTGGCGTCGACCGGGCGTGCACTCATACGGAGGTCAAGCTCACTCCGTCGGGGCCAGTCGTTATCGAGGTCAACGGACGAATCGGTGGTGGAGTACCCGAGATGGTGGAGCGTGCTCTCCGACGGGACTACCTCGGCGCAGCGATGGAACTGGCTCTCGGAGTGAATCCCGCATTGATGGAAATGGCGTCCCCCGAGGGTCTCGCCTACCTGCTCTACGTTCACGCCCCCCAGGACGTCCAGCTCCTCGCGGGAGTGGAAGGTTTGGACGACCTCGGCGCAGTAGACGGAGTGGGCCAAATTATGTTGAATCGATCGCTCGGTGATGTGCTGCACTGGAGTGACGGGAACCACGGACACGTGTATTCAGTGGCCGGTTCTACCGATTCGCACGACGGATTGAGACGGATTCTTAAAGCAGTCGATGAGCTAGTGACCATCGTGGGCGGGTAGAACAGTAGGTATGCGTCGACTCTGGCTGATAGTACTGGCCCTCCTCTCCATCGGCTTGGTGGCTCCCGTGGCCTCGGGGTTGTCGTCGAGTTCGCTCTCGGCGGGGACTCACTGGGTCTCGTTGACGTGGCAGGGACGTCAGCGTTCGGCCTACGTCTACATTCCGACCGGGTCAACCCCGCACCCGCTGGTGCTCGTGTATCACGGGGCAACCGACAACGCGATGACCGGTGTGACCAGAACGAATCTGCCCTCTCTCGCCGCCCGTGGCGCGGTGGTGGCCTTTCTTCAGGGATATCAGAATTCGTGGAATGACGGACTCAACGACAATCCTGCCGCACAGGCGAAGGTGGACGACGTTGGTTTCACGAACGCGATGATTTCGTACCTCGAGGCGCACACGTCAATCAATGCATCCCGCGTCGTGGCGGTGGGGTTCTCTAACGGGGCTCTGATGGCGGAGTATTTGGGTTGCCGGTTGTCGTCGCGACTCTCCGCTATTGTCCCCGCTGAGGGGCCGATTCCGGTTTCGGTGGCGGCGAACTGTCACCCCGCTCGACCTATCTCCGTCTTGGCGATTGAGGGAACGTCCGACACGGTCTTTCCCTACAACGGAGGCCACTTCTCGAGTGTCTTTGGAGGGGGGGCGAACGTGAAGGGTGCCCCCCAAACCGCGGCTTTCTGGGCGACGATGAATCACTGCGCCACTCGACCCGTCACGACGGGAACAGGAGCAGTGCGGGTCACCCGGTACCTACGTTGCCGAAACAAGGTGACGGTGACGCTTCGCACCAACATCGGTGGAGTCCACGTCTGGCCGCCACAAATGGCCCAGATCGTGTCGAGCGTCGTTTTCTAGCTTTCTCCCAGTTGTTCGAGTGCGGCCTGATATTCACCGTCACTGACGTGGGTACCCCACTGGACGGCTGGTCGATCGGGGTGACCCTCCACCAACGAGTAGTGAACCATGAAGTGCTCCCCGTCAGCGCCGTGCCAGTGTTCTTCACCGGGACTCGCCGCGACCACGTCACCGGCTCCTAACCAGTGTGCCCGGGCCCCTCTGACCTGCACGACTCCCTCACCTTCCACCACGACCAGGGTCTGTCCGAAGTCGTGGGTGTGCCACGCCGTTCGAGATTCGGGCGTGAAGTGAATGAGATTGAGAGAAAGGAACCCCGGAGCTGAACCTTCGTGAATAGGGGTCCGCCATACCAAGCCGGTAAATGTCGTGGCTTGACCCGGGTGACTGGGCTGGACTGAATGAATCTCCATCACTCTCCTCTTCCACCGTCACGGTAGCCGGTCGAGGTCTTGCTCTAGAGGACGGTTCGCGGGAGGAACCGGACACCTATGGGCACCTCACGAAATGATTTGGGCACCTGTGGGCACTTCATGACG
>JABEUS010000023.1 GCA_013044285.1 Acidimicrobiaceae bacterium
GATTGACACGGTGATTCGCAATCACGAAATCGTCGAGCGCGACGGAGAGGCCACCGAGGTGAGTTACGCCTCCATCGTGGCGGTGGTCTACGACGGCGACTCCGAGGACGACTCCCAAGAGTTCTTCATCGGATCCATCGAAGAAAAGCCCGACGGCGTCCTCGTGGCCTCCCCCGCCTCTCCTCTCGGGGCGGCCCTCATCGGACGCCAAATCGGTGAGATGGTGGAGTACGAAGCTCCCTCGGGGGTACTGAGGGTGAAGATTGTGGGGCTGCGCTGATGAGTGGACGGACTCTGTACGACAAGATCTACGACGCCCACTTGGTGTCGGCGACCGAGGGTGAAGGTGCTCTCCTCTACATCGATTTACACCTGGTCCACGAGGTGACCTCCCCCCAGGCTTTCGACGGCATCCGGCTCAACCACCGGACGGTTCGGCGCCCCGACCGGACCCTCGCGACGGCCGACCACAACGTCCCGACCGACCCCCTCGACGTCCCCGTGGCCGATCCCGTCTCGCGACGCCAACTAGAGGCCCTGGAGGAGAACTGCGCAGAGTTCGGTATCACTCTCTTCCCGCGCGGACACGAGAACCAGGGAATTGTGCACGTCATAGGACCAGAACTGGGCGTGAGCCAGCCCGGCATGACCATCGTCTGCGGCGACTCTCACACCTCGACCCACGGGGCCTTCGGTGCCCTGGCCTTCGGCATCGGGACCTCCGAGGTCGAACACGTCCTGGCGACTCAGACGCTGCCCCAGAGTCGGGCCCGAACGATGGCCGTCACCGTCGAAGGAGAGCTCCCCGAGGGTCTCAGCGCGAAGGACGTCGTTCTCGCCATTGTGGGCCGCCTGGGTACCGGGGGTGGAGCGGGCTACGTCATCGAGTACCGGGGCTCGGTCATCGAATCGCTCTCCATGGAAGGGCGGATGACCGTCTGCAATATGAGCATCGAGGCGGGAGCCCGAGCCGGTCTCGTGGCGCCCGACGAGACCACGTTCGAGTACCTGCGCGGACGTGCTGGTGTGCCCTCCGGAGAAGAGTTCGAGCGCCTCGTTGATCACTGGCGCGACTTGCGTAGCGACTCCGACGCCGCGTTCGACGCCGAGATCGTCATGGACGCAAGCGACCTCGTTCCCTATATGACCTGGGGTACCAACCCCGCCCACGTCGCCCCCGTCCACGGAGTCGTGCCCTCCCCGGAGAGTTTCCCCGATCCCGACGAGCGAGCGACCGCGCAGCGCGCCCTCGAGTACATGGGACTGAGTGCCGGTACGGCCCTCACCGAGGTGCCCGTCGACGTCGTCTTCATCGGATCGTGCACCAACAGTCGGATCGAGGACCTGCGCGTGGCCGCCCGAGTGGCCGAGCGGGGACGAGTCGCCCCCGGAGTGCGGGCCCTCGTCGTCCCGGGATCGCACCGGGTGAAGACCCAGGCCGAGGCTGAAGGGCTCGACGTGATCTTCCGAGATGCCGGATTCGAGTGGCGCGAACCCGGGTGTTCGATGTGCCTCGGCATGAATCCCGACCAACTCACCCCGGGTCAACGCTCCGCGTCGACCTCCATCGCAACTTCGAGGGCCGCCAGGGGCGGGGGGGGCGTACGCACCTCGTCTCTCCGGCCGTCGCCGCCGCCACGGCGCTGGTCGGGCACTTCGCAACACCGAGTGACGTGGAGGTGGGGGCATGAAGGCCGTTCACATCGTCGAGGGCCGCGCCGTTCCCCTCGGCCGCAGTGACGTCGACACCGACCAGATCATCCCCTCGGAGTGGCTGAAGCGGGTGGAGCGCACCGGGTTCGGTCGGGGTCTCTTTTCCGAGTGGCGAGACGATCCCGAGTTCATCTTGAATCAGGCCGACTACCAGGGCGCGACCATCCTCGTGGCCGGGCCACGCTTCGGTACGGGCTCGTCTCGGGAACACGCCGTGTGGGCCCTCATGGACTACGGTTTCGAGGCCGTGGTGGCCCCCTCCTTCGGGGACATCTTTCGCAACAACTCCTCGAAGCAGGGTCTCGTCACGGTCCAACTAGCCGCCGAGGACGTCACCCATCTCGAGAATCTCCTGCGCGAAGACCCCCGACGAGCCGTCGTCGTCGACGTCGCGCGCGGAACTCTCGAAGTGCCCGAACTCGGGTGGACCCGTTCCTTCCACCTCGACCCGGCCATTCGTGAGCGGCTCCTCAACGGATGGGACGACATCGGCATGACCCTTCGTCGCGGCGCCGAGATCGACGACTTCGAAGCCTCTCGCGCCCACTTCACCCTCGCCGGTCTCTTCGACGGCGACGGCCACGTTCGGACCCAGGAACGTTCCTAGTCGGAGAGCGCGTAGGCGGGAACCCACTCACTGCGCTGTCGCCAAAGAGTTAGTCCCACGACCACCAGACTGGCCACGAGCGCCATCGCGGTGGCGATCTCCGCGCTCGGCTGACGGGTGAGGAAGTAGTAGCCAATCCAGAGCACGGAGTTTGTCGCGCCCAGTAGCCACGACGCCGCCGACACTCCCGACACCTCCGCGCTGCGCACCAATTGAAGAATCTGGGGAGTGCGAATCAGAGTCATCGCCACCCCGCAACCCACCAGCGAGGCGTTCCAGCCACCGACGAGTCCGGGAAGCACGCAGAAGATTCCGAGGAATCCGACGGCGGTGAGGACGGTTCGAACGTGGCGCCACGGAGCGAGTTGGCTCACGATATAGATCTGGAGGGGCCACACGAGCAGGGATCCCAACACCACGACCGCGGAGTGGGCCCGAACCAGTCCGTAGACCATCCAGTACCCGCCGAGCAGGAAAAAGAGCGTCCAGGTGGCGAGAGATACCCCGTCGCTACCCCGCTCTCGAACCCGCCGAAACTGTACAAATCCGCCGACGAATCCGAGTCCGACGGCCACCCACCCCACGCTGGAGAGGATGACGTTTCGCACCCTTCGAGGTTAGACCCTTACCGGCGCCGATTAGCGGCGCTGATCACGGCTTCGAGGGAGGCGTCGAGAATCGACGAACTGAGGCCCACCCCCCACCACGCGCGGCCACCCTCGTCCTCGGCCTCCACGTACGCCGCGGCCGAGGACTGAGAACCGGCGGTGAGGGCGTGCTCGTGAAAGTCCCGAATCGTGAAGTTGACTCCCAACTGGCGACGGAGACCCTCCATGAGGGCGTCGACCGGACCATTACCCTCACCGACCACCGTGAGGTGCTCGCCGGCGTGGGACAACTGCGCGGTGATCACGGTTCCCTGGGAGTTAGTCGTCACCTCCGACGAGAGGAGCTGAAGCGTCGAATTCTCCGACTGGTAGGTCGTCTTGAAGACATCCCAGATCTGGGCCGGAGAGATCTCCGTACCGGTCTCTTCCGCCATTCGCTGGACTCGCTTCGAGAACTCCACCTGCATCGAGCGCGGTAGTTCGAGCCCGTGCTCGGTCGCGAGCAAGTACGCCACGCCACCCTTACCCGACTGGGAGTTGACCCGAATAATGGCCTCGTAGGTCCGTCCGGTGTGCTTCGGGTCAATCGGGAGGTAGGGCACCTCCCAGACGTCGTAGGAGTCTCCGATAGCGGTCATGCCTTTTTTGATTGCGTCCTGGTGAGAGCCGGAAAAGGCGGTGTAGACGAGCTCACCGACGTAGGGGTGACGAACGTGGATGGGCAGCCGATTGGCGTACTCCGCGACGTGGCGGGCCTTATCAATATCGGAGACGTCGAGTTCGGGGTCCACCCCTTGGGAGAACAGGTTGAGGGCCAAATTCACCACGTCCACGTTGCCAGTGCGCTCCCCGTTACCAAAGAGGGTCCCCTCGACTCGGTCGGCTCCGGCGAGCACACCCAGTTCAGCGGCGGCCACGCCGGTGCCCCGGTCGTTATGAGGGTGCAGGGAGATCAGAACGCAGTCACGGCGAGCGACGTGGCGCCCGAACCACTCGATGGCGTCGGCGTAGAGGTTCGGCGTGTACATCTCGACTGTGGCGGGAAGATTGACAATCATCGGATGCTCAGGGGACGGATCGATGACCTCGATCACGTCGTTCACTACGTCGAGGGCGTACTCCAACTCCGTACCGGTAAAACTCTCCGGAGAGTACTCGTAGACCCACTCGGTCTCGGGAGAGGTTGACTCGAGAGAGCGACACAGGCGGGCCGCGTCGAGCGCAATCTGCTTCACCCCGTCGCGGTCGAGACCGAACACGACTCGCCGCTGCAGGGTGGAGGTGGAGTTGTAGAAATGGACGATGGCCCGGTGTGCGCCGTGGAGTGACTCGTAGGTCCGCCGAATCAACTCCTCCCGGGACTGGGTGAGCACTTGAATCGTGACGTCGGCGGGGATGACATCGTTCTCGATGATGTGGCGAACGAAGTCGAAGTCGGGCTGGGAGGCCGAGGGGAAGCCGACTTCAATCTCTTTGAACCCCATCGTGACCAAGTGGTCGAACATCGCCTGCTTGCGCTCGAGGTCCATCGGGTCGATCAGCGCCTGGTTCCCGTCTCGTAGGTCCACCGAACACCAGATCGGAGCACTGGTGAGGCGCCGATTGGGCCAGGTGCGATCGGGGAGATCAACGGGAACCGTGGCCCGATACTTCTCGAAGGGCATCGGACTGGGTTGTTGGGGGTGGGATCGAGGCATGATGTCCTTTCCGCGATCAGAGGGTCGGCGGGCAACAAAAAACCCCCGCCTAGGCGGGGGCGTGGGGCGAGACTGGTCTCGCCCCTAGGTAAGAAGAAGGCCGCCGACGTTTCTGGTCACGACCTCATACTACACATCACCGCAACGCGTAGAAAGAACGGAGTAGTCTCAGAATTATGAAGTTCGTACGCGTGTCGCTGAGGTTGCTCGTCATCATCGCGGCCCTGGCCGCGGTAGCCGGGATTATCGCCCTCGTAAAGAAACGCTCCTCCACTCCGGTCACGACGGAGAGTTGGCCTGACGTCCCCACCCGTCAAGTCGCCTAACCTCTCTACTCGTTCACCAAACAACGTGAGGAGTCACTATGGCTGACATGGAGTATCGACGCCTGGGCCGAGCCGGCCTTCAGGTCAGTGTGTTGTCCTTCGGAAGTTGGGTTACTTTCGCTAACGCCAACCAGATTGAGACCGCCACCCAGGCCGCAGAATGCCTGAACGCCGCCCGGGAAGCCGGCGTCAACTTCTTCGATAACGCCGAGGGCTACGCCAGCGGTGAGTCTGAGCGCGTCATGGGTGCGGCCTTTCGCGAGCTCGGCTGGAAGCGCCACGAGTACGTGGTCTCCACCAAATTGTTCTGGGGCATTCTTGAGGGCCCCAACATGCGCAACACCCTCAACCGTAAGTACCTGCGCCAGGCCATTGACGGGTCCCTCGAGCGCTTTGGGTTGGACTTCGTCGACCTCGTCTACTGCCACCGCCCCGACCCGCACACTCCCATCGAGGAGACCGTGTGGGCGATGAGTGACATGGTCAGCTCCGGACAGGCTCTCTACTGGGGGACTTCGGAGTGGTCGGCCGACGAGATTCGGGCCGCCTGGTCGATCGCTGAGCGCCACCACTTACACAAGCCGGTCGTCGAGCAGCCCCAGTACAACCTGCTGCACCGCACTCGGGTCGAGGACGAGTACGCCCGCCTCTACGAGGACATCGGGCTCGGGACCACCATCTGGTCTCCCCTGGCCTCGGGCCTCTTGACCGGGAAGTACCAGGACGGCATCCCGGCCGGTTCGCGCGCGACCCTACCGGGCTACGAGTGGCTGGCCGCCATGTTGAGCGATCCCGAACAGCTCGCCAAGGTCGCCCAGATCAAAGTAGTGGCCGACGAATTGGGTGTCTCTCTGACCCACCTGGCCCTCGCCTGGTGCGTGAAGAACCCCCACGTGTCGACCGTGATCACCGGAGCCTCCAGCGTTGCTCAGGTCCGCGAGAACATGGCCGCCCTCGACGTGGTGGAGGCGCTCACCGACGAGGTGATGGCCCGCCTCGACGAGATCACCCGGTCCTAATACGTGGACGCCGACGTCCTCATCGTCGGCGCCGGGCTCGCCGGACTCCGGTGTGCTCAAGTACTCGAACTCTCCGGCCGTCGCTGCGTCCTCCTCGAGGCCAGCGACGCCGTGGGGGGTCGAGTGCGCTCTCGTCAGATTGACGACGTGATTATCGACGAGGGATTCCAACTCGCGAATCCGGCCTACCCCGAACTGCGCTTAGCCGGACTCACGAAGGCGATCGAGTGGCGCCGTTTCGCTCCCGTCTTGCGCTTCGTGGGTCCCCCCGACGCGGAGGTGGTTGACCCCCGCTACGCCCCGTTGCGGGCCCTGCGTTCACTACGCTCGACGGGCCTCAAAGCAAGAGATCTCGTCGGACTCTTGCGGGCCGCTCGCGCGGCCGCCGCCCCGAGCCGAAGCATCATCTCCGCTCACCCGATGAACGCGCGGGAGGGCTTTCGTCGCTGCGGGATTAGTGAGGGAGTGCTCGACGATCTCATCGCCCCCTTCCTCGCCGGAGTCGTTCTCGACGACGGACTCGAGGTGCCCTGGAGTTACGTGCGCTTTCTCCTCAAATCCTTCTTGAAGGATCGCCCGGCCACCACGCCCGCCGGTCTCGCAGAACTCCCCCGAGTATTGGCGAGCCGGTTAGTAGCGAGTGACGTTCGCCTCTCGACTCCCGTACTCGAGGTCGGTGCCACGTGGGTGCGCACCGGCGAAGAGACGCTGCACGCGCGCTGCGTCGTTGTCGCGACCGACGCTCACCGAGCGGCCCAACTCGTACCCGGCCTCTCCGAACCGTCGTGGCGCAGCCAGACCACCTGGTGGTGGCGTACCCCACGGGTGTACCAGGGAGCGGAGATTCGGATTCTGCGCCCAACGACTCTGCTCACTAGCGTCCTCGACCTCGCCGCCGTCGCCCCGGAACGCTGTCCCGGGCGCTCACTGCTCGCGGCGGCGAGCAACGCGGTCGCGAGCGACGACGAGACCCCGCGAGTGCGCGAGACCGTGGCGCGCCTCTACAACCTGCAACTCTCTGACGTCGAACTCGTTGAGGTGACCCGAATCGCGCGGGCTCTACCGGTCTGTCCGTCTGGTCGAGCTCTCCCGAGCCAGTTCGGAGAGATCTTCCTCGCCGGGGACTACCTCACGACTCCCTCCACGCAGGGGGCCCTCCGCTCCGGTCGACGAGCGGCCGAAGCCGTGCTCTCTCACCTGGCGTCCTAGGACGCGAACGACGAGAACCGTCCTACTTCAGGGAGATGAGGTGAATGTCCTTGATGCCGACAGTGCCTCGGAGGCTCTCGACCACGTCACTAGGTGTCGGTGTCGCCGTAGTCATGACCATGAGAGCGGTCCCCGAGTTCTTGTCCGGACCCACCGCCATCGAGGTGATCGACACTTCCGCCTCACCGAGAGCCAACCCGACCAGTCCAATCATGCCGGGGCGGTCGTCGTTACGCACCACCAACATCGATGCCGCCGGCGGAATCTCCACGCTATGCCCGTCGACCGCGACAATGCGAGTCTCGACCCGGGTACCCACGGTCATGAGAGTTCCCGACACCGCGTGGTGGCCCGAGCGCACCGTAATGACGTTGACGTACTCCGGTGACTCGACGTTTTGCACCTCGGAGAAGGTGATGTGGTGCTCGGCCGCCATCTGGGGGGCGTTGACGAAGGAGGCCTGATCGTGACCGGTCGAGAGGAGAAGTCCCTTCAGCGCGGACAAGGTCAAGATGGTCGTGGAGGCTCCGGCGACCTCACCCTGGTAGATCACCTCGAGGTCTGCGGGCTCGCCGTCGAGGAGTCCCCCGATGAAACGGCCCAGGATCTCCGCGAGCCCCATAAAGGGCCGCACCACGTTCGAAACCTCCCCGGCCGCCACGTTCACGGCGTAGGGGACGAAGTCGCCGGCGAGAGCGAGTTGAACCTGCTCGGCGATAGTGACTCCGGCCTTGTCCTGGGCCTCCTTGGTCGAGGCCCCGAGGTGGGGCACCACCACCACGCTCGGCAGTGAGAAGAGCGGGGACTCGGTCGTGGGCTCTTTCGCAAAGACGTCGAGCGCCGCTCCGTGGACGTGACCGGAACGAATGGCGTCGGCGAGGTCGGCCTCATTGACGATGCCACCCCGGGCCACGTTCACGATGCGCACGCCGGGTTTGGTCTGAGCCAGGGTCTCGGCGTTCAGGAGATTGGTGGTCTCCTTCGTCTTCGGCAAGTGAATCGTGATGAAGTCCGCGTGAGCCAGCAGTGTCGTCAAGTCCACGAGTTCGATCCCCATGTGACGGGCCCGGTCCTCGGTGACGTAGGGGTCGTAGGCCATCAGGCGCATCCCGAAGGCGGAGGCCCGCTGGGCCACCAGGGCGCCGATCTTGCCCAATCCGATGATGCCGAGCACCTTGCCGTGCAGCTCGACACCCTCCCACTTCGAGCGCTCCCACTTGCCCGCGATCAGCGCCGCGTGCGCTTGGGGAATATTGCGCGCCTGCGCCAAGATGAGGGCCATCGTCTGCTCGGCCGCGGAGAGGATGTTGGAGACCGGCGCATTCACCACCATGACCCCGAGTTCGGTGGCCCGCGTCACGTCGACGTTGTCGAGTCCGATTCCGGCCCGGCCGACCACGACAAGGTCGCGACCCGCTTCGAGGGTCGCCGCGTTCACCTGGGTCGCCGACCGGATGATGAGCGCCTGAGCACCCACCACCGCCTCGAGCAGTTCCTCGGGGCTCAGTCCGAGGCGAACGTCAACGTCATGCCCGGCCCGACGCAGTTCGTCGAGTCCGTTCGGGGCGATCTCTTCGGTCACGAGTACACGAGCCACGGGTGATCCTTTCGGGAGGGGTAGTACAGCGTAAAGGTCGTCTAGCGAGCAGTGGCCCACTCGTTCCAACGGCGCAGTCCTTCAGTGAGGTCGTCGTCGGAGAGGGCGTAGGAGAGTCGAACGAACCCCGGAGCCCCGAAGGCCTCGCCGGGAACGACCGCAATCTTCACCTGATCGAGGAGAGTGGCGGACAACTCCGCCGAACTCGATGACGTCACGGCGCCGATCTCTCGACCGAGTTGTCCGCGCACGTCGGCGAAGCAGTAGAAGGCGCCCTCGGGAGTCACGCAGGAGACCCCTTCAATACCGTTCAGCGCCTCCACCATCGTGCGTCGGCGACGATCAAAGGCCCCGCGCATCTCCTCGACCGCCGAGAGGTCGCCCCGAAGCGCGGCGACGGCCGCGCGCTGAGAGACGTTCGAAATATTGGACGTGGTTTGACTCTGGTAGTTCGTCGCCGCGGCCATCACGTCGGCGGGACCAATCATCCACCCCACGCGCCACCCGGTCATGGCGTAGGTCTTCGCTACCCCGTTCACCACCACCCAGCGGTCCTCAATCTCCGGAGCGACGACGGGGAGAGACACGTGGCGGGCGTCTCCGTAGACCAGGTGCTCGTAGATCTCGTCGGCCATCACCCATATTCCGTGCTCGGCCGCCCAGCGACCGATGGCCGCGACCTCGTCGGGCTCGACCACTGCACCCGTCGGGTTGGAGGGAGAGCAAAAGACGAGGACCTTCGTGCGCGCCGTACGGGCGGCCTCGAGGTCCTCCACGCTCACTCGAAACCCTCGCTCCACCGAGGTAGGCACGGCGACCGGACGACCACCGGCCAGGTAGACGGCCTCAGGGTAGGTGGTCCAGTAGGGGGCCGGGATGAGGACCTCGTCCCCGGGATTGAGGAGAGTGACGAAGGTCGTCGCCACGGCGTGCTTGCCCCCGTTGGTGACGAGAATCTGTCCGGGGCTCACGCGCAGCCCGCTGTCGCGCAGCGTCTTGTCGGCGATGGCCTCGCGCAACTCGACCAGTCCAGCC
>JABEUS010000132.1 GCA_013044285.1 Acidimicrobiaceae bacterium
CCGACACGTTCTTGAACGATGTCCACAAACGCGGCCGTGTCGTGTTGCGTGACAGCCTCACGCTCCTCTACCGCTCGTACAAAGGCGTCGTCGACGACGGGCCGCCTCTCGCGTAGGACCTGCGCATCCGATGCGGGCACCACGCCCAACTCACTCAGGGCTTCGGCCGCCAGGAGTTCAACCTCGAGCATGGTGTCGAAACGTTCGATGTCCGAAAATAATGTCGCCACGTCTCGGGGGGAGTACCGGGGAATCATGCTTCCTCCTCTTTCACGTCACGAGCGATGTCACTACGAATAACTCGCCCCTCAAAATGAACTTGATCCACCGCGCGATACGCGAGCCCTCGGGCGAGGGCGATCGTCTCGGCGTGCGCACTGATGGCGAGAACTCGACCCCCGTGGGTCATGAATCGTCCAGAGTCGTCTCGTCGAGTTCCAGCGTGGAACACCACCACGCCCTCCAGAGGCTCGGCCAGCTGACCGTCGTCTCCGAGGCCCTCAATGACGTGCCCGAACTCGGGAGCTTCCGGATAGCCCCGCGCGGCCAAGACCACAGTCACCGCGGCGCCGGGGGCGCTGGTCGGGGGCATCTCGAGCCGTCCCCGAGCGCAGTCGTCCAGGATTCGGCCCAAGGTGTCTTCGTAAAGACGGACGACGACTTCGGTCTCGGGATCACCGAATCGAACGTTGTACTCGAGGAGGTACGGCCCTCGAGGGGTCAACATCACTCCGGCGTAGAGCACTCCCCGGTAGTCCACTCCACGAGCGGCCAGCTCTCTCAGAGTGGGCGTCACAATGTGCTCCATGACTTCGTCGAGTTCGTGCGTGAGCCCGGGCATGGGACAGTAGGCGCCCATCCCTCCCGTGTTCGCACCGGTGTCGCCCTCACCCACTCGCTTGAAATCTTGGGCGGCCACCAACGGCCAAGCCCGAACGCCGTCCACGAGAACCATCACCGAACACTCCGGTCCGGTGAGGGCTTCTTCGATGACGACTCGACGACCCGCCTCACCAAACGCCGTGCCCGACAACTTCGCCCTCACGTCCGCTCGAGCGGCGTCGAGATCGTGGGTGACGAGCACCCCCTTGCCCGCGGCAAGTCCGTCGGTCTTGATGACGTACGGTGCCGACATCGTACGCAGGAACTCGTCGGCGGCGTTCTCATCCTCGAACACGCCGAATCGGGCGGTGGGCACACCCGCCGCCGCGAGAAACTCCTTCATGTAGGCCTTGGATCCCTCGAGACGGGCCCCTTCGAGGCCGGGACCGAATACGGCGATTCCCCGTCGGCGTAACTCGTCGGCGAGTCCTTCGACGAGGGGGGATTCTGGTCCGATTACCACCAAATCCGCCTCGAGGTCGAGGGGGGACGCCGACGTCGTCGCTATTCCATGGGCGGCCATTCCCGAGTTTCCCGGAGTGACCACGACGTCGGCCGAGCGCCCGAGAGCCCACGCCAGAGCGTGCTCGCGGGCTCCCGACCCGACGACGACAACCCGGCTCACGAGGGGGTCACGAACTGCTCTCGGCCCGGCCCCACCCCGACGACGGTAACGGGCACGCCCACGGTCTCTTCGATGTAACGCACGTAGGCCTTCGCCGCGGCGGGCAAATCTGCGAAGGTGGAGACGTCCGTAATATCCGTTCCCCACCCGGGCAACGTCTCGTACACCGGAGTGACTTCGTGAAGGACCGACTGGTGATAGGGCGGATAGTCGTAGCGCACCCCATCAGCCTCGTAGGCCACACACACCTTGATCTCCTCGAGGGCGTCGAGAACGTCGAGTTTGGTGAGAGCGAGACCGGTCAGAGAGTTCAGACGACGAGCTTGTCGCGCAATGACCGCATCGAACCACCCCACCCGGCGCTGGCGACCGGTGTTGGTGCCGAACTCGTGGCCTCGGGTAACGAGAACCTCCGCCAGCTCTCCGTCGAGCTCGGTGGGGAACGGACCCGCCCCCACCCGAGTGACGTACGCCTTAGCAATACCCACAATGTCGGTGATGTCCCGGGGACCCAGACCCGATCCAATGCAGGCACCTCCGGCGACCGGATTCGACGAGGTTACGAAGGGGTAGGTCCCGTGGTCGAGGTCGAGGAACGTCGCCTGCGCGCCCTCGAGTAGCACCCGACGTCCCTGCGCCAGCGCGTCGTGCACCAAACCCACGGTGTCGGCGACCCGGGGGGCGATACGGGGAGCTAGGTCACCGAGGTAGCGCTCACAAATAGCGTCGGCGAGGACGGAGGGTCGGTTGTAGATCTTGTTGAGAATCAGGTTCTTCTCGTGGAGCACCACGTCTAACTTCTCACGGAAAATCTTCTCGTCCAGCAAGTCCTGAACCCTCAAGCCCACGCGGGCAGCCTTGTCGGCGTACGTAGGTCCAATGCCTCGCTTCGTCGTGCCAAGAGCGTTCTTACCCAAAAAACGTTCCGTTAACCGGTCAATCTCTTGGTGGTAGGGCATAATCAGGTGCGCGTTACCCGAGACCACTACTCGCGAGACGTCTACCCCCTTCGCTTCGAGAGTGTCGAGTTCGTCAAAGAGCACACCGGGGTCGACGACCACCCCGTTACCGATGACCGGGGTGATGTGGGAATAGAGCACGCCCGAGGGCACCAACTGAAGGGCGAAGGCTTCACCATCAACAACGATCCGGTGACCGGCGTTGTGCCCGCCCTGGTAGCGCACGACGACGTCCATCTCGCGGGCGAGCAAGTCGGTCAACTTGCCCTTACCCTCGTCACCCCACTGGGTTCCTACGACCACGGTTGCCGGCATGGGGAGCCTTTCGTCGACGGGTGGCTTACTCGTTAAGTCTAGAAGACTGCTCCGACTCCTCCGGGGTCCGCCCCCCGAGCCCGCACACCAGCCCCCGACGACCCGAGACGACCAAGTACATCAGACCGGCGACGAGACCGGCGTAACCCGCCCATCCAGATCCCCCCGCGGCCCCTACTCCGAGCACCACGAGCACTCCGAGCACCACACTCACGAGAAGTCGACTCGCGGCACTTCCCGCACAGCGATAGCGCCGCGACAGCGAAGAGTTTAAAAGACTCATCGCAACGCGACCACGCCGTCGACGGCGTGCACGCTCACGGTATCCCCGTCGTGGTAAATCCCCTGGAGAAGGGCGAGCGCGATTGGGTCTTCGAGGCGACGTTGAATGACCCGCTTCAGCGGTCGAGCACCGTAGGCCTCGTCAAACCCTTCGCGAGCGAGAGTCGCCGCCGCGTCGTCACTCACCTCGAGCAGAAGGTGACGAGCCGCGAGACGCTCACGGAGCCGAGAGAGCTGGATGCGCAAGATCACGGTGAGATCCTCCTCGCTCAGGGAGCGGAATCGGACGATCTCGTCCACGCGGTTCAAGAACTCCGGACGAAAGAAGGTGGAGGGGTCATTCGCGAGATTGCTCGTCATGATGAGGATCGCGTTAGTGAAGTCCACCGTGCGCCCCTGACCATCGGTCAGTCGACCGTCATCGAGGACCTGGAGTAACAGATTGAAGACGTCGGGGTGCGCCTTTTCAATCTCGTCGAGCAAAATGACGGCGTAGGGGCGCCGACGGACTGCCTCGGTCAACTGCCCACCCTCCTCGTAGCCGACGTAGCCCGGGGGCGCCCCCACGAGGCGCGAGACGGAGAACTTTTCCATGTACTCACTCATGTCGAGACGCACCATGGCCCGCTCGTCATCAAAGAGAAACTCGGCCAGGGCGCGCGCCAATTCGGTCTTACCCACTCCGGTGGGCCCGAGGAACATAAACGAACCAATCGGTCGATGTGGATCGGCGAGCCCGGCGCGAGAGCGACGAATGGCGTTGGCCACCGCCTCCACGGCCTCGTTCTGTCCGACGACCCGTTCGTGCAGCAGACTCTCCAGTCGTACCAACTTATCGAGTTCGCCCTCCAGCAGCTTGGTCACCGGCACACCCGTCCAGCGGCTTACGACGTCGGCAATGTCCTCGGCGTCAACTTCCTCTTTTAGAAATGCCCCGTCACGCTGAAGGTCGGCCAACTCTTCCGTGGCACGGCCAATGGCCCGTTCCACGTCAGGAATGACTCCGTAAGTGAGCGCCGCAGCCCCCGCCAAGTCACCCTGTCGTTCGAGCCTCTCCGCCTCGGCCCGCTTGTCTTCGAGTTCGCCCTTCGCTGACTGAATTTTGTTAATCGCACTCTTCTCCGCCTGCCAGGCCGCCGCCAGAGCGTCGGAGTGCTCTCGTAGATTGGCCAACTCCTCGTCCAGTTTGGCGAGTCGTTCTCGTGACGAGGAATCGGTTTCGGGTTCGAGCGCCACCCGCTCAATCTCGAGTTGACGAATTCGCCGAATGACGACGTCGAGTTCGGTGGGCATCGAGTCGATCTCAATCCGCAGTCGAGACGCCGCCTCGTCAATGAGGTCAATCGCCTTGTCCGGGAGGAATCGATTGGTGATGTAACGCTGGGACATGGTGGCGGCGGCCACGAGGGCGGCGTCTTGAATGCGAACACCGTGGTGAACTTCGTATCGTTCCTTCAAGCCCCGCAAGATAGCCACGGTGTCTTCCACCGAGGGCTCCCCGACGAACACTTGTTGGAACCGTCGCTCGAGGGCGGCGTCCTTTTCAATGTACTGACGGTACTCATCGAGAGTGGTCGCACCGATCAGTCGCAACTCACCCCGAGCCAAGAGCGGCTTGATCATATTGCCGGCGTCCATCGCCCCCTCGGAAGCACCCGCCCCGACGATGGTGTGTAGCTCGTCGATGAAGGTCACGACCTCACCCTCGGCGTCTTGAATCTCCTTCAGCACGGCCTTCAGTCGCTCTTCAAACTCTCCGCGGTACTTCGCTCCGGCCACCATCGAACCCAGATCCAGTGCGATGACTCGCCGATTTCGGAGAGATTCGGGAACGTCACCTTCGATGATGCGAAGGGCCAGTCCTTCAACAATTGCCGTCTTACCAACCCCGGGTTCGCCGATCAGAACCGGGTTGTTCTTCGTCCGACGCGAGAGGACTTGAATGACCCGACGTATCTCGTCGTCGCGCCCAATCACCGGATCGAGGCGCCCGGCACGGGCTAGAGCCGTGAGGTCTCGTCCGTACTTTTCGAGGCTGGCGAAGGTTTCCTCCGGATTGTCCGTCGTGATCCGGGCCGAACCCCGAACCTGGCGAAGGGCCCCGAGCAGCGCTTCGCGCGTCGTGCCGAGAGTGTGCGCAAAGGCCACGAGGAGATGATCAACCGATAGGTAGGCGTCACCCATCTCGGCGCGCACGCCGTCCGCGACCTCCAGGCCCTCTCGAGTGGATGACGCGAGGGCCGGTTGGCTACCCCCCACCGCGCGAGGTTCCCGCGCGATAGTGGCGCTGAGATCGGCGGCAACGCCGGTTGGATCTAGTCCCGCCCCTACGAGGAGAGGCCGGACAACTCCAGTGGCGTCGTTGAGGAGCGCCGCGAGCACGTGCGCCGGCACGACCTCGGGATTACCGGCGGCGGCGGCCTGAGTCGTAGCGTTCTGGAATGCTTCGCGGGTCTTTACGGTCCAACGTTGAGGATCGAGAGTCACGATTTACCTCCTCGGAAAAGGATGCTGAGCGTCACTAAAGAGAGCGATGGTGTTCTTTACGGGAACAAGGTCTCGACGATACGTACGGTGAACGTCATCGTGTACCCGACGGACCTCCCCCCGCAGGTCCCGCACCTCGACGCGCAGGCGCTCGAGTTCGGCCTCGAGATCCATGATCCGCTTGACGCCTTCGAGGTTGACCCCCTCGTTCGTCAGCTCTTGGATACGGCGAAGTGCCGCCAAGTCGGCGTCTGAGAACCGTCGAGAACCCCCCTGCGTTCGCCGGGGAGAGAGCAGGCCCGAGCGCTCGTAGTTCCGAAGTGTCTGAGGGTGCACACCAGCAATCTCGGCGAAGACGGAGATGACGTAGACGGCGTGACGGGAGTGTTCGCTCACGACTCCACCTCCTTGAGCGACTCGGCCAACTGCTCCACCAGGTGACGTTGGTGTCGAGAGAGTTCGGTCGGGACCGTCACCGCGATACTCACCAAGATGTCTCCCGCGGGGTGCTTACCCACCGACGGAACTCCGTACCCCCGGACCCTCATCGTGGTCCCCGGCTGCGTGCCCGCCGGAATTCGTAGGGTCACCGGCTCGTCCAAAGTCGCTACCTGGACCGTCGTACCGAGCATCGCGTCGGTAATGGAGACGGTCGCCGTCGTCACCACGTGGCGACCCTTACGAGCGAATCGCGAGTCGGCGCTCACGTGGACATCGACGTAGAGATCGCCGTTTGGACCACCCTGTTGTCCGGGTTGACCCTTACCCTTGAGGCGAATTCGCTGTCCGTCCACCACTCCGGCCGGGATTCGAACGTTGACCGTGCGTGACGAGGGCTCTCGACCAGATCCGTGGCACGCCGGGCACGCTGTGATGATCTTGATACCCCGACCTTGGCAGGCGGGACAGACACTCGACATCGCGAACGGCCCCTGATTGTCCTGGGTGACACCTTTTCCCTGACACGTCTCACAGGTGACGTAGCCCCCCGCCGTCGCCCCCCGTCCCTGACAGAGGTGACAGGACTGGGAACTGGGGAGCTGGACGCTGGTCGTGACTCCCTTCACCGAATCACGAAAGGAGAGGTGTAGGGAGGTCTCGAGATCGGCTCCACGCTGAGCCCGGGCGCGTCGTTGCCCGAAGAGACCTCCGAAGAGGTCACCGAGGTCGGAGAAGTCTCCCGTGAACCGGGTCCCGTTCGCCCCCACACCAGCGGCGGCGGGACCGAGTCGGCGCACCTCGTCGTACTCCTGGCGCTTAGCCGCATCACCAACGACGTCGTAGGCCGCTGAGATTTCCTTGAAACGTTCCTCCGAGCCCTTGGTCGCGTCGGGGTGATGTTGTTTAGCCAGTTTCCGGTAGGCCTTGGTAATCTCCTCGTCACTCGCCTGAGCGGAGACTCCGAGGACCTTGTAGTAGTCCGTATCGAACCACTCCCTCTCGGCCATGGGATTCCGTCCTCTCGCCCCTCGCCTAACCGCGCACTCGAACCATGGCGGGCCGCAACACGGCTCCCCGCCAGCGGTAACCCGCTCGGAGAACTCCGTCCACGACGGCCGCTGATCCGTCCTGCGCCTCGACGTGGGCCACCGCGTCGTGAATGGTGGGATCAAAACTCACGCCGTCATCGTCGAGCCGCTCTAAACCTTGCTTCACCAAGGTGTCGAGCAAGAGGGCCCGCGACTGGACAAAGGCTGCGGCTTCGTCACTGCCCGACTCTCCGAAGTGATTGGCCGCCAGGTCGAAGGCGTCGAGTACCGGCAACATGGCCTGGATTAACGATCCCACTGCCCGGTCTCCGGCCTCGTCGGCCGAGCGAGCGACCCGTTTGCGGTAGTTCTCAAAATCGGCCTGAAGGCGTTGAAGTGCTCCGAGATACTCGTCACGCTGAGACTCGGCGAGGGCTAAGTCGGCGATATCCGAGGTCACCGCGTCCTCCGACGCGGCCACCTCGGAGTTGAGTTCAGTGTCGAACTCCGTGTCGTGGAAGTGCTCGCTCATGGACTACTTCTCGTCCACAATCTCGGCGTCCACGATGGTGTCGTCTTCCTCGCTCGTCGTCCCCGACGAAGGCGGCGTCGACGCGGAGGCCGACTTAGCCGCCTCTTCGTAAAGACGCTGGGAAAATCCCTGACTGGCGCTGAGAAGCTTGTCCGTCGCCGCCTTAATCGCGGCGAGATCAGTCCCCTCGAGAGCCGTCTTCACCTCAGCGAGCGCCGCCTCCACGGTGGCCTTTTCGTCACCCTGGAATGACTCGGCCTGGTCGGTCAGGAGTTTCTCAGTGGAGTAGACGAGTCCGTCGGCGTTGTTACGAACTTCCGCCTCTTCGCGACGACGACGGTCATCTTCGGCGTGCGCTTCGGCGTCGCGCACCATGCGGTCGATTTCGTCCTTCGAGAGTGAAGATCCACCGGTGATGGTCATCGACTGGGTAGCACCCGTCGCCGTGTCCTTCGCCGACACGTGCACGATGCCGTTCGCGTCAATATCGAAGGTGACTTCAATCTGGGGAACTCCACGGGGTGCCGGCGGGATACCCACCAACTGAAACTTGCCCAGAGTCTGGTTGTAGGACGCCATCTCGCGTTCACCCTGCAAGACGTGCACCTCGACGGACGGCTGGTTGTCGTCCGCAGTCGTGAAGACCTGACTCTTCTTCGTCGGGATCGTGGTGTTGCGCTCGATGATCTTCGTCATCACCCCACCCTTCGTCTCGATTCCGAGAGAGAGGGGAGTCACGTCCAAGAGCAAGATGTCTTTAACGTCACCCTTCAAGACACCGGCCTGAACCGCTGCGCCCACGGCCACGACTTCGTCCGGGTTCACCGACTTATTCGGCTCCTTTCCGGTCAGTCGCTGAACGAGTTCTTGCACCGCGGGAATCCGCGTCGATCCACCCACCATGATGACGTGGTCAATCTGGTCCAGCGTGAGTCCCGCATCCTTAATAGCCTGATCGAAGGGGGACCGACAGCGCTCCACGAGGGAGGCCGTCAACTCATTGAACTTGGCTCTCGACAACTTAAGGTCGAGGTGCTTCGGGCCCTCCGCCGTCGCAGTGATGAACGGCAGGTTGACCTGGGTCTCTTGAAGCGAGGACAGTTCAATCTTCGCCTTCTCCGCCGCTTCCTTCAGGCGCTGAATGGCCATCTTGTCGCTGGAGAGGTCCACCCCTTCAGTGTCCTTGAAGGTCTTAATCAACCACTGCATGACGGCGTCGTCCCAGTCGTCTCCACCCAACTGGGTGTCACCGTGGGTCGACTTCACTTCAAAAACTCCATCGGCAATTTCGAGTACCGACACGTCGAAGGTGCCTCCACCGAGGTCGAAGACGAGTACCGTCTGCTCCTTGCCACCCTTGTCGAGCCCGTAGGCCAACGCGGCGGCGGTCGGTTCATTCACAATCCGAAGGACCTCGAGCCCGGCAATCTGACCCGCTTCCTTCGTGGCGGTCCGCTGAGCGTCGTTGAAGTACGCGGGGACGGTAATGACCGCTTGACTCACCGCTTCACCCAGGAAAGCTTCGGCGTCGCGCTTTAATTTCATCAAGATGCGCGCCGAGATCTCCTGCGGGGTGTACTTAGTTCCGTCGACGTCCATCGACCAATTACCCTCGCCCATGTGGCGCTTCACGGAGCGAATCGTCCGGTCGGGGTTAGTAATGGCCTGACGCTTGGCGACCTCACCGACGAGTACCTCGCCGGTCTTAGAAAAGCCGACGACCGACGGGGTCGTTCGACTGCCCTCAGCGTTTGGGATAACGACGGGTTCTCCCGCCTCGAGCACACTCACCACCGAGTTCGTGGTGCCTAAGTCGATTCCGACAGCCTTGGCCATGAGAAACTCTCCTCGTCCTTGCTAGCACTTGGACCTTCCGAGTGCTAACTGCTACGAGCACCATGGTAAGACTTGAGTCTTATCTTGTCAAGAAAAAAGAGTCAGAACTTATTAAGTTTCGGAGATGGACGTAATATCGCTGATCAAAACACCCGATCGAGAAGCGGTGGCCCAGTCCACTCCGAGAGAGCGGGACCGTTGTACCCCTCATCAATCCTTCGGATGTTGGTTCCCCGAGTTCCCCGAGTTCCCCGATCACACGCGACAACCTCCGCTTCCACGAGGGGGACGCTCAGGGGGAGTTGTTCCGGAACCTCCGTAGTTAAGGCCTTTCTGACGCTCTAACTCGTTTTACGCGGCCCACGTCGAACGCTCCCCAACTCAGATTTTTGGCCAGAACCTCTCCGTCACTACCATGGGACAGTGCCCGAACTCATACTTCTTCGTCACGGCCGCTCCGAGTGGAACGACCTCAACCTTTTCACCGGTTGGGAGGACGTGGACCTCAATGAACGTGGGGAGACCGAGGCTCGCGAGGCGGGAGCATTGTTGGCCGCCGAATCCGGCCTGGACTTGCGAGTTCTCCACACCTCTCTCCTCACCCGAGCGATTCGTACGGCCAATTTGGCCCTCGATAGTGCGGGTCGACCCTGGTTGCCGGTCAAGCGCTCCTGGCGTCTTAATGAGCGTCACTACGGAGATCTACAGGGCAAAGATAAGAAGGAGACCGCCGAGACGTTCGGCATGGACCAACTCAAGCTCTGGCGCCGGTCTTACTCCGTACCCCCACCGGCCATGGCTCCCGACGATCCTCGCTCCAACGCCTCCGATCCCCGATACCGAGACCTTCCCGCAGGAGTCGTACCTCTCACCGAGTGCCTCAAGGATGTCGTGGCGCGAGTAACGCCCTACTTCAGTGAGGTCATCGCCGAGGATTTGCGTCGCGAAGGTGTTCGAGGTGGAGCGGTCCTCGTCGTCGCTCACGGTAACTCCCTGCGGGCGCTGCGCAAGGTCCTTGAGAACATCGATGATGACGAGATTGCCGAGCTCGAGATTCCTACCGGGATTCCCTACCGAATGACTCTCGACGACACTCTCGACGTTGTCGAGGCCCGCTACCTGGGAGACCCCGACGCGGCCGCGGCCGCGGCCGCGGCGGTCGCGCGCCAGGCTGGTTGAAGCGCCGAACTTTCGCGAACTCGTACGAATGAGCGTCCGACGCGCACTGAACCGCATCTGTCACGAGCCGTCACTGGATCTCTGAGGTAACCCCTCGGAACCCGTCAGCCTCCCCCGAAC
>JABEUS010000133.1 GCA_013044285.1 Acidimicrobiaceae bacterium
CGGCTTCCACCGAGACCGGTAGAGCGCCCGAGCCCCCTAAGTATCTTTGCCCAGCCGCTTCGTGACGTAGAGCCCTTCGAGAACGAACTCGGCGGCGGCGGCCAACGGCCCCGGCTGATCCGATCCAGCGAGTCCGAGTGCCGCCGCGCGTAACGCCGGCATCACTTCGAGAGTCGAGAGGTACTCGGCGCTCGCGACGTCCTCACCCACTCGCACGACCACCTCCCCGTCGAACTCGCTGAGAATCTCCGACGCGTGCTCCAAGACGACGTGCTCGGCGAAACTTTGACGAAGGGCGAGCGCGATGAGCGCCGGAACAATTATCTCGGCCTCGTCATCGTCCAGCGTGTCGAACTCGATCTTGCCCTGGGTGGACTGCACCATGGCCGAGAGATCACTCACTCGGGGTACGACGACCGACTCACCGTGACGTAGAGCCCGTCTCGTCGCCGACGCCACCACCGTTTCGAAGTTGGCGATGGAGAGGCGTACCGATACCCCGGAGCGCTGGGAAACGGCCTGACTGGCCCGGGCGACGTGGGAGGTTCGTGCGATGACGTCCTCGATGAACCAGGGCATCTCCACGTCGAAACCCGCCGCCTCCACGTGAGCCTCTTCGCGCATGATCTCGATCTCGGTGTCGATGTCGAAGGGGTAGTGGGTTCTTATCTGGGAACCGAAGCGGTCCTTCAGAGGGGTGATGAGCCGTCCTCGATTGGTGTAGTCCTCGGGGTTGGCGGTGGCGACCACGACCACGTCGACGTTCAGGCGCACCAGGTGGGTACGAATCTGCACGTCACGCTCCTCGAGCACGTTCAACAGCCCCACCTGGATGCGCTCGGCGAGGTCGGGCAACTCGTTAATGGCGAAGATTCCTCGGTGCGACTTCGGAACGAGTCCGAAAGAGAGCGCCCGGGGATCGTCCAGGTAGAGCCCGCCCGCCACCTTGATCGGGTCGATGTCCCCGATCAGGTCGGCCATCGAGGTGTCGGGGGTCGCCAACTTCTCGGCGAAGCGCGAGGAACGAGAGATCCACTCGATCGGCGTGTCCTCACCTCGCTCGCTGATCAGGTCGAGGGCGAAGGCCGACATCGGACTCAACGGGTCGTCGCGCACCGGTGAGCCGGCGACAATAGGAATCCACTCGTCGAGCAGTTCCACCAACGAACGAATGAGGCGGGTCTTCGCCTGGCCCCTCTCGCCGAGCAAGATCACGTCGTGACCGGCGAGCAGGGCCGTTTCCAACTGGGGCAGAACCGTCTCGTCGTAGCCCCGCACGGCACTCGTCAGGGGGCGCCCCTCCCGGAGCCGGGTTTCGAGATTACGGCGCATCTCGTCGCGCACCGGAATGGACTGGTATCCGGAGTCTCGGAGTTCGCCGAGGGTTTTAGGAGAAGGGGCGACACTGGTCATATCCTCAACTTAAGCGCCGGGGGCGAGACAGACACCGTGGAAAGTGGGGCCCATTGACTCGGCCTATGGACGCGATAGGAATTTTTCATCGACTAGATAAATGGAACTTCACGTTGTCCATTTACACTATCTATCTCAACCCGACCAACAGGAGAAATAGTGTCCCTCATCAACACCGAGATTGTGCCCTTCAACGCGACGGCCTACCACAACGGTGAGTTCCTCCCGGTGAACGACCAGGACCTGCGTGGTCACTGGTCCATCGTCTTCTTCTACCCGGCCGACTTCACCTTCGTCTGCCCGACCGAACTCGGTGACTTGGCCGACTACTACGGTGAGCTGCGCTCGCTCGACGTCGAGGTCTACTCGGTGTCGACCGACACCCACTTCACCCACAAGGCCTGGCACGACACCTCCGAGACGATTCGTAAAATCACCTACCCGATGATCGGCGACCCCACGCAGGCCATCAGCCGTAACTTCGGTGTGCTGCGCGAAGACGAGGGACTCGCCGACCGGGCCACCTTCTTGGTCGACCCCGACGGTGTGATCCAGGTGGTGGAGATGACCGCCGAGGGCATCGGGCGCAACGCCAGCGAACTCGTGCGCAAGGTCCGCGCCGCCCAGTACGTGCGCACCCACCCGGGTGAGGTCTGCCCCGCGAAGTGGGAAGAGGGCGAGAGCACCCTCGCCCCCTCGCTCGACCTCGTCGGAAAGATCTAATCGCCGTGCTCGACACCTCGATCCTGGCCCAGTTGCGCGAACACTTCGCCCGACTGAGTAGTCCCGTGCACCTCGTCGCCTCCCTCGACGACTCGTCGGCCTCGGCGTCGACGCGCGAACTGCTCGACGACCTCGCGTCGACGAGTCCGTGGATCGAGGTCGTCGAGCGGGCTGACGAGTGGACCCCCTCCTTCGGGGTCGGCGCACCCCACGACGTTCCCCGAGTTCGCTTCGCGGGCCTTCCCCTCGGTCACGAGTTCACCTCGCTGGTCCTGGCTCTCCTCCAGGTCGGTGGTCACCCGCCCGTGGTCGAAGAACACCTCGCCGACGTCGTGCGCTCTCTCGAGGGCGAGTTGCTCTTCGAGACCTACTTCTCCCAGTCGTGTCAGAACTGCCCCGACGTGGTCCAGGCACTCAACGTGATGGCCGTACTCAACCCGGCTGTGCGCCACGTGGCGATTGACGGCGCGTCCTTTCGTGATCGCGCCGACGCGCGCGGCGTCCTCGCGGTGCCGAGCGTCTTTTTGAACGGGGAACCCTTCCTCAGCGGTCGTAGCTCCCTCGCCGACATTGTCGAGCGCCTCGATCTCGAGACCGCGACCGCGCACGCCGCCGAAATCGACGCCCGCGAACCCTACGACGTCGCGGTCGTCGGGGCCGGTCCGGCCGGTGTGGCCGCCGCCGTCTACGCCGCCCGCAAGGGGGTACGCACCGCACTCATCGCCGAGCGTATCGGAGGACAGGTTCTCGACACCATGGCCATCGAGAACCTCATCTCGGTGCCCCGCACCGAAGGTCCCGTTCTCGCGCGCGACCTCGAACGCCACGTCCGCGACTACGAGGTCGACATCATCGAGCGAGAAAAGGTCAGCCGCCTGGGTCGAGCGAACGACTTCGTGACCCTCGATCTACACAGTGGTGCTCGGGTGCGAGCTCGCACGGTGGTACTCGCGTCGGGGGCGCGCTGGCGTACCCTGAACGTTCCCGGAGAGGCCGAACTCTTGAACCGCGGGGTGACCTTCTGTCCCCACTGCGACGGCCCCCTCTTTAAAGACCAGCCCGTGATCGTGGTGGGGGGTGGCAACTCTGGTGTCGAAGCCGCACTCGACCTCGCCGGCCTCTGCTCGTCGGTGACGTTGCTCGAGTACGACCGCCAACTACGAGCCGACGACGTCCTCCAACGCGCTCTGGCGCGTCGGGAGAACATCGCGGTAATAACCGGTGCCGAGACGTTACGCATCACCGGCGCCGAGAGAATGGACGGCCTGATCTACCGGGACCGCGACGGGGGAGTCGAGCAGCGCCTCGACGCGAAGGGCGTGTTCGTTCAAATCGGACTCGTGCCCAACACCGACTGGTTGGACGGAGTACTCGAGCGCACACCACGCGGCGAGATTGTGATCGACGAACGGGGTGCCACCTCTCTCGAGGGGGTCTACGCCGCCGGTGACTGCACCACCACGCCCTACAAGCAGATCGTGGTCGCACTGGGTTCCGGCGCACAGGCCGCCCTCGCCGCCTTCGACTACTTGATTCGCCTGGACTCCGAGAGGGTTCCGAGCGTCGCCTCGTGAATCTCCGGGACCTCGAATATCTGGTCGCCGTGGCCGATCACCGGCACTTCGGTGACGCCGCGGCGGCCTGCTTCGTGTCCCAGCCAACTCTGTCGACCCAGATCAAGAAGCTCGAGACAGAACTCGGGGTCGAACTCATTGAACGAACCCCGCGCGCGATTCACCTGAGCGCCGTCGGAGAGCGAGTGGTCGATACCGCCCGCGAGATCTTGGCCGGGACCCACGAGATTCAGGGGCTCGCCCAGGCGGCCCGAGACCCCGAAGCAGGTTCACTGCGCCTCGGTATCTTTCCGACTCTGGCGCCCTACCTACTTCCCCACGTGGTCCCCCTCCTCCACCAGCGGTTTCCCCGCCTCGAACTTCTGCTGCGCGAAGAAAAGAGCCCGGTACTCGTCGACGAGGTTCGAGAAGGCCGCCTGGACGTCGCTTTGATGGCTCAGCCCCAACGCTCCGACCTCACGGAGGTACCCCTCTTTCGCGAAGAGTTCCTCCTCGCTCTGCCCACCGGTCACCCCCTAGCCCGCCGAGAGCGCGTCGCGGTGAGCGATCTTGAGGGTGAGGACGTTCTCCTCCTCGACGAGGGTCACTGCCTGCGTGATCAGGCCCTGTCGGTCTGTCACCTGGCCGGAGCGCGCGAGCGTCGCGGGTTTCGAGCGACGAGCCTCGAGACTCTGCGCCAGATGGTCGTGGCGGGAGTGGGGATCACGCTGCTGCCGCGCCTCGCCCTCAGTACTGATCCCGGTTCCTCACTCGTGGTGCGCGAGTTCAGTGCACCGGTACCTCGACGCGACATCGCCCTCTACTGGCGGCCCCGTCACCCGGCGGCGGCCTTCTTCGAACACTTCGCCGACGTTCTGCGCGACGCCCTACCCCCCGGGGTCGAGGTCCGTCGCCCTACGCCCTCCTAGAACTCGCGCACACCTCGACGGTAGAGCGCGTGCACGAGGGGCGCACCGGGTCGGTACGCGAGGTGAGTCACCCGCGGAGCATCCAGAATCGCGAGGTCCGCGCGCGAGCCCACCCTCAACGATCCGACGTCGTTACGTCGGAGAGCTCGGGCGCCCCCGGCACTCGCCGACCAGATCGCCTCGTCCACACTCATGTGGCACTCTCGCACGGCCAGGGCAATCACGAGAGTCATCGAGGTGATGTAGGAGGTGCCCGGGTTACAGTCGGTTGCGAGCGCCACGACGACGCCCCGCTCCCGAAATCGTCGGGCGTCGGGGTAGGGCGATCGGGTAGAGAACTCCGCTCCCGGGAGCAACGTCGCCACCACCTCGGCGTCGCCGAGGGCTCCGAGATCCTCGTCGCTCACGTACGTAAGGTGATCGGCGCTCGCCACGGCGAGCTCGGCGGCGAGCCGAGCTCCCCCGAGGTCAGCCAGCTGATTCGTGTGAAGTCGCAGTCCCTTGCCGGCGGCGCGCCCGGCGAGAAGAATCTCTCGGGCCTCCTCGACGCTAAACGCTCCGGCGTCACAGAAGACGTCAATCCAGTGCGCCCCGGGGACTCGACCGAGCATCTCGGTGCTCACCAGAGTGACGTACTCCTCTCGGCGCGTTCGATACTCTTCGGGCACGACGTGAGCCCCGAGAAAGGTCACCTCGTCGGCGACCTCACCCGAGAGTTCCACCAGTCGGGCCTCGTCGGAGACGGAGAGTCCGTAGCCGGACTTCGCCTCCACGTAGGTCACCCCACTGCGCGCCAGTTGGTGACGACGCTCCCGGGTGGCGTGGCGCAGTTCGTCGTCACTGGCGGCCCGCGTCGCGGCGACCGTGGTCCAGATGCCTCCCCCGTCGTAGGGGCGCCCCTCGAGTCGAGCGGCGAACTCATCGGCCCGGTCCCCGGCGAAGACGAGGTGAGTATGGGAGTCGACCAAACCCGGGATGACCGCTCGACCCTCGACGTCGTGGAAGTCGTCGGCCGCCGGGGCTCTCCGGGCGTCCCCGACCCAGACCACTCGTCCGTCTTCGATAACGAGGGCCGCGTCGTGTCGGCGACCGACGGCGCCGACGCCGTGCTCGGGGTCGTTCGTCAGTAACTCCCCCACACCGGTGACGAGAAGACTCACGCCTCTTCTCTCGTCGGCACGCGGACCCCCCGTTCGTCGGCGACTTGTTGAGCAATCTCGTAACCGGCGTCGACGTGACGCAGGACACCCATGCCGGGGTCGTTCGTCAGCACGCGCAGTAGCTTTTCTCGAGCGAGGGGCGTCCCGTCAGCCACGCAGACCTGTCCGGCGTGAATCGAGCGACCAATTCCTACTCCACCCCCGTGGTGCACCGACACCCAACTAGCCCCCGACGACGCCGCGACGAGGGCGTTCAAAATCGGCCAGTCGGCGATGGCGTCCGACCCGTCCGCCATGGACTCCGTCTCCCGGTAGGGCGAGGCGACCGAACCGGCGTCGAGGTGATCTCGTCCGATCACGAGCGGTGCGGAGATCTCCCCCGAGGCGACCAGGTCGTTAAAGAGAACTCCGGCCCGGTCCCGTTCGCCGTAACCCAGCCAACAGATACGGGCCGGGAGGCCCTGGAAGGCGACCTTCTCTTGAGCTCGTCGGATCCAGCGAGCGAGGGGTTCTTGGTCGGGGAAGAGATCGAGAATCGCTTGGTCGGTGCGCCAGATATCCTTCGGATCGCCCGAGAGTGCGGCCCAACGAAACGGCCCCTTCCCCTCGCAAAAGAGGGGTCGGATATAGGCGGGGACGAAACCGGGAAAGGCGAAGGCCCTCTCGTAGCCGGCGCTCAACGCCTCTCCACGCAACGAGTTGCCGTAGTCGAAGACCTCCGCACCCGCGTCGAGGAAGCCGACCATCGCCTCCACGTGGCGGGCCATCGACTGACGAGCCCGGTCGGTGAACTCCTCGGGTTTGGTCTCGGCGTAGTGGGACCAGTCTTTAAGATCCACGTCGTCGGGTAGGTAACTGAGCGGATCGTGGGCGGAGGTCTGATCGGTCACGATGTCGACCTCGACTCCGCGCCGCAGAATCTCGGGGAAAACCCGGGCAGCGTTACCGACGACTCCCACGCTGAGCGGCTCGCGGCGAGCCTTCGCGGCGAGAACTCGCTCGAGGGCCTCGTCGAGGTCACTCGTCCACTCGTCGAGATATCGCGTGTCGACACGACGCTGGAGACGGGAGGGGTCGACGTCCACCAGCAGGCAGACACCGTCGTTCATGGTCACGGCGAGGGGTTGGGCCCCGCCCATGCCTCCGGCCCCCGCGGTCAAGGTCAGAGTGCCCGCGAGAGTGCCTCCGAACCGCTTGGCGGCCACCGCGCAGAAGGTTTCGTAAGTTCCCTGGAGAATCCCCTGGGTCCCGATATAGATCCACGAGCCCGCGGTCATCTGTCCGTACATCGTGAGCCCCATCGCCTCCAATCGGCGAAACTCCGGCCAGGTGGCCCAGTCCCCGACGAGGTTGGAGTTAGCGAGCAGGACCCGCGGGGCCCACTCGTGCGTGGTGAAGACCCCTACCGGTTTGCCCGACTGAACGAGGAGAGTCTCGTCGTCACCTAACGTACGCAGAGTTCGAACGATAGCGTCAAAACTGCGCCAGTCTCGAGCGGCGCGACCCGTCCCACCGTAGACCACCAGGTCATCGGGTCGTTCGGCGACGTCGGGATCGAGGTTGTTCTGCAACATACGCAGGGCCGCCTCCTGGGGCCAACCCCGAGCGGTCATCTCGTTACCTCGCGCGGCCCGAACCGGGCGTGCTCCGTCCATTACTCCCCCTCTCCGAGGGCCGTATTCACGGCCCGCGCTACTCGTCCGTCCTTGACTGCCTCAGCCACCGCGGCGAGTTCGGGGGCGAGAAAACGATCCGGTCCGGGGGGACCACTCAACTCGGTGACGAGGTCGAGCAGTGGTCGCGTTGCCGGAGAGGCCTGGTCCAACCCCCGCAGGGCCATGGCCCGAGTTCCCGCGACGAGTTCAATCGCGACAACTCTCGCCAGCGCCTCCAGACTTCGGCGTAATTTTCGCCCGGCGTGCCAACCCATTGAGACGTGGTCCTCCTGCATCGCTGACGAAGGAATCGAGTCGACACTCGCGGGGCTCGCCCAGCGTTTCATCTCACTCACGAGGGCCGCTTGGGTGTACTGGGCAATCATGAGACCCGAGTCAACTCCCGGGTCGTCGGCGAGAAAGGGGGGGAGGCCGAAGTTACGGTGGACGTCGAGGAGCCGGTCGGTGCGACGTTCCGACATCGACGCGACGTCGGCACTGGCGATGGCGAGAAAGTCGAGAACGTAGGCGACCGGTGCTCCGTGAAAGTTCCCGTTGCTCGAGAGACGCCCCTCACCGAGCACCGACGGGTTGTCAATCGTCGAGGCGAGTTCCACGTCGGCGACTCGGGCCGCGTGAGCCCACGTGTCGCGCGCCGCCCCGTGAACTTGAGGAGCACAGCGCAAGGAGTACGCGTCTTGAACCTGGGACGTGTCGTGGAGATGGGAGGCGACCATCGGTGAGTCCGCGAGGAGAGCCAGAATCCGCTCGGCCGAACGAGCCTGACCCGGGTGGGGGCGAAGCGCCTGGAGCTCGGCGCTGAACACCCGATCCGTGCCCCGGAGCGCCTGTACCGAGACGGCGGCCGCGGCGTCGAGGGTGTCGAGGAGCTGAGCGAAGTCCTCCAACGCCAAGATGAGGTGGGCGAGCATTCCGTCGGTCCCGTTTAAGAGGGCGAGACCCTCCTTCTCCGCGAGCGTCAGCGGGCGGAGTCCGGCTTCTTCGAGAGCGCGGGCTCCTTCGAGCACTTCGCCCCGGTAACGAGCCCAACCCTCCCCCATCACCACGAGGGCCACGTGGGCGAGGGGAGCGAGGTCTCCCGAACATCCGAGGGAGCCAAACTCGTGTACTCCCGGAGTCACTCCCGCATTGAGCAGAGCGGCGTAGGCGTCGACAGTCTCCGCACGCACGCCCGCGACTCCCGAAGCGAGGGTCGTGAGCCGACACAGCATCATGGCCCGCACGACCTCGTCTTCGACCCAGTCACCGAGACCCGCGGCGTGAGAACGTACGAGGGAGCGCTGGAGCTGTTGACGCGATCCCGGCTCGACGAAGGTGTTCGCGAGCGATCCGAATCCCGTCGAGACTCCGTAGACGGGAATCCCCGAACGAACCATGCTTTCAATTCCCTCTCGGGAACTCCGCACCCGGGCCCAGGCGTCGTCGCCAATCTCGACGGGTTCGGCGCGGCGGGCGACCCGCACGACGTCTGATCGCGAGAGAGAACGAGTGGTGAGTACGACGGTCATGAATTCCTCCTACGAAAGCCGGCGAGGGCTTCCAGGGTGAAGAGCGCGACAGCGCGCACGGTGCGAGCGTCGGGGGCGTCACGCTCGACGTCTACCTCGGTGAAGTCCATCGCGGCCACCGAGGGGTGAGCGGCGAGAAGACGAACCCCCCGCCGGAGTTCATCCACGGTGAGCCCCCCCGGTGCCGCCGCCGGACAACCCGGAACGAGGGCGCGATCGACCACGTCGACGTCCACGTCGACGTAGATCCACCGAGCACGCGTCGCCACTCGCTCGAGCGCTTCGCTGAGGACCCTCTCGATCCCTCGCTCGGTGATGACGTGTCGCGGCACCACCGACATCCCCGCCTCGTGGGCTCGGCGAGCGTAGAAGGCGGAGTTGGAGAAGTCGGCCAAGCCCACCTGGACGACGTTCTCACCCGGTAGGCCGGCCTCGAGAAGTTGGCGCACCGGAGACCCGTTCGACCGGCCGTCTCGAAGATCGTGGTGTGCGTCCAGAGTGACGAGGGCCCAGTCCGCCAGGTGCTCGCCCGCCAGTTCGCGCAGAGCTCGCCAGGTCAGCGCGTTATCGCCCCCGTAGAGAAGCCAGAAGGGGTGAGGATTCGAGAGCGCGGTCCAGTCAGATCCGTCCTCGTCGGGTTCGCCAACGTCGCCGTAGTCGGCGACGCGAATATCGTCGGCGAGGTCACGAGACTCGTGGTAGTCCCACGTGGAGTAGAAGCGCCACGCGTCTCGCACCGCCCGGGGCGTCGAGGTCTCGGAGCGAGGCGTCACCGAGGTACGCCACGTATGCGCGCCGAGGAGTCCGGCGTCTCCCGGTCGAGCCCGCGCGGGGTCCACAAAGAGAACGCTCGCCCGGGGCCACGCGGGATCGTCGTTGATCACGGCACCATGCTACGCACGGCGCCGGGCCACATTAGGCCCGAGGGCACCCCGAACCCGCGAGGCGCAAGGGCTGAGGACTCACTCCGTGGCCGGAGAGTCCGGGCGAGACCCACGAACAGGTCCAGCTGTTGGGTTCGGCCAGGCCGACGAAGAAGTCCCGCTGCCAACCATTGAAGTAGATATCGGGATTGTGTTCGGAGTAGGGAATCTGCACCGGCAGGGGTCCCGGAGAGTGGAGGGCGTGAAAGGATCCGCCGAGAATGGGCCAGTAGGGGTTCATGTCCAGTTCCATTCCGGTTCTCACCCCGGCCGCGATCAGGGCCTCACCTAACTGAACGGGGCCGATATTCGACATCGTGGCCACGTACACCAGGTTCCCGGCCGCGTCGACTCCGAGACCACTGCGGGGTTCTTCGGGCTGATTATTGAGTGGGGAGCCCCACCCAAAGATGTTCTGAGACGCCGCGGGCGCGAGACGTCCCCCGAGAACGAGGGGGCCCAGGTTTTGACGCAGTGCGATGGGGTGAAAACTACCGGAGGGAAGCGTGGCGCCCCAGACTCCCATGCGCCAGTGACCGGCGGCGTCGATGCCGATGGTCATGTCTCCCCGAATCATGGGCGAGAAGGTGAGTCCGTCGACCATCGAACCTCCGGCCCTCGCTCCGACCTTGAAACCACCGTTAAATACTCCCACGACTCCCGCGAGGCCCTCACTCGCCCAGTCCACCGCCGGGGCGGCGTCGGCCGGAACGGCCCCCCAAGCCCCGGGGGGATCCTGGGAACCCACGTGCCAGCGCAGGAACGCCGTGCGAGCTCGCAGTCGAAAGACGCGGAACCAGACCCCGGCCACGTTCTCCATCTTGTAATCACTCACGACCCCGCGCGCGCTCGTCACCCCCACGGTCCAACCGACTTGCCGAGGTTCGTTTCGAAACTTCGCTGCGTGAGTCCCGGAACTCGCCGACCACGCCGGAGGTGCCGCGAGGGCGAGAGTAACGACGGCGAGACTCGCCCCCATCGCGCGCCGAACATTCATCAGGGTTAAAACTTAGCGCTCGACGCGTCGCACTCCGGGAGCCGTCTCGAGGGCGTCCGGTGCGTCGGTTGCCTCGCTCTCGATTCCCTCAATAAAGGTGGGCACCGGCACCGGATCGAGTTCGTGGTGAGCATCGTCCACGTACACCGGAGCGGGCGTCGCGACGTACTCTCCGGCGTCGGTGCGAACGACCACGTTCGTCACCTTGCGCTTGCCGACTCCGACGACCCCCTGCATCTCCTTCGCAATGCGGTAGGTCAGGGGGTAGGAGAGCAGTGGAATAACGACGACGAGGACTCGCATCGCCCACAACACGGTGTTGAGAGAGATCTTGAAGTAGTTCGCAATGACGTCGGTCGACGACGCGATGAAGAGCATCGTGAGCAGCATCGTGACGGCCACTCCGGCCGCCGTGCGCTTCGGACGGTTGTGGGGTCGATCAAGGAGGTTGTGCAGAGCGTTGTCACCGGTGTAACGACGCTCAATAGCCGGCCACGCGAAGATTGCAGTGAACAAGATGCCCGGGAAGATCACCGCGGGAATCGTGACCTCGAGTGGAATCGTGTGCCCAAAACTCGCGAACTCCCAGGCCGGGAAGATGCGTAGGGCCCCGTCGAGGAATCCCATGTACCAGTCCGGCTGGACGGCGTAGGAGATGCGCGAGGCGAAGTAGGGTCCGAACTGCCAGATGGGGTTGATCTGGGCGAAGGCGCCGAGGAGGGCGATGACTCCCGTCACGAACATCAAAAAGCCGGTGGTCTTCGCCATGAAGACCGGGAACATGGGAGAACCCACCACGTTGGTTTCGGTGCGACCAGGACCAGGGAACTGGGTGTGCTTCTGGCGTACGAGAAGGAAGAGGTGCGCGCCGACCAGCCCCAGGATGATCAACGGGATGACGAGAACGTGCAGGATAAAGAATCTGGCCAGGATGTCGGTACCCGGAAAGTTACCCCCGAACAAGAAGAAGGCGACGTAGGTACCCACGAGGGGCACCGACAGGATGATCGAGTACATAATGCGGATACCGGTACCCGAGACGAGGTCGTCGGGCAGGGAGTACCCGAGGAACCCGTTAGCGATGGCCAAGATCAACAGCGTGGTGCCGATGGTCCAGTTCAGTTCACGCGGCTTGCGGAAGGCACCGGTGAAGAAAATACGAGCCATGTGCACGACGATCGCGCCGGCAAAGATGTCGGCCGCCCAGTGGTGCATCTGACGCATCAGGAGCCCGCCACGCACGGCGAAGGAGAGATTCACCGTCGAGGCGTAGGCCTCGCTCATGTGCTGGCCAAACAGCGGAAGGTAACTGCCGTTGTAGGTCACGACCGTCTGACTAGGCACGTAGTAAAAGGTCAAAAAGACGCCCGTGAGCATCAGCACCATGAAGGAGTAGAGCGCAATCTCACCCAGCATGAAGGACCAGTGGTCGGGGAATATTTTGTCGAGGAAGGTGCGCCCTCCCTTGGCGACCCCTAAGCGATCGTCTAGCTCGTTCAGAACCTGTCCGACCTTGCCGTAGCGACCGGTCGCGGAGGGCTCTCGTTGCGTGGTGCTCATGAACGCTCCCAAAAGCCCGGACCCACGGGCTCCTTGTAGTCCGACTGAGACTGCAGATACCCGTTGGAGTCCACCATCAGCGGTAGCTGGGGTAGCGGCCGCGGCGCCGGCCCGAAGTTGGGGATAGCTCCGTTAGCCACGTTGAACATGGACTGGTGACACGGGCAGACCAATAACTGCAACTGCTGCTCGTAGAGACCCACGGGGCACCCGAGGTGGGTGCAGAGCTTGGAGTAGGCCACGTACCCCTGAGGCGCCCAGGTCTCTCGACCCTTCATCGTGGTGAAGCTTTCGTTCGAGATTCGAATCAGGACGGTCTGATCAACCGCCTGCCCGTTGTCAGTGTTCTCGAATCCCTCGGGGTAGACGGTGGTGATGGAGCCGATTGCGAGATCGGTGACGTTCACCCGGCGACCCGTAATGTCCACGAGGTACGACCCCGATGTCCAGTCCGTGTGAAAAAGGGTCCCCTTCGGCATCGGTCCGAGCGACCGCACGAGAGGGAAAAGGCTCACCACACCGAAGACACCCATTCCGGTTCCGAGCAGTCCCCCGAGGAACTTGCGGCGTTGGATAATCCCGCCGCCTCGTTCGACGATCGCGGCCGCGAAAGCGTCCCGATCCTCGTCGGAGTTGGCGAGCGGGTGGCGCTCTTCCACGAAGGGGCCCCGCGGCATCAAGTACTTGCCCCAGGCGATGAGACCCGCACCAAGGCTGACCGCACCACCTCCCAAGGTCGCCCCCAGGGTCCAGGGTGCCAAGTTCATCACGAAGGCCACCGCGAAAAGAACAAGAAGGGCGATGCCGAGGAGGAAGAGGAAGCCAATCCATCCCTCGACGATTCGGGGCCGGCGCGCCGCCGGCTGCATGTGCGGATCGTCGGCGTTCAGCCCGCGCAACGATACCGGAGTGTGCTGGTCCTGATTGCTCACTGGCGCTCTCCCACCCAGTATCCCACGAGGGCCAGTAAGCCCACGCCGATTAAGAGGCCGACGAACCCTTCGGCGACCGGACCGAGTCCCCCGAGCCCGAGTCCCCCGGGGTTACGCGGGTGCTGCAGATACTCGGTGACGTAAGCGACGATGTTGCGAACCTGGTAGTCGTTCAGATTCCCGGTGAAGCGAGGCATATTGCCCGGGCCCGTGCGAATCGCTTCGACCACTTGGGCCGCGGGAATGTTACGCAGTGACGGTGCGTAGGTCCCCTGAGCCAACGCATCCCCGTCTCCTTCGATGGTGTGACACGCCGCGCAGTTGAGAGCGAAGAGGGCCGCTCCGTCAGCCACGTTGGCCCCGCTGAGGTGGGGAGTCGGAATCGCGGGGTAGGACGGGTCGAGCGAGTTAATCCACGCGGCAATCGCCACCGCCTGGTCGTGAGTCAGGCGAGGAGTACGCCGTAGTGCTTGCACCGAGCGAGGGTCGGCCGCCGGCATGCGCCCGGACTCGATCCAGAAGTCGATAGTCGCCGAACCGAGACCGACCAGGTTGGGAAACGCTCCCGACGTTCCGTTGGCCGGCACTCCGTTCGCGTTCACGCCGTGACAGGAGGCGCAGTTCTCGAGGTAGAGCGACTGGCCGAGGGTCGCCAGTGCGGGCGAAGGAACGGTGTAGGTAATCGCCCCATTCCCGTAACTCGTGATCGCCCCGGACGCTCCGCGCACCACCGAGGAGGAGTTCGGGGTACCCGAGTTAGCGGCCCCCGTCTGGTACGGGGTCTGCGACAGGCCCTGCGACGACGCACTCGCACTACTCGCCAGAGTTACGAGGGGGGCAGCCGCCAGAACACCCACGAGGAGTCCAAGACTGAATCGGGAGGAGAGCTTCACGGTCGACCTACTTCAGAAGGAACAGCGACGAGTACAAGCCAATCCACACCACATCCACGAAGTGCCAGTAGTAACTCACTCCCTGGAAAGCCGCCAACTCACCCGGGTCACCCTGGGAACCACGCATGCGAAAGAGTAAGAACAGCATGGCGATGAGGCCGAGAGTCACGTGCAGTCCGTGAAGGCCCGTGGTGATGTAGAAGACCGAGCCGTAGGCGTTGGTGTACCAACGAGTCGTGAGGTGGGTCCACTCGTAGACCTGGTTCAAGACGAAGGCCAAACCGAGAAAGAGAGAGATCCACACCCAGGTGCGGGCCTGATCACGGCGACGGCGCTCAATTAACCACACCGCGTACTGCATCGTGAACGAGGAGGCCACCAGGATGATCGTGAAAATTCCCGACTGGAGGACGTCCAGGTGAGTTCCCTTCGGGGGCCACGACGCCAGGTGGGCACGGATGGTGAAAAGCGCGGCGAAGAGCCCCGAGAAGAACATCAACTCGCTACCGAGCCAAATCATGACGCCAATCGCCAACATCGGCGGTCGATCGTGGACGATCTTCTGCTGCTCCGCCAGGCTGTTTGCGGGGATCGCCTGACTCACGGGCTCCACCATAACAAAAATTTCACAAGGTCATTAGCCCGTGTTTAGGTCATCTCCGAGGTTGGAGAGTGCTCGGGAGACCCTCTGAGGCGATCACCGAAAGACGGCGGGTGGGCCGAGTCATGGCGACGTAGAGGGTGCGCAATCCACGGGGGCTCACGGCACCCTCAGCGGCCCCGCGCGAGACGATACGTCCCGGCTCGACGACCACCACTCCATCGAATTCGAGCCCGTTCGCCCCCTCGGCACTCACGACCACGAGGTCGGCACCCAGGCCCCGTCCGTCCTCGATACGGGGATCGACCGCGTCGAGACCCGCTCGCGAGAGGAACCGGAGAATCTCCGGACAGTCGTCCGCACTCGCGATGACCGCCACCCGACCGGGCGAGAGCTCTTCGACGAGCCGTCGAACGGTAGTCACCACTACGGGGGCGAGCTGTTCGGGGCTCGTTTCGATCACCTCGGGCGCGACCCCAGCGCGGCGGACCGCCCGCGGTGGGTTGACCCCGACCGCCGCCGCGGCCAGCGTCGGAGCTGCGAACTCCAGGACCTCTTCGGGGGTGCGGTAGGAGACGCTCAACTCCACTCGAGTCGGCTCGCGACGGGGTTCCAATATCTCGAGCAGGGTGGACCAGGAGGCGGCCGACCCCGGAGTCGTCGCTTGGCCCATGTCCCCCACGATGGTCATCGACCCCGCCAGGTCGCGACGTTTCAGCACCCGTAGCTCCATGGGCGAGAGATCCTGCGCCTCGTCGACGATGATGTGTCCGTAGGTCACGAACTCCGCCTCGTCGAGTTCACTAAGACGCTGAATGTTGAGGCGCTGCGCTTCGCGCAAGGCCGCCGCGCGAATCTCGCCGCTGTAGGCCTCGAGATCGATGCCGTCGAGAACCTCCGGGTTCTTCGCGATCACGGGACGAGGGCGTTTGCGCGGACCGAGGATGACCCGCGCCTCGTCGATCAGCGCCGCGTCGGCGGCAGTCCACGCCACGTCCTCCACCGAACTGCTCCGGGGTCGCGCGAGCTGAGCCATCTCTTCCTCGGTGAGCACACCCTTCGCGGCGACGCGCAAGAGAGCCGGCGAGCCGAACAGGTCGTGGAGTAAGTCCTGTCCGGTGAGCCGGGGCCAAACACGCTGAACAATCTGTTTGAACTCGAAGTTTGCACGAATCTGTTCGGCGACGTCGCCCTCCACGGTCGACTCCTCCGCGTCACTGGCTCCGAAACGGCGTCCGTACCGCTGAGCCAGTCGTGCGGCCAACTCGCGACTCACGGCCGAACGACGTTGATTGTGGTTACCCGGACGGCGACGGGCCCGTTCCACAATGTCGCGAGTGTCCTCGGGACGCACCACGATGGTGGCGCGCCCGAGAGCGAAACTGATGTCTCTCGCGAGGGGGCGCTCGCGAGTTCGCACGGCTCGGGCCACGACCTGGGCCATGCGCAGGTCCCCCTTCAAGCGTCGAATCTCCTCGGACTCGTCCTGGCTCACCGCGAGATTGCTCACCAGACCGGCCACCGTGGACAACGTCACTCCCGACTCGCCGAGCGACGGCAGCACGTTTCCGATGTAGGTCAGAAAGAGGGGGTTCGGACCCACGACCAGAACCCCCTGGCGCTCGAGCGTCGCCCGGTGAGTAAAGAGAAGGTAGGCCGCTCGGTGCAGCGCCACGGCCGTTTTGCCGGTTCCCGGGCCACCTTGGACGAGCAAGATGCCCGCGGAGGGGTGACGAATAATCCGGTCCTGTTCTCCCTGGATAGTGGCGACAATGTCGCCCATCCGACCCGTGCGAGCCTGGCCGAGAGCGGCGAGGAGCGCCCCGGGGCCCCCGAGAGCGAGGCCCCCGTCCACCAAACCCTCGGCGGTCGCCTCTCGTAACGTCTCCGCGGGAAGATCCAGCTCCCCCTCCTCATTGGCGAAGTACTCATCTTCGAGAGAGACCACCTCGTGGCCCCGAATCGCCACGTGGCGACGTCGCGAGAGTCCGAGAGACTCCACGCCGGTCGCCCGGTAGAAGGCCTCCGCGACGGGGGCTCGCCAGTCAACCACCAAAGGATTCAGGTCTTTGTCGGAGACCGCAAGACGTCCCACCCGGTAGGTCTCACCCGGTTCGCTGCCTCGAGCAAAGTAGTCGATGCGTCCAAAGAAGAGGGGTTGGTCTCCGATGGCCAACTGGTCCAGTCGCTGAAGGGCTGTCCCCATGACGACGTCTCTCTCGACGAGGTCCCCGGCACCCCTCATCGTCGCCACCGCGGCCGAGTCGCGTAATGCCGCAGCCTCGCTGCGCATGTGCTCGAGGGCGACGAGAGCCCTCGCCAGAAACTCCTGCTCCTCGGCGATGTCGTGTTCGTGGGCCACGAAACTCTCCTTGGGATGCCACCTTGGCGTCCGACGAGTCTAGGTCGTCACGACCGAACCTCTTCGAGTCGGCTTCTAGGCTGGCGACGTGACCACGCGCCCCGTCCTCGACTCCCCCTTCCTTCGGGCCTGTCGGGGAGAGAGCGTCGACCACGTACCGGTCTGGTTCATGCGCCAGGCCGGCCGCTCCCTCCCGGAGTACCGGGCCCTTCGGGGGACCGGATCGATACTCGAGGCGATTGCCGATCCCGACGTGGCCGCCGAAGTCACCTTGCAGCCGGTGCGCCGCTACGGAGTCGACGCGGCCATCCTCTTCTCCGACATCGTCGTTCCCTTCCACGCCATTGGTTTCGGGGTCGACGTCGTCCCCGGACGAGGACCCGTTGTCGCGAACCCCTTTCGCACGAGTGCCGACCTCGAGCGGCTTCGCGACCTCACTGACGCCGACATTGCTCACGTGACTGACACCGTCGAACGAGTCGTCCAGGCCCTCGGTGACACCACCCCCCTCATTGGATTCGCCGGCGCTCCCTTCACGGTGGCCTCGTACCTTGTCGAGGGGGCTCCGACCCGGGAGTTCGGAGTGATTAAAACGCTGATGCACGCCGAGCCCGACCTCTACGACGCCCTCATGAATCGAGTCGTCGACATCACCGTGAGTTTCCTGCGCGCCCAGGTCGCCCACGGCGCGAGTGCCCTGCAGCTCTTCGACTCCTGGGCCGGATCCCTCACGAGGAGGGAGTACCAGCGCTTCGCCCAGCCGGCCACCGAACGGGTCCTCACCGCTCTCCAGGATCTCGACGTACCCACCATTTTGTTCGGAGTCGGTACGGGAGAGCTCCTGGGCGACATGGCCCAGTGCAGTTCGAGTGTGCTCGGCATTGACTGGCACGTGGACCTCGACGAGGGTCGTCGCCGGGCGAACAAGCCCGTCCAGGGGAACCTGGATCCGGCGCGTTGCCTCGGGGGCGCTGACCTCGCGGTTGGTGCCGCCCGCGAGGTTCTCACCCGGGCCGGTCGAGAGGCCGGACATATTTTTAACCTCGGTCACGGGGTCCTCCCCCACACCGATCCCGACGTCTTGGCCGCCGTGGTCGACGTCGTGCACCACGAAGGAAAGGCGGGCGTGCGATGAGCATCGGCGTACTGGTTATGGCGTACGGGACCCCGAGTTCCCGAGAGGCGATAGAGCCCTACTACACACGAATTCGTCACGGGCGCCCGCCCACTCCGGAGTTGTTGGAGGAGCTAGCGGATCGCTACCAGCAAATCGGGGGGACCTCCCCACTCGCCGAACGGACCGCCGACCAAGTCTCCGCCCTCGCGCGACGGCTGGAGGAGCTGCGTCCGGGAGTCTTCGACGTGCGTTTTGCATCAAAGTACGAACCCCCCATGATCGAAGACGTCGCCCCGGGCTTCCCCGCCGACGGCATCACCCGAGTGATCGGCCTTGTACTGGCCCCCCACTCTTCCTCTCTCTCGACCGACCAGTACTTCGAGCGGGCCCGGGTGGCGCTCGGCGACACCGTCGAGTTTCGACCGATCGACACGTGGTGGGAGCGCGAGGACTTCATTCAGGTCATCGCCGACCGCGTCACCCGGGTGCTGAACGATATTCCGGAGTCCGCGAAAGAGCACACCGAGGTCGTCTTCTCGGCCCACTCTCTCCCGGTGAAGATTCTCGAGAAGGGGGATACCTACCCCGACCAGATTCGAGAGAGCGCCCGTCGGGCCGCCGAGGTGGCGGGCGTGACCCGTTGGGATACGGCGTGGCAGTCGGCCGGTCGGACCGCGGATCCGTGGCTCGGTCCCGACATTCTCGAGGTCCTCCGGACCAAGCGGGCGGCCGGAACCACGCACGTGGTGTCGTGTCCGATTGGCTTCGTCTCCGACCACCTCGAAGTTCTCTTCGATATTGATATCCAGGCGGCCGATATCGCCCGCGAGATCGACCTCACCCTGGTTCGCACCCCCTCTCTCAACTCCGATCCTGCCTTTATCGACGTGCTCGCTCGCGTGGTCGAGGAGCGCGCGTGAGTCGTCCGTCGGTCGTCGTCCTCGGGGGCGGCGTCGCCGGCCTGGCCGCGGCCTACGAGCTCTCGGGTGGCCTCGAAGCCGACCCGGATGCTCCCCGCATCGAACTACTCGAGGCCGACCCGGAGTTTGGGGGTCCCTTGCGAAGTGTTGAGTGGAGCGGACGACACCTCGACGTGGGCCCCGACGGATTTTTAGCCCGGCGCCCGGAGGCCCTGGCACTTATTCGTGACCTCGGACTCGAGGGCGAGCTCGAGGAGGTCGATGCCTCGGGGGCCTCGCTCTACCTCGACGGAGAGCTCCGAGAGATTCCCGACGATGCGGTGATGGGTATTCCACCCTCCAGTGCCTCGATGCGCTCTCTCGGGGGCCTCTCTCGATCGGCCCTCGTCCACGCCCGGCGAGACGAACTGGCCCCCCGACGGTTTCGTGCCGACGGCGACGTGGCTATCGGCGAGATCGTTCGCCACAAACTCGGTGACGAGATTGCTTACCGGGTCGTCGAACCAATGATTGGGGGAATTCAGGCCGGACGAATCGACCAGTTAAGTGCCCAGAGTGTCTTTCCTCCACTCCTCGAAGCGGCCCGCCGAGGTGGGTCGCTTCTCAAGGCACTCGCCACACTCGCCCCTACGAGCCCACCCCAGGGCCCGAGTTTCGCGAGTCTCCAGCGAGGTTTGGGATCTCTCCCCCAGCGCCTAGTCGAGGTTCTCCGCGAGCGGGAGGTTGTGTTGCGTCCGCGAGTCTCGGCCCTCGGAGTGCGCGCGAACTCGGGGGAGTACCCCCTCGCAGTCGAAACCTCCGATACTTTGACTCGAGCTCACCTCGTCATCGCCGCGACCCCCGCCCCCGTGAGCGCCCGTCTTCTCGCGTCACTTGCTCCCGAGTCGGCCGACCTCACCCGCATCGATTCGGCCAGTGCCGCGATGATCTCCCTGGTGTACTCCGACGCGGATCTCCATCTTCCCGCTCACGGCACGGGGGTCCTTATTCCCCTCCAGACGGCGTGGGGAGCCGATACCCACCTCGTGACCGCCTTCACCTTCCTCGATCGAAAGTGGCCCCACCTGCGCCGGGAGGGCGAGATTCTCCTACGCGCCCACGTGGGACGTATTGACGACCACCGCGTCGAGGACTACACCGACGAAGATCTCGTCGAGCGAGTCGCCGCCGAAGTCAACCACGTTCTCATGGCGACCGGGGCACCCCGCGCCAGCCTGGTTCAACGCTGGCCCCGGGGACTGCCCCAGTACTACGTGGGCCACGCCGAACGGATCGCTCGGGTACGGGCCGCGCTCGAACCCCACGGAGTTCTCCTCGCCGGGAGCCCCTACGACGGAGTCGGCATCCCGGCCAGCATTGGGTCCGGTCGTCGCGCGGGGGTCACGGCCCTCGACTACCTGCGCGCCCGCGTCTAACGCACCTTTCTGGGAGACTAACGCCGTGTCATTACCGCCGCGTCTCACCGTCCGTGTGCCCTACGGGCATCGGGTGGTCGTACTGAGCGATCTCCACCTCACTCCGAGGACCTCCCCGAATTCACGTCCGGTACGAGAAGTGGTCACGCTCCTCGGTGACTACGACGATCCCACTACTCTCGTTGTCGCCGGCGGACTCTTTCGACTCGACGGGTCCTCTCCCGCGAAGGCCCTCGAAGCAACCTTCGCCCGCCTCGCCGACCTGCACCGAGCGCTTCGAGACTTCCGAGCTAACGACCGGCACCGAGTGGTCGTGCTCGTCGGCACCGGTGATGAGCACCTCGAAGATCCGGCGGTGCAATCTCGTCTATTCGACCTCGGGATCGAGATCACCCGTGAAGTCGCCCTCATGGTCGACTCCGAGTCGGGTTCGAGAGAGTTGCTGGTCACGACTGGACAAGGCCCTCGCATGAGCGGAGCCACCGTACGCAGCGACTCTGAGAGCCCTCTGATTGAGGACCCGGCCCGGGAGATTCGCTTCGCCACCTCGCGCACGCTCTATCGTCGGTTCGCTCCGGCCATCTGGTTGGTCCTCGCCCTGGTCATCGGGGTCGACTTCTTGCACTCGCTACTACAACTCATCACCCACTTCACCCATCACGTCTACCGAGTCCACGTGCGCCCGCTGCACGCCCGAGGATTCTGGGGAGGCCTCCTCGTGAACGCGGTCGTCCTCGTGGGCGCCGAAGCCCTCGTCGTGGCCTTAGCCGGGTTCGTCGTGAGTCGACGATTCGATCGCCGCCAGCACCTCAGCGGAGTGTCCGAACCTCTCACTACCCTGCGCGTCGGTGCGCTCGACGCCCTCGACGTGGCGCGGCGAGTGGTAGCGAGCGGCGGACTCGGCGCCGTCGTCGGAGGAGCCGCCCGGCCGGCGCTGGCCTTTCTCGATCGGGGAGTCTGCGCCACTCCCGGACCCTCCCGCGAGGTGTGGATCGAACGGGAGGGTCGATTCGCTCTCCCCTCCGTCTTTACCCCGGTGGAGCGAGTCGGCATTATCGAAGTAGAGGCCGCCCGCGACGTTCAGGTCCGGCTCCTCGGGGGACAGTCTCGTTCCGCACGGGCTCGACCCCTCGAACGTCTGGTCGCCGGTTCTCCTTTTCAACCCGCCCCTCCGGAGGTCACCTCCCCGATTGGCCAGTGGCCCGGAGGAGCACCTTTTCCCCTCGCCCTCGAGCGACTGGCCGACCAGCGTCGGCAACGTTCAGTGCGGCGCTGGTCGAGTGGCTTGATTCTCGTCGCCGGTCTCATCGACGTCGTCACTACGGTCTCCACTCCGTTGCGCAATCGACTGTCCGCCCTGCGCGGTCTCCTCCCCCTCGGAGTGGCCCAAGGAGCCGCCGTCCTCACAGCACTCGCCGGAGTCGCCCTCATCATGTTGGCGCGTGGCGTACGACGGGGTCAACGAAGGGCCTGGGCAATCTCCGCTCTCGCACTCGGTATTACGGTCGTGGCCCACCTCGCCCGGGGAGGGGCGCTTCCTACCTCCCTCATCGCCGCCAGTCTCGGGATATTCCTTCTCATCGAACGGCGACACTTTCGCGCCTCGGCCGATCGCTCCAGCTTGCCCTCCGCCGTTCCACTCCTCGCCAGTGTCGCGGTGCTCTCGGTCGTGGCGGGAGCCGTCTCCGTAGAAGCGTCGGCCCACGGGCGGGTCCTTCTACCCAACTTCGGGAGAGTGCTGCTCGCCTGCGCCGAACGACTCTTCGGGATTTACACCATCGCACTCCCCGATAAGACCACCGACTTCGTGGACCCCGTTCTGTTGACCATCGGCATCTCCCTCGTGGTTGTCGTGCTCTATCTCCTTACTCGCCCGGTCGTCGACCGCCGGCTCTCGAGCCTCGGTCCCGCTCGAGTGGCCGAGCGCCGAGTGGCCGAGCGCCGCGCTCGCGATATCGTGCGCCGACACGGACGAGGAACCCTCGACTACTTCGCCCTGCGTGACGACAAGCAGTTCTACTTCTTTCGTGACTCTCTCGTGGCCTACGCCGTCTACGGCGGTGTCGCCCTCGTCTCTCCCGATCCCATCGGACCCGAGGCCGAGCGCATCGAGGTCTTCAGCGCCTTTCGCACCTACGCCGAGTCACGGGGGTGGAGCGTAGCAATCACCGGGGCGGGCGCCGACTGGCTCTCGCTGTACCACGCGGCGGGAATGCACTCCATCTACATCGGCGACGAAGCGATTGTCGATACCACGACCTTCTCTCTCGACGGCGGCAAGATGAAGGGCTTACGTCAGGCGTATAACCGCGTCGGACGCCACGGATACCAGGTTCAGTTCCTCGACCCCGCCGAGATCGATCCCGCTCACGTGCAGGGCGTCCTCGACCTCATCTCGATGCTTCGTCGCGGAGAGGGTGAGCGGGGCTTTTCGATGATGTTGGGACGTCTCTTCGACCCGAAGGACCGGGGACTTCTTCTCGCCCTCGTGACGGGCCCGGACGGTCGACCGGCGGCGGCCCTCCAGTTCGTGCCTTCTCCGGCAATCCAGGGGTACTCTCTCGACCTCATGCGTCGCGACCCGGGGGAGCACCCCAACGGACTCATCGACTTCGCCCTCGTCTCGACGATCTTTCATCTACGTGACCAGGGGGCCAAGGGGCTCTCGCTCAACTTCGCGGCCTTTCGCTCCGTACTCGATGGCGAGCGTGGCGAGGGGGCCTTCACCCGGGTGGAACGCTGGACGTTACGGAGACTCTCGGGGATCTTACCCATCGAGTCGCTCTGGGCCTTTAACGCTAAGTACGATCCGGACTGGCTGCCGCGCTACCTCGTCTATCCGGCGGCCGAGCAGTTCGTCCCGGTAGTGATGGCGATTCTGCGAGCCGAATCACTCACGGAGATCCCGGTAGTGGGTCGGCTTTTGGCGAACGATCCGGCCAACCGACCCGGCACCGTCGTTCCCGAAGAGGTACTCGCCGCTGCTCGGGACCAACAGTCCCCCGAACTCGATGTTCGCGAGATTCCTGAAAAACCCCACCAAATACTGTGACCCCGGGGCCGTGCGAGTCACTCCCCCTACACCTCTCTCGACGACGTTCATCGCGGAGGGGCTGGCCACAGAATCAACGAGAACCTCTCGCCCCGATTTCGCCGGGGCACTCCCCGGCCCCCACCATCCCGACGACGTTCCTCGCGTCGCGTGTCGAGATGGTGGGAGAGATCCGGGCCCTCAGAGGGTTCAAACCTTCAGGGACACCCGGCGGTAGAGCTCGAAGTTCGTGATGTGTGACTTACCGTTCAGAATCTTGACGTTGATGATGAACTGGGGCGGAGCGAGGTGGAGGCGCCGGTCGACCATCCGTAGGTACTTCTCGGCGCTGAGGGCTCGAGACTTCGCCAACTGGATCACCTGATTCATCGTCAGGTACCGCCCGTGTCCGTTCTTGGCTCGAGTCTCGTATATCGCGTAACCCACGAGGGTAATCCGCGAGATGCGCAGGGCAGAGATCTCCTTCAGCGTGTTCTCGATAGCCCTGAAGTTCGACAGAGTCGCCGAGAAGCCCGCGTGGTAGGCGGCGAAGGGCCGAGACGGCAGGTCGAGTGGCCCCTGAGTGAACGTCGTCGCGCGAATCTTCGCTGACGCCACGGCCCCCATCGAGCTTTGGGTCACCACTCGGAAGGAGTACGCCTTACCTATCGACAGTCCCGGGATCGTGGCGGACGTCCCCGACACGTCGGACGACGGAACGGTGATCCAGGTCTTGCCCCCATCCGTCGAGTACTCGACTTGGTAGCCGGAGATCGTGGCGCCACCGGACGTCTGCGAGGGTGACCAGGTGAGCGCTCCAACACCCGCGGGCGATATTCCAGACACGGTGATCTGCGGAGTTGTCACCGCCGGTGAAACGCCAGTGACTTTGGTAGGCGTACTCGTCGCTGACGCGTGTCCCAGAGTGTTGGTCTCGGTGATGGTCACCGTGATCGGCTGGTTGTAGTCCGAGGACTGAACCAGGTAGGTCGAGCCCGTCGCGTTGGGGATGGCCTTAGCGCCCGAGAGCCACTGGTAGGACTCGGTGGGGGTGGGGGTTCCCGTGACGCCAGCGGAGTGAGCCGTCAGGGTCTGTCCGACCGTCGGGGTTCCCGTGATGGTCGCGCTCGTGATCGTCGGGGCGAGACCCACTACCGCCGCCGTGGGAACGCTCGTCGCTGAGGCTACTCCGACGCTATTGGTCTCGGTGATGGTCACCGTGATCGGCTGGTTGTAGTCAGCGCTCGAGACGAGGTAGGTCGAAGAGTTTGCCCCGGGGATGGCCTTACCGCCCGAGAGCCACTGGTAGGACTCGGTGGGTGTGGGAACTCCCGTGACGCCAGTGGAGTGAGCCGTCAGGGTCTGTCCGACCGTCGGGGTTCCCGTGATGGTCGCGCTCGTGATCGTCGGGGCGAGACCGGCCACGTTCGA
>JABEUS010000134.1 GCA_013044285.1 Acidimicrobiaceae bacterium
ACGAGGGCGTCGTAGTCGGCGTCGGGGATCTCCGGGTCGTCGTGCTGGAAGTACGCCCGGTTGTGTCGGGCCACCTCCTGGCGAAGGAACTCGCGACGTTCCTCCGAGCTCACGGGGCAACCTGGGCGGCGCCCAGCACTCGTTCCGGCTGAGCGGGGTCGTAGAGCACGACACTCTGGGAGACCGCGACGGCGCGTTCGGGGCATTCAAAGACGACTCGCCACTGACCCTCCGCCTCGGTGAGACGACCCGGTCGGGGCTCGCCGTGGGCGCTCACCTGTGCGAGAATCGACTGACCGGAGTAGACAGCGATGCGGTGGTTCACCCGGGGTGAGTCAACCAGACGGACCTCCGAGACGAGTGTCTTCTCGAGAGGACCCACCTCGACTCGTCGAGAGGGCAAGTCAACCCGGGTGACGAATCGACGCTCCCCGTGACGTCCCGGGGTAATTCCCCGACGCTGTCCCACGGTGAGGAGTTCGGCCGCCGCCACCGCTCCCACCACGTCACCGGTCTCGGTGTCGATGAGATCGGCCGGCGTGGGCTCGAACCGGTCCCGGAGAAACGCTTCGCGACCGGCGGTGGACTCAATAAAACAGACGTCCTGGCTATCGGGCTTATCCCAGGTCCGCAGATTCCATTCGGCGGCGAGCTCGCGCACGTGGTCCTTGGTCCAGTGGCCGACGGGCAGGTCGACGACGTCGAGTTCGTCCGCGCCGAGGTAGCCGAGTACGTAACTCTGGTCCTTCGCCACGTCGGCCCCTCGAAAGAGCTCGCGTCCGCGGGGTCCGTCGAGCACGCGAGCGTGGTGGCCCGTCACCACCCGATCGAAGCCCAGGCGGCGCGCCCGCGCGACGAAGAGGTCGAACTTGAGGTGACGATTGCACTCAATACAGGGATTCGGAGAGTAACCCTTTCGATAGTCGTCGACGAAGGGTTGAACGACGTGTCGAGAGAACTCCTCGCTGTAGTTAAAGACGAAATGGTCGATGCCGAGCACCTGCGCGACTCGGCGAGCGTCGTCGACGTCGGTGACTGAACAGCACCCCGAGTCGGAGGCCCCGCCCCAGAGTTTGAGGGTGGCTCCGGCGACGTCGTGGCCCTCTCGAACCATCAGGGCCGCCGCGACGGAGGAGTCGACGCCCCCACTCATTGCTACGAGGACTTTCACGCCCCCCAGTCTGCCAGGACCTAACCCTCGCGCAGTCGGGCGTGCGCTCGACGGATGGCCGCAATCGCCGCAGTCACGTCCGCATCGGTCGTCTCGAGACCAAAAGAGAGGCGTAGGGCCCCACGAGCGCGGCCGCTCTCGACCCCCATGGCCGCCAAGACGTGACTGGACTGACTCGCTCCACTCGAACAACTGGCCCCGGCCGAGGCGCAGACTCCGGCCTCGTCTAAGACGAAGAGCAACTCATCACTCGCGACGCCCTCCACGCACAGGTGCAGGGTCCCGGGAAGAGTCTCCGCCTCCTCGACCGTACGAACGACCCCCTCGAGCCCGCTGACCTCCGACCACAGTCGCTCGCGAATCTGAACGGCCCGCTCCCGGGCCCGAGTGCGCTGTTCCGCACTCTCTTCGAGGGCGGCGGCGAGTCCCACCGCGGCGGCGACGTCGACCGTTCCGCCCCGCCACCCACGTTCTTGCCCGCCACCCGGTGAGCGGGCCGCGAGTTCGAGTGCGCCCCGCACGACGAGGGCCCCCGAGTTCACCGGTCCCCCGAGTTTGTGAGCGGCGAGGGAGAGCAGGTCGGCACCGCGGGTAGCGTCGCGCAAGTCCAACCAAGGTGCCCCGGCGACGGCGTCGGTGTGGACGAGACCCCCGTGAGCGTGGGTGATCTCCGCGATCACGGGGATCGGCTGAACAACCCCCGTCTCGTTGTTCGCCGTCATCACGCTCACCAACCCCACCTCGGCGTCGAGAGTCGCGGCGAACTCGGAGAGGTCGAGAACCCCCGAACTCTCGACCCCGACGAGGGTGATCGTCGACCCGCACTCACGCTCGCAGAGGGTCGCCGCGTCGAGTACCGCGTGGTGTTCGATCGCCGAGACCAGCAGTCTCGATCGCGCCGATCCCCGACGCGACGCCATCACACCGGCGAGAGCCAACGTGCACGACTCGGTGCCCCCACCGGTGAAGACCACGCCGGAGGCCGGAGCTCCCACCAGGTGGGCGACGACGTCTCTCGCCTCTTCGATGGCCCGGCGAGCGTCGCGGGCGGCCCGGTGAGACCCCGAGGGGTTCCCGACCACCCCGTGCTCGAAGGGCGCCATACGCTCGGCCACCCGCGCGCTACGGGGCGCGGAGGCCGCGTGATCGAAGTAGTGCAGACTCACGCCACGAAGTAGGACTTCGCGTTACAGAACTCCCGAATACCGAGGGACCCCAACTCCCGCCCGAAGCCGGAGTTCTTCGTCCCTCCGAAGGGGAGTTCGGGCATAGAAACCACAATGGCGTTCGCGAACACCATTCCCGTGTCGAGTCCCGCGATGGCGTGGTCGATCTCGTGGTGGTCCTCGGCCCACACCGAAGCGCCGAGTCCCCAGGGAGTGTCGTTGGCGACGGCGATGGCTTCGTCGAGGTCCTCCACCACCTTGACGACGGCAACCGGCCCGAAGAGTTCCTCACAACTCGCCCGGGCGTCACCGGGAACGTCGACGAGAACAGTCGCCGGGTAGTAGAACCCGGGTCCCTCGAGTCGCGCGCCCCCGACGAGAGCTCGAGCCCCCTTCTCGAGGGAGCTCGACACTTGGGCGTCG
>JABEUS010000135.1 GCA_013044285.1 Acidimicrobiaceae bacterium
CTCGCCGCGGGTCGCCCGGACCTCATCGGGCGACGAACCGGCGTCGGCCACTGGTACGTGGACTCGCCCCAACGAGTCGATCTGGCGGAGGGGGCCCTCCGCCAGATCGGCCTCGTGGAGAACTTCGCACCGCACGTCGTCGTACTCGGTCACGCCGGCCTGTCGGTGGCGAACGCCCACTACGCCACTCTCGAGTGCGGGGCCTGCGGGGCCCATCCGGGGGGTCCTAACGCGGCCGGCCTCGCCGAGCTCTTGAACGACCCGAACGTCCGCGACGGACTACGAGAACGTGGGATCGACATCCCCGAGAACACCCGGGTCTACGCCGGCGAGCACCTCACCACCCTCGGGCTCGTCGACCTCGACGAGGATATTCCCGAGGAGATTCGCTCGCTTCTCGACGAGAGTCTCGAGCGGGTCCGTCTCGAACAAGCCACCCGCCTCGGCTACTCGCGCTCCCACGCCCACCGAGATCTTCGTCGACGGGCCCACGACTGGTCGGAAGTACGTCCGGAGTGGGGTCTCTGCGGCCACGTCGGACTGGTGATCGGTCCTCGCCGGTTCACCCGCGGCGCCGATCTCGCCGCTACCACCTTTCTGCACTCCTACGACGCGAGTCAGGACCCCGACGGGACCCTCCTCGGTGCCCTCTTCTCCGGCCCACTCGTGGTCGCCCACTGGATAAACGCGGCCTACTACTTCTCGAGCGTGGCCCCCGAGACTCTCGGGGCCGGGGACAAAACCCTCCTCAACCCGGTGAGCGACTTCGCCGTCGTGAGCGGAGATGACCCCGACCTACGCCTCGGGCTTCCCCGCCAGTCCCTCGAGCGAGAGGACGGACCCGAACACCTTCCGGTGCGTCTTCTCGTCCTCGTCGACGCCCCCCGCGAGATCCTCGAGTCGGCCCTGCGCCTCGCCCCCGGGGCCCGGAACCTCGTCATCGGTGATTGGGTACGGTTGCTCTTTCGAGCCAGCCCCGACGAGCCTTGGACGACCTACGCGGTCGCCCTCCAGGACCCCGCGTGAGAGAGCCGACTCACCGAAGAGTTCCCCTCGAGGAACTCGAGCCGCTCTCTGCTCCCCCCGTCGACGACGGACCCCTCGAGGTCGACATCTGGCGCCACTGCAACGGGTGTTGGGGACAGGCGGGCGGTCATCTCATCTCGGCCGATGTGAACGAACCGCCCCGGGCCTGGGTCGAGTGGTCCGCCTCGGTCGTGAGCGGTCTCGGACTCGTCGGGGTTATTCGAGTGAGCCGGCGAGATCCCGGGTACCTCAGTCTGACAACCCTCGCGCGACGTCCCCGGTGCGTCAAACCTCCCCGAACGCACCGGAGCCCGGGATCCTGAAGGATCCCGGGCTCTTCGGATTTCCCGCGACGTCGGGGGGCACGTAACCGGTGCCGGGGTTCTCCGAACCACGCCAGAGCGCAGCCGCCGAGGCGACTACTTGTAACTCTGAACGGCGACCGTGAGCGACGACGGCATCGTGGCAGCGCTGCCGACGGCGTTGACGATGGTCGTCGTACCCGCGGCGAAGGTGAAGCTGGCCGGGCCGATAACGACTTTCTTGGTACCCGCAACATCGACCGAGATCGACACCTTGCCCGCGGGGATGACGAGGATCGCCTGGTGACCATTGGTGAGGTTCTTCACGACCTTGGTCATACCGGCGTACACGTCGACGCCGGGTGCGGCCGCCAGGTGACGCACGATGATGCGCGCCTTGCCCATCGCCAGCATGGTGGTCGGGTCGGCGAAGGCCTGCAGGGTGGGGGTGCCCTTCGCGGTCAGGTGAGCGATGACCGTGGCGTTCTCACCCGCCACGACCTTCAACGACGCCTTCAGAATCGGCGCGGTGCTCATCTTGGCGCCGGCCGGACGTACGGTCAGGTTGTAGGTACCCGCGGGTAGCGACAACGGTCCGGCGACCTTGTCGAAGACGAAGTGCTTCAGGGTCAACTTGTTGTTCACGTAGATGTCCACCGGCACCTTCGGAATTCCGTGAACCACTGACACCATCGCGGTCCCCATACTGGCCTGGGCCATGGTCGGCGCGAGGGCTACTCCCACGCCCGCGGCGCTCATCGTTGCTGCTACCACCATCCGTCGTGTACGCATCGTGTTTCTTTCCTCTCGTTGGGGGCTCGCTGAGTGCGAACCACCCTCTCTTTCGTTAGGGTTCCGGGAATGGTTGCACCTATTTGGCGGAACTTGGAATGATTCGACGCAACCAATCCGCCTCCGGCCACGAAGACAAGGGTGTGACTCCCACCGCGATGCTCGACGCCCCTCCGGGTAGTGACTTGGTGGAGCGACTGCGCGCTTCCGACGAGTCGGCGCTGCGCGAGTGCTACGAGATCTACGGACCGACTCTTCACTCTTTCGTCCAGCGCTTCGTGTCGCGTGACGACGCCGACGACGTGGTTCAGCAGGTCTTCTTTGAGTTATGGCGGGGCCGGCGGCGCCTGGAGCCGAATCGCAATCCCGCCCCGCTCCTCGTTCATCTGGCTCGCCAACGAGCGATTGATCATCTCCGACGACGTCGCGACGACGTCTCCGTGGACTCGGTACCCGAACCTCGGGCGCAGGGAGGGGACGACTTCGTGAACCGCCTGGTCTTCGCCAGCGAGGTCCGCGAGGCCCTCGCGACTCTCGTTCCCGAACAACGTGAGTGTGTCGAGTTGGTTGTTCTCCAGGGCCTCACCCAACGAGAGGCCGCCGAAAGACTTGGTGTACCCGTTGGGACCGTGAAGGCCCGAGTCTCTCGAGCTATGACACGATTGGCTCTACGTATCGAGGGAGGTGACCAACGATGACTCATCCGAACGACGACTTGTTCTCACTCCTCCACGGAGAGCTCGACGGACCAACAACGCGCGCGGTGGCCGCTCACCTGCGCGGCTGTCCCGAGTGCACCGACGAACTCATTGACGTCGCCGTCGCCACCGGTTCGCTCGCCGCTCTCGCGCGCAGTTCCGCCGACGTCAACGAGACCGACTTTCGCGCCCTCTCCTCGGTCACACCCCTCCGGCCCCTCTCTCCACCCGCGCGGATTCCCACACTCTTGGCCGTTGCGGCGGCCCTCCTCGCCGTAGTGGCGCTCAGCGTGGGTCTGCTCCACCGGGGTCCAACGACCCCAGCCCCGGTCGCCACGGCCCAACTCACGAGTCTCGACGCTCCCGTCGGGGCGGCGGGGCGGGCGATCGTCGTGTTGAGTGGCCAGAGTGACCAGATGAGTGTGACGACGCGGGGACTCGCCCCCACCGGACCGGGCCAGTTCTACGAAGTCTGGCTCTTTCAACCCACCACCCAAAAGATGCTCCCCGTGGGGGTCCTCGGACCCTCGGGACGGGGCCAGTACTCGGTGGCGACGAGCATTATGGCGCACTACTCGGCCATCGATATCAGTCTGCAGGCGGACAACGGCAATCCTCGCCACTCCGCGGTGAGCGCCCTGCGCGGGGCGGTGCATCCCACCTAGCGCGGGAAATCTCCCCGGTAGACTCGTCTTCTTCGCGTCGAGCACTGGGGAGCTGAGATGAGTACTTCGTCCGACTCCGTCCCCGTCGTACGGGCTCGGGGGGTCACCAAGCGTTTCGGGGAGTTCGAGGCGGTCCGAGGCGTCGACTTCGCTATCGCGCCCGGCGAGAGTTTCGGCTTCCTCGGACCGAACGGGGCCGGTAAGACCTCCACGATGCGGATGGTCTCCGCAGTGTCGACGCCCACCTCGGGGAGCCTCACCATCTTCGGCCTCGACCCCGCGATACACGGACCAGAGATCCGGGGACGATTGGGTGTCGTGCCCCAAGAGGACACTTTCGACCTCGATCTCTCCCTTCGACTCAACCTCGAAATGTTCGGTCGTTACTACGACCTCCCCCGCACAACAATCCGGGAACGAACCACCGAGCTCCTCGAGTTCGCCCACCTGAGCGACCGGGCCGAGGACAAAGTCGACAACCTCTCGGGGGGTATGAAGCGACGGCTCACGATTGCGCGCGCCCTCATCAACCGCCCCGAACTTCTCATTTTGGACGAACCGACGACCGGACTCGACCCCCAGGCGCGCCACCTTCTCTGGGAGCGCCTCTACCGACTGAAGCGCGACGGGGTGACGCTGATTATCACCACCCACTACATGGACGAGGCCGAGCAGCTCTGCGATCGCCTCGTCGTCATGGACCACGGGCGCATCGTCGCCGAGGGCGCGCCGCGCCAACTCATCGCCGATCACGCCAGTCGCGAAGTCCTCGAACTACGACTCGGTTCCGAGCACCACGACGAGGTGGCCGATCAACTGGGGAGTTTCGCCGAACGACTAGAGGTGCTCCCCGATCGAGTCCTGCTCTACGTCGACTCGGCCGACGACACCCTCGCCCGTCTGCACCAGGCGGGCTGGCGCCCCGAGCGCACGCTCCAACGACGCAGTTCGCTCGAAGACGTCTTCTTGCGTCTCACCGGGCGCACTCTGGAGGAGTGATGTCCGAGCCCGCTCTGCTCGGCTGGTCCCGCTGGCGGCGGGCCTGGTGGTTTCACGCGATGTACTACGCCCAGACGTGGCGCGGATCGGTCGTCTCGAGTGTCCTCCTACCGCTCGGGTATCTAGGGGCCCTCGGAGTGGGGGTGGGTCACCTCGTCGCGAAGCACACCGGATTGGTCGACGGTCAGACCTACCTTCACTTCATCGCTCCGAGCCTGCTCGCCACCACCGCCTTCCAGTTGGGCGAGGGTGAGTCCCTCTGGCCGGTCCTGGCCGCAGTGAAGTGGACCCGCTCCTACCACGCCGCGGTCACGACGCCCCTGGAGCCCCGTGACGTCCTCGTCGGCAAGCTCGCCTGGGTGGCGACTCGGGCGATAGCCATCGGAGTGTTCTACACCCTCATTATCGCCGCGGTCGGTGCCGCCCGGTCCTGGTGGGTTCTCACGCTCCCCCTCCTCAGCGCCCTCGTGAGTTTGGCTTTCGCCGCCCCCCTCGTCGCCTACGCCGCCCACGTCGACTCCGATCTCTCCTTTCCCCTCATCTACCGGTTCGGCTTCGTACCGATGTTCCTCTTCTCCGCCACCTTTTATCCGGTTTCGGCCTACCCGGGCTGGCTGCGCCCAGTGGTGCAGTTCGTGCCCCTCTACCACGGAGTCGCCCTCATTCGAGCGGCCTGTCTCGGGGGCTCACTCGCCCCGGCCCTCGCGCACCTCGCCGTCCTCGCCGTCCTCGCCGGAGGCGGGTTCGCCTGGGGTCAGGTCACCCTGCGACGACGGTTGATCGACTAATGAGTCGCGTCCTACCCGTCCTCGGATCACGCCGAGCGCGCCACGTCGTTGAGCGCAACGCTCTCTTCTACCGATCCCAGTGGTTGATGTTCGCCTCCGGATTCGTCGAACCCCTCTTCTACCTCCTCTCCATCGGTATCGGCCTCAACCACCTGGTGGGCTCGCTCACCGTGGGATCCCACCGGGTCAGTTACGCGGCCTTCGTTGCCCCGGGCATGCTCGCCACCTCGGCGATGAACGGTGCGGTGATTGACTCGGTCTTCAATCCGTTCTTTCGCCTCAAGATCTCCCACGCCTACGACTCGATCCTCGCCACCCCCCTCGACGTCGACGACATCGCCCTCGGAGAGGCCCTCTGGGCCCTCACTCGGGCCGGCCTCTACGCGGTCAGTTTCGTGGGCTGCATGTTTCTTCTCGGAGACACCTCGAGTCCGTGGGCGATCCTGGAGATCGTCGGCGCTCTCGCGACGAGCTTCGCCTTCTCCGCTCTCGGATTGGCCGCCTGTACCTACCTGCGCAGTTGGCAGGACTTCGACCTCATCACGTTGGTCTCCCTGCCCCTGTTCTTATTCTCGGCCACCTTCTTTCCCCTCTCCCTCTACCCGCGCGCCCTCGCCACCGTGGTCGCATTCTCCCCCCTCTACCAGTCCGCCACCCTGCTGCGGGGACTGAACTCCGGACAGTTCGACGGATGGATGATTCTGCGCCTCGGATACCTCGTGGCGCTCGGTCTGGTCGGACTCGCCGTCGCCGCCCGGCGCTTCCGAAGAATCTTGAGTCCCTAGTAGGGTGAGCCCGTGGGGGCGACACTCGTCCGGGCCGCATTCTGGCGGGGGGGCACGAGTAAGGGCCTCTTCTTTCGCGATGAGGACCTCGCTCCGTTCGACGACCGCGACGAGGTCTTCCAGCGAGCCCTGGGAAGCCCCGACCGCTACGGACGCCAGCTCGACGGAATGGGTGGGGGCATCTCCTCACTCTCGAAGGTCGTCGTCGTTCACGCCCCCCGCCACCCCGACGCTGATCTCTCCTACACCTTCGGACAGGTCGCCGTCGATAGGGCCCTCGTCGACTACTCCAGTAACTGCGGGAACCTCACCTCGGCCGTCGCACCCTACGCCGTGCGCGAGGGTCTCCTGCACCTCTCCGACGGTCCGGCCGTCGTACGACTTCACAACACCAATACCGACAAGATCGTCCACGTGAGCCTCGAGGTTCGTGACGGTGACGTCCCGAGTGAAGGAAGCCTCTGGTTACCCGGGGTCGACGCCCCGGGGGCGCCACTCGACGTTCGTTTCATCGATCCCGGCGCCTCGCGGTGTACTCACCTGCTCCCCAGCGGCGCGACGCGCGACGTTCTCGACGGGGTCGAGGTCTCCCTCGTCGACGCCGTCTCACCCCTCGTGGTCGTCCGCGCGCACGACCTCGGACGGACGAACCCTCTCTCCCCGGACGAGATCGACCGGGACTCTGAGCTCACGGCTCGACTCGAGGATCTACGGCGACGAGCCGCCGTGCTGGCCGGTCTCGCGGGGGACCCCGAACACGCCCCCCTCGCCGCCCCGAAGATCGGTCTCCTCGGCCCGGCCAGTGACTACGAGACTCTGGAGGGGCGCACGGTGAAGGCCGGCGACTACGACCTGGCGATTCGCATGATGTCGATGGGTCGCGCCCACCGCGCCGTCCCGGTGACCTCGGCCCTCGCGCTCGCCGTCACCGCTCAGCTTCCGGGCTCGCTCGCGCACGATCTCGTCGGCGGGCGAGACCGGCTGAGGCTCGGCACCCCCTCGGGCGTCGTCGAGGTCGGCGCCCGGGTGGAGAGGGAGGGAGACGGACTGGTCGCTCGACACGCCTCGCTGTGGCGCACGGCCCGCGAGCTCATGCGCGGCGAGGTCCGACTCGGCGACCCTCGCGCCTAGGCGTCGCGGCGGCTCAGTCCGCGCACCAACTCGCGTGGGACGACCGAGAGCAGATGATGCTCCTCGAGACGGGTGAAGAACCGAGCGTCGCCGGGATCGGTCCGGTTCGCGTCGAAGCCTCCGAGACGCCCGAAGACGTCTCGTCTCACGAGCAGTGTCGAGGACCGTCGTTCCGGCCACTCGTCCACACCGGACTCCGACGTCGTCCACAGGGTGGGAGTCGAACGGGTCCAGGTCGAGGCACCGGTCCATCCCGTCACGCTGGCCGCGCAGTTCTGCGAACTGAGCGCCGCCCACTGATCGGCCAGCTTGTCGGGGTGCCAGAGATCACTGGCGTCGAGAAAGGCAATCCAGGTGGAGGTCGAGCGCGCGGCGCCGAGATTGCGACAGAACGCTCGACCCCGTGCGGCTCCCCGAATGACTTTCACGCCGACTCGTCGAGCAATGTCGACGGTCGCGTCAGCCGAGCCGTCGTCGACCAGAATCACTTCACGGGGAGCGCGGGACTGAGCGAGTACCGAGACGAGGGATCGCTCCACCTGGTCCTCGTGGTCACGGCCCCACACCACCACCGAGATGGATTCGTCGTCGACGCGTGGGTAGAGCGCGTCGAGAGCCAATCGCGCCACGACCCGATCATCGAGGTGGACTCGGTGCCGGGCGAATCGCTGAACCGCCTCTGGTCCTCGACCGGTAATCACCACCACGTCCCCGGCCGTTGACTCCGCGAGCGCCTCACGAATCGCGCGGGCTCGATCGGGCTCCTCGTGCACCTTCGCGGAACCGGTAAAACCCGCCCGGACCTGTCCCGCGATGATCTCGGGGTCCTCCTCGCCGGGGCTATCGGTCGTGAGCCACACCTCGTCGGCCCGGGATGCCTCCTCGGCCATGAGGGGTCGCTTATCGACGTAGCGGCCCCCCCGGGCCCCGAAGACCAGACGGACTCGTCCCCGGGCGATCTCGCGCGCCGTGTCGATCACGAAGCCGAGTGCGTCGGGGGTGTGGGCGTAGTCACTCGCGACGACGAAGGGCTCCTCGCGACTCACCACCTCAAACCGCCCCGGCGGGGCCGGACAGTTCTCGAGTCGCGAACGGGCCTTCTCGGGACCCACGCCGAGGTGTCGAGCCACGAGGTAGGCGGCCGCCAGATTCGCCCCGTTCACGCGGCCCACCAGGGGTGAGTCGATGACGACTGGTTCAGCGTCTTCGAGAATCGTCACTCGCACGCCGGCCAGACCGCGAGATTCAACGCGCACCGACACCTGTGCCGGACCGCGCGTCGAAAAGGTGGTCACCGGCACCTCGATCTCGCGAGCGAGCCGAGCCCCCCACTCGTCGTCGACGCACACCAGCGCACTCTCGCAGCGCCCCTCCTCGAAGAGTCGGCGCTTGGCGCGGTAGTAGTTCTCCATCGTCCGGTGGTAGTCCAAGTGTTCGGGAGAAAGGTTGAGAAAGACACCCATCCGAAAGTGGGTCCCGTCGACCCGGTGCTGGTGCAGTCCGTGGGAGGTGACCTCCATCACCGCGGTACGCGCGCCGCGCACGGTGACGCCGGCGAAGAGGCGTTGGAGATCGGGAGCCTGGGGGGTGGAGAGTTCGGTGTCAGCGATGAGATCGGCCCCGAGGTAGATCCCGGTCGTACCGAGTTGCGCGACGGGATGAGTCGCGCTAGAGAGGGCGGCCCGGATGAGCTCGGCCGTCGTGGTCTTGCCGTTGGTCCCGGTGACGCCCACGACGTCCAGCCGGGTTGAGGGAAAACCGTAGACCGCGGCGCTCAAGGGACCGAGAGCGCGAAGGGCCGAGTCGACGACGAGTTGGGCCGGCACTCCTTCGAGAAGACGTTCCGCGACCACGGCGCGCGCGCCGCGCGAAAGGGCGTCCCCGACGAAGTCAGTGCCGTCGCGGTGCGTGCCCGGAAGAGCCACGAAGAGATCCCCTGGACGTACGTCCCGACTGTCGAGAACCACTCCCTCGACGACGGCCTCACCGACGTCGCGAGCCCCCGGTATGTATCGCGCGAGATCCCCGAGAGCGATGGGTCGCCGGATCGGTTCGTCCCACGCCAGGTCAAAACTGTGTACCGGCACTATGAGTTTCTATCAAGTAAACGTTAAGTGACTGTAAAGCGTGCGTTCTGAACCGGGCGAGAGATGAGTACGAGCCCCCAATTCCCCCGTCGCTGAGACTTAAGGTGGAGGGGTGAGTGGACTGGGTGAGTACTGGATCCCTCTCTCCGGCGAAGAGGTCAACCTCGTCCCCCTCGCCGCCCGTCACGAACTCGAACTCGTCGAGGCGGCCCGAGAACGCGACACTTACCGATACACCATCGTCCCCGACGGACCCTCAGAGACACGGGAGTACATCGCGGGCCTCCTCGACGAGGCCCGCGCCGGACAGTGCGCTCCCTACGCCATCGAACACTCCGGGATTCTCGTCGGGTGCACCCGACTGATGTCACCCCGCTGGTTCTCCTCCTCACCCGTGCCGGACGTCGTCGAAATCGGAGGAACCTGGCTCGCCGAGTCGGTCCAGCGCAGTTCAGTCAACTCCGCGACGAAGTGGACCCTGCTGCGCTACTGCTTCGAGGAGGTGGGCATCGGGCGCGTCGAGTTCAAGACGGACCTGCGCAACGAGCGAAGCCGGCGCGCACTGGCCCGACTCGGAGCCCACGAGGAGGGAGTACTTCGTCGCGCTCACCCCTCCCTCGTTCGAGGCGAGGAGGGACGCGCCCGGGACTCGGTCATGTTCTCCCTCCTCGCGACCGAGTGGCCCCTGTCACGCGAGTCCTCGAAGGTGAGGTAGATCTAGCGCACCACTCGCTCGAGCACGGCGAGACCCGCCTCGAGCTTCTTTCGCTCGCTGGGAGACAAACTGGCCAGACGCTCGGCGATGAACTGGGTGCGGGCCGACACCGCCTCGTCAGCTCGCCGACGGCCGGCCTCGGTGACCCAGACGACGCTCGCCCGTCGGTCACTCGGGTCGACCCCGCGGGCGCACCAGCCTTTTTCCTCCAGACTGGCGACAATTCGAGAGGCGACCGAGGGATCCACGGCCTCCAGACTGGCGACCGCACTCACCCGTAGGGGACCGTGATCTTCCACCAACGTCAGGGCCGATAACTGGGAGGGGGTCAGTCCGTCGGCGCGTTGGCGCAGTAGTCGCCCGAGTCGGGTGAGGACAACCCGCAGTCGGTCGGCGACGACGGTGTCTTCGAGGAGTCCGTTCACGGGGTGACCTCCTCACTTAAGGCGATCTCTCCGGGCACGGCACCCGACACCGCGGAGAGTTCGGCCGCGTGCTCACTAAGGGTCTGCTCGGTGTGCACGTAACGCGTACCGCGCAGCGCCGAGAAGATCGCACCCACGACCGCCATCACGATGGCCGCGCCGAAAACGATGAGGAGACCGTGATGAAAGGGGTCCTCAATGAGGGCCGGGAAGAACCCCTTGCCGGTGAGCACCGACCACTGCGCCGCGTTCACGTGGGCCGCCGCCGGAGACCCGAGGAGGCTCGCGAGGGGGTTATATCCGAGGAAAGAGGAGAAGAGACTGGCCACGGCCGGGACGGCCGCCACGGCGTGGGCCTGGGTCGCCGGGACGCCGTGGGTCACTAGTCCCGCGTACATCTTCGCCGGAAGGGCGTTCGTCAGCCCCACGATCATCAAAGAGAAGAAAATTCCGATCGAGAGAACCATGCCGGTGTTCATGAAGGCGGCCTGGATACCGGCCGCCGAGCCGCGCTGATCGGCCGGGACCGAGTTCATGATGGCCGTGGTGTTCGGAGCAGAGAACATTCCCCCGCCCACGCCGTTCAACAAGATGAGCAGGGCGAAGGCCCAGTAGGAAAAGTTGGTGGGCATCACGAGCAGGCCCACGAAACTCAGTCCGAAGACCCCGAGACCCGCCGTCGAGAGTGTGCGCGCGCCGTGGCGATCGGAGAGGAACCCGCTCAGTGGTCCGGCGATCATGAAGCCCAGAGTGAGCGGAAGAAGATAGATACCGGCCCACAGGGGGGTGTTCTGGTAGCTGTATCCGTGCAGGGGCAACCAGATACCCTGCAGCCAGATAATGAGCATGAACTGGAGTCCGCCCCGTCCGATGGCGGCGAGCAATCCCGCGACCGAGCCGGTAAAGAAGGCCCGAATCCGAAAGAGGCGCAGATTGAACATCGGGGACTCCACCCGGGATTCGATGACGAAGAAGGCGGTGAGCAGTAGGACGCCGATACCGACGAAGGCCACGACGCGCGGGGAGGTCCACCCCATCGACTGGTTCCGGTACGGCTGAATCCCGTAGACGGTGCCCGCGAGAATGGAGGTGAGTCCGAGGGCGAAGGAGACGTTCCCCCACCAGTCGATGCGCGCAGCCGAGCGCACCCCGTTGTCGCGCAGGCTGAGATATCCCCAGACCGTTCCGAGAAGTCCGAAGGGGACCGAAACCCAAAAGACGAGACGCCAGTCCGCGATGGAGAGCAGTCCTCCGAGGATGAGTCCGATGAAAGATCCGCCGATCGCCGCGACCTGGTTAATGCCCATCGCCAGACCTCGTTGGCGGGTGGGGAAAGCGTCCACCAGGATTGCGGAGGAGTTGGCGAAGAGCATCGCACCCCCCACTCCCTGCACGAGTCGCCAGACGACTAACCAGAGAGCTCCGTGACCCCCCCGGTACGGATCGAGGGCGAGGGCGATGGAGGCGACGGAGAAGACCGCGAATCCGAGGTTAAAGATTCGTACCCGTCCCACGATGTCCCCGAGGCGACCGAGGGAGATGACCAGTACCGCGGTCACCAGCAGGTAGCCCTGCAGTAACCAGAGGAGGTAGCCGACGTTGCCCGGTGAGAGCGGGTTGACTCCGACCCCGTTAAAGATCGCCGGCAGCGAAATCAAAATAATTGAGGAGTTGATCGTTGCCATGAACACCCCGAGAGTGGTGTTCGTGAGGGCAATCCACTTGTAGCGGTCGTGATCCACGGCCGTCGTCGACGTCGTCATCCCAGATCTCCTACCCGAAATACGTGCATGTATGCACGCAACTTTATCGGTAAGACGCCCACGTCGTGACTTTCGTCCCTGGGGGGTCTCTCGGAATTATTTCTAGTTTGGTCCCCATGGCCGCCTCCTTTGAGTCCGACGTAGTCCAGATTCGTCTCCACGGTCGCGGTGGGCAGGGTACCGTCACCGCCGCCGAATTGCTGGCCGTCGCCGCCTTCGAGGACGGTCTCTACGCCCAGGCATTCCCGAGTTTTGGCTCCGAGCGCACCGGAGCCCCCGTCGAGGCGTACTGCCGACTGGGACACCGAGAAATTCGTACTCGAGAACCGGTGAATCGCCCCCACGTTCTGATCATCCAGGACCCCACCCTGCTCGGCGTCGTCAAGCTCTTCGCGGGCCTGCGTCCCGAAGGGTACGTCCTGATCAATACGGCGAGCCCCCTCGACGAGCTCGGTATGGGTGAAGACGTCGCCCTCATCGCCCGGGAGCGAGTCCTCACCCTACCGGCGACCGACATCGCCCTCGAGTATCTAAAGCGTCCGACCCCGAACAGCGTGTTGCTGGGCGGATTCGCGGCCATGACGGGCCTCATCAGCCTTTCGGGAGTGGAGGCCGCGGTTCACCACCGATTCCGGGGGGCCGTCGCCGAGGCCAACGTGGCCGCGGTCCGGGTCGCCTACGACCACGTGCATCGCCACCTATCGAGTGAGGAGTACCACCGTGCTGTACCAACTTGAGGGTTCCCAAGCCGTCGCCCGGGCCGTCGCACTCTGTCGCCCCGACGTCGTCTGCGCCTATCCCATCTCTCCGCAAACCCACATCATCGAAGCCCTCGGGGCCCTCGTGAAGTCTGACCAACTGGACGCCGAGTTCATCAACGCCGACTCGGAGTTCTCCGCTCTGTCGGTCTCTATCGGGGCCTCGGCGGTCGGAGCTCGGGCCTACACCGCTACCGCCTCCCAGGGACTCTTATTCATGATGGAGGCGGTCTACAACGCCGCCGGCCTGGGACTACCCATCGTGATGACTCTGGCCAACCGCGCAATCGGAGCGCCAATCAACATCTGGAACGACCACTCCGACGCGATGTCGGTGCGCGACTCGGGCTGGGTGCAACTCTTCGCCGAGACCAACCAAGAGGCGGTCGACCTGCACTTCCTCGCCTTCGCGCTCGCCGAGGAGCTCTCGGTGCCGGTCATGGTCTGCGTGGACGGCTTCATCTTGACCCACTCCATCGAGCGAGTCGACCTCCCCGAGCCCGAGGTCGTCGACGCCCTCCTACCGCCCTTCCTCCCGCGCCAGTCCCTCGACCCGAACGATCCCGTCTCTATTGGTGCCATGGTCGGCCCCGAAGCGTTCACCGAGGTCCGCTACCTCGCCCAAGTCCGTCTCCACCAGGCCCTCGACGTGATTCCCCGACTCGGCGAACGCCACCGCTCCCTGCTCGGACGTCACGCCGCCCAGCTCATCGACGGGTACGAACTCGACGACGCCGACGTCGTCGTGATTGCGATGGGGTCCGTGCTCGGGACCATCAAGGATGTTGTCGACGACATGCGCGCCGAAGGCCACCGTATCGGGGCCCTCTCGATCACCTGCTTTCGGCCCTTCCCGGCCGCAGCGGTTCGCGAAGCGCTCTCGCGCGCGACTCGCCTCGTCGTCGTGGAAAAGGCCTTCTCCATCGGTTACGGCGGGATCCTGTCGACCGATATCTCCCTGGCCCTACGGGGACTCTCGACCCCCATCCACGAAGTCATCGCCGGACTCGGGGGACGTCCCGTATGGGCCGATTCACTCCGCGGAGTCTTCTCTGACGCACTAGCGGGCACCCTCGTCGAAACCACCTTTCTCGATCTCGACCGCTCCCTCGTCGACGCCGAACTGGCCCGAATGGCCGCCACCCGACGATCCGGCCCTCCGGCCGAAAACGTCCTTCGCGACCTCGCCGACGTCGGGAGGTCCGCGTGAGCATCGAGCGCACTCCGGTGCGCTTCTACCAAGTGGGCTCCTTCGCCGTCGGTAATCGACTGGTCGAGGTCGAACGCCGGTCGGCGCAGTCGGACCCGGGTCGGGCCAACTCCCTCACCTCTGGTCACCGAGCCTGCGCTGGGTGCGGGGAGGCCCTCGGGGCGCGCTACGCCCTCGACGCCGCGATGCGCGCGAGTCATCACCAGTTAGTGGCCGTGAACGCCACCGGGTGTCTCGAGGTGTTTTCCACCCCCTATCCCGAGACCTCCTGGCGTCTTCCCTGGCTCCACTCCCTCTTCGGCAACGCCGCCGCCGTCGCCACTGGAGTGGCGGCGGGACTACGGGCCACCGGGCGCGGTCACGTCCGGGTCGTCGCCCAGGGAGGTGACGGGGGCACCGCCGATATCGGCCTCGGTCCCCTTTCGGGCATGTTCGAACGCAACGACGACGTCCTCTACATCTGTTACGACAACGAGGCCTACATGAACACCGGGGTCCAGCGCTCCGGGACCACCCCGGGAGCAGCCCGCACCGCGACCACCGAATCCGTGGGTGAGCACCCCGGAAACCGCTTCGGTCAAGGTAAAGACCTGCCCCGCATCGCCATGGCCCACGAGATTCCCTACGTGGCGACGGCCACCGTGGCCGACCTCTTCGACTTGGAGTCGAAGGTGGAGCGAGCGATGGAGATTCACGGCGCTCGCTACCTGCACATCCTCGTACCTTGCCCCCTCGGGTGGGGTTCGGTCTCCTCGGACACCGTCCGTCTGGCCCGACTGGCCCACCAGACCGGTCTCTTCCCCGTCTTCGAAGCCCGCTACGGCGAAGTGACCTCCATCACCCCGATTCGTCGACCCGAACCGGTCGAGTCCTACCTGCGGCTCCAGAAGCGCTTCGCGCACCTCTTTAACCGCGAGGGCGAGGTCGCCGACCGCGCCACCGTCGCCCTCATTCAATCCCACGCGTCTCACAACATCACCCGCTACGGACTCTTAGGAGACTCCGATGACTGAACGTCGCCCCTTCGCGATCACCCTCGACATGGGTTCGAGTCTCGCCAACCGAACCGGGACGTGGCGTACCGAACGACCCGTCTACGTACACCGCCTCCCCCCCTGCTCGGCCGGCTGTCCGGCCGCGGAGGATATTCAAGGGTGGCTCTACCACGCCGAAGAGGGGGGCTACGAGTCGGCCTGGCGAGTCATCATGGAGAAAAACCCCCTCCCGGCCATCATGGGTCGGGCCTGTTTTCACCCCTGTGAGAGTGGCTGTAATCGAGTGCAGGTGGATGAGGCGGTCGGTATCAACGCCGTCGAACGCTTCCTCGGGGACCTCGCCCTCGAGCGGAACTGGCACGTGCCCCCCGGCCCCGCGACCGGGCGACGGGTGGCGGTCGTGGGATCGGGCCCGGGGGGACTCTCGAGCGCCTATCACCTGCGACGTCGCGGCCACGACGTCGTCGTCTTCGAGGCCCAAGAGGATCTCGGGGGCATGATGCGCTACGGAATCCCGGCCTACCGGCTCCCCCGCGACGTGGTGAGTGCGGAGATCGCTCGACTCGCCGAAATGGGAGTGCGCTTCGAAGTTTCGCACTGGGTGAACGACGTTCACGACCTCCTCCGCGAGGGTTTCGAAGCCGTGGTCGTAGCCGTCGGCGCCCAGCGCGGTCGCGATCCGGGAATTCCCGCCGGGGACGCCGCGCGTATTTTGGACGCCGTCGGCGTGCTGCGCTCCCTCGAAGAGGGTGACCCCCCGGCCCTCGGTCGGCGAGTCGTCGTCTACGGCGGAGGCGATACCGCGATGGACGCCGCACGCACCGCTACCCGCCTCGGGGCAACCGAGACCGTGGTCGTCTACCGACGCACTCGAGACGTCATGCCCGCCCACGACGAGGAGGTTCTCGACGCTGAGGCCGAGGGCGTACAGATGCGCTGGCTGTCGACCATCGCGCGGGCCGACGAGGACCAGATGATGATCGAGAAGATGAGGTTGGACGACCAGGGACGTGCGGTCGGAACGGGAGAGTTCGAAGAGTTCGTCGCCGACACCGTCGTTCTCGCGCTCGGCCAAGAAGCCGACCTCGACCTCGTCGAGAAGGTGAACGGAGTCACCGTAACCGACGGAGCAGTCGTCTGTGACGAGTTCCAACGTACCGGTGACCCCCGGGTCTTCGTCGTCGGTGACGCCAGTTCCAACGGGGCGGACTCGCGAACGCTCACCCGAGCTATCGGCCAAGGTCGTCTCTGCGCCGAGGCCGTCGACGCACTCCTTCTCCACCGTGACGCCCAACCTGATCCCCAGTTAGCCCCCGCCGGCGCCGAGCGACTCAACACCTGGTACTACGCCGACGCCGAGCGAACGGTCCGGCCCCGGCTCGAGGTAGCGCGACGGCGGGACACCTTCAGTGAGGTCGTGGGAGGCCTCACCGTCGAGGACGCCCTCTTCGAGGCTCGACGGTGCATGTCGTGTGGCAACTGCTTCGAGTGCGACAACTGCTTCGGGGTCTGCCCCGACAACGCCGTGATCAAACTGGGACCCGGCCAGGGGTACGCCTTTAACTACGACTACTGCAAGGGTTGCGGGATCTGTGTCGCGGAGTGTCCCTGCGGAGCCATCGACCTCATTCCCGAACCCCGGTAACGAGCCGCCTACTCAACCCGAAGTCGGGGCAGAACCCGGTCGAGCCACGCCGGAATCCACCAGTTGAGTCGACCGAACAAGAACATGGCCGAGGGCACCATGACCAGTCGCACCACCGTGGCGTCAATAATCACGCTGGCCGCCAGACCGACGGCCAGCTCCTTGACCGTCACGAGCGGCGAGGACACGAAGGAGACGAAGACGCTCACCATGATGAGGGCGGCCGCACTGATGACCCGGCCGGTCACCGCCAGCCCGTCAGCCACCGAGGTGTGCGTATCGGCACTCGAGAGCCAGGACTCGCGAATCCGGGAGAGAAGGAAGACCTCGTAGTCCATCGAGAGCCCGAAGACGATGGCGAACATCATCATCGGCACGTAGGCCTCCACGGGGACGTGCTCGGAGATCCCGAGAAGGGATGAACCCCACCCCCACTGAAAAACCGCCACCACGACTCCGTAGGCCGCGCCAATCGAGAGCAGATTCATGGCCGCCGCCTTAAGAGCGAGGACGAGACTGCGAAAAACCGAGAGGATGAGTAAGAAGGCGAGCAGGATGACGAGACCCACGATAAGTGGGGTGCGGGACCATATTGCTTGGTCGAACTGAATCTGTACCGCCGTGGCGCCCGCGACGTAGCCGCGCACCTTCGTTCCCTTCAAGACCCGGGGAAGGACGGTGTTTTGTAGGCGGCTAAAGAGCGTCGCCGTCGCCCCGCTCTGGGGCCCGGTCGTCGGGTAGACAACGGCGCTCAAGACCACTCCGTCGGGACTCGCCACGGGAGAGGTGACGCGCGCGATGCCGAACGTGCTCTTCAGTGTGCTCGCCAGATTCTGAGCGAGGGGGGACGTGGCGGAGGCTCCGTGCCCCACGTCGAGCACGACCGTGAAGGGCCCGTTGAACCCGGGCCCAAAAGCGGTGGAGAGCTGGTCGTAAGCCACTCGGTCGGAGTAGTTCGCCGGATCGGCACCGTCACCCACGTGTCCCGTTTGAATCCAGAGGGCGGGGGTGGCGAGGGTTAGTACCACCACCGCGGCGGCGGCGAGATACCGCCAAGGGTGCCGACCGAGGGCCAGGGCGTAGCGGTGCCAGAATCCCGTATCACCGGGCGACTCCGCGACCGGTTTTCTCACCCGCCACCGGTCGATTCGGGTGCCGAGCGCACCGAGGAGTGCGGGTACCAACGTGAGAGCCGAGACCGCCGAGACGGCGACCGTGAGTGCCGCCGCCAGACCGAGTTGCCCGATAAAGGTGATGCCCGAGGCGTAGAGCCCGAGGAGGGCCACAATCACCGTGCTCGCCGCCACCAACACCGCCCGACCCGAGGTCGTGGCCACGCGACCCGCGGCCTTCACGACATCTACTCCGTCCATCACGGCCTGGCGAAACCGGGTCGTGAGAAACACGCCGTAATCAATACCCACACCGAGGCCGATCATCGCGGCCAGCGTGGGGGCCGACGAGCCGAACTGGAAAAACGCCGCGAGCCAGGTCACGAGGGAGAGCCCGACCACCACACTCGCCACGGCCGCGAGGAGAGGCAGGAGCGCCCCGAGGAGGCTTCCGAAGGCGACCGCGAGAACTCCCGCGGCAACGAGAACACCCACTTCCTCCGAGGTCAGGTCCTTGACCTTGGGTCGTACGACCGTATCGAGTCCACCACCGAAGTTCACCGACACCCCAGCTCGTGTCGCGGACGCGACCGCCCCGTTCAAATCGGTGACGTAACCGTGGCCAAGTAGTCGGGGCTGTTCGTCGAAGTAGATCGTGGCCACGCCAGTCGTCGCAGATTGTGAGAGAGAGGTCGGAGCGAGAGGGTTAGATACGGCGGTGACGTGAGGGAGCTTCTCCAAAGCACTCACCGCGTCGGAAATTGACTGTGACTTTCCGGTCAAAGAGTTCGTCGAGTGAAAGACCACGAGACCAGAGGAGCCGTGGGCGCCAGGACTGTGGGCGCTGAGGAGTGCGTTACCCGTCTGGGAGGACAGGCCCGACAGCGAGATCGAGTCGTAAAAACTTCCTCCACTGAGGCGAGAGCCGAGAAGAACGAGGATTAACACCGCGACCCAGACCGTGAGGGTGCGCCCGGGACGGCGGGCCGATAGTCGGCCCACTCGCTCCAGCCAGGAAGGAGCAGGGTCGAGTTCCGTGGTTGTCTCCATGGTCACCTTCTCTTAGTTCAGAAACTCTTGAAACTTTACACTCTGCCAAATTTGTAGAATACACGTAGTGCGTGATCCACAGCGAACCCACCCGATTCCCCCGCGCAGCTACATGCGCCAGGGGGCCCGGCGAGACGCCCTTCTCGACGACGCCGACACGCTCTTAGACGAGGTGGGTCTCGACGGTCTCACCATTGCCGCCCTCGCTGAACGGTCCCGAGTCTCGCGCCAGTTGGTCTACCAACACTTCCCCACGGTCTCGGAACTCGTGAGCGCCATGACGATCCGGCGATTCGAACAGTTGCGCGCCATCTTCGACCAGGCTCGTACTGATGGGTCGCCCCAGGAGGCGGCCCGAGCCCAGTTGCGTCTCGTCTTAACTTTGGAGCCGGGTCAGCGTCAGTTCATTCGAGAAATCTTCTCTCCGCGTGCACGCAGTGAAGTGTCTCAGAGTGTCGCGGCGATCGGCCGAGAGCGACTCATTGACCGCTGGGTGGGCGCCGTTAACCCCGAGAACCGTAGTGACCCGGTGGTACGTAGCCGGATGTGGGCCGTCTTTCACTCCCTCTGGGGAATCTGGGACATGCTGGACGCCAAAGAGATCGACGAAGTTCAGGCCTGGGCCATTGTGGAGAGTTTTCTTAAGTTTCCTGAGTCCTAGGCCCGGGGTCCACCTCCCTACAATGGCTCGGTGCCCGACGCCCGTCATCTCGCGACCCCCCAACGTGATCCCGCCACCAACTCGGGGATAACGAACGCGACGGCGGTAGTCCTGCTCGGCAGTCTCTTCGTCGAGGGTCTCACGATCCCCCTCCTACCCGGGTCACTCACTCTCCACGCCGCCCTCGGAGCCGCACTCATGGGACCGGTCGCTCTCAAGAGTGCGTCGACGTCGTGGCGCATGGTGAACTACTACCTCGGAGACCGCGCGTACCTCGAAAAAGGACCGCCGCCAATAGTGCTGAGACTCCTCGGTCCGGCGGTGGGTCTTCTCACCTGGATCTTGCTCCTCTCGGGAGTCGTCTTGATGGTACCGGCGTGGCGAAGCGTGGACTCCCTCACTCTCTTCGTCCACAAAGCCAGTTTCGTTCTCTGGTTCGGCGCCATGGTGATTCACGTTCTCGGTCACCTTCCCGAGGTCACTCGTTATGTGACCCGAAACGGCGAGCGGGCGTCTCGACGCTACGCCTGGACCATCGCGCTCTCTCTCCTCGTGGGGGTGGTGCTCGCCGGAGTCGTCGCCCAGTGGGGCGCGTGGACCCCCGGCGGAGTCGGCTAGTGAGCGACGGCCCCGAGGTCAACTACTCACTCATCACCCACGCTCGAGATCTCGAGGCCTTCGTCGAGCGCCACCGTGACGCCTCGGCCTACGCCCTCGACACCGAATTCGAGCAACGGACGAGTTACCTACCGCGACTCGCTCTCCTCCAAGTGGCCTGCGACGACGAAGTCGCCCTCATCGATCCGTTGGAGGTGACCCCCACGGCGCTCGCTTCCCTCCTCGACTCGCCGGCCACTGCCGTCGTGCACGCCGCGGTCAATGACCTCGACCTCATTGAATCCGCCGTGGGCGTGCGTCCACGTCTTCTCCTTGATACCGAAATTGCCGGACAACTCCTCGGCCGACCCCGTACCTCCCTCGCCACCCTCGCCCGCGACTACCTCGGGGTTCGCCTCGACAAGTCAGAGCAGACCCGGGATTGGTTGCTTCGCCCACTTCCCGAACGAGCCCTTCGCTACGCGGCACTTGACGTCGCGTACCTCGTTGAACTGGCCGATCGGCTCGGCGAAGACCTCACCGCCTGTGGACGAGACGACGCGTGGCGTGAAGAGTCCGAAGCGGTGAGGATCGGTGAGGACGACGGTGACGGCGCCACTCTCTGGTGGCGACTGAAGGGGTTCTCGAGGGCCCCGGTCGAGGTCCGGCTCCGGGGACAGTACCTAGCCATTGCTCGAGACTCCCTGGCCCGCCAGCGCAACGTCATTCGGGCCCGAATACTCCCTGACGATGATCTCGTGGAGTTGGCCTTTAAGCCACTCCCCGCCCACACTCTCGACTCAACGCACGGTTCAGAAACGGGACGAGCGTTCGCCCACGCCCTCGACGAGGCGGCGCAGGCTCCCCCCGACCAACTCTGGCCGGCCGATGCCGACGTAAGCGACGGGCCTCGGGGACGACGCCTTTCCCTCATGCGGCTCATCGCCCGAGAGGTCGCCGATGAGTGGTCCCTCTCCCCAGCCACCGTGGCCACCCACCGCGATCTCGTGCGCTTTGAACGAGGACTCGTGAGTCGCCTTGACCGCCCTTGGCGGCAACGAGCGTTCGCGAATCAACTCGAACTTCTGAGGTCCGACCAGGGCGGCCTCGCACTCGTAGATGACCGTCTCCGCGTGGTCTCGCTAACCTGACGTCCTACGTAACAGGACCCCCGGTTACACCGGGGGTCCTGTCCAATCGCACGCAACAGCCCGAAGGCTCCGCGACCTAGTTGTCGCCGTTACCGCCGTTACCGCCGTTACCGCCTTGACCGCCGCCCATCGGGACACCGGGGGACGCGCTGCCCACATCGACGCTGAGGGCGTCAAGGGAGGTGTGGTCGGTCTGGTCGACTTCGCCCCTAACCATCACCACGCTGCCCACGGTGACCGCGCTCGAGGTCGCCGTCGCGCCCGCGTTGGTGTAAGTAGTCGACGCCGACGTGTTGATGGTTCGGTTGAAGCCCTCCCCGTCGGTGATCACGAAGGACGAAGTGCCGACTGACACTACGGTACCTTCGAGCCCCGCCGGCGCCACGGCGATGCCCGTGACGTCGTTCGCGGTCGTGGTAGAGAAAGTCAGGCCGACTCGCTCGTTCGTCACCACGTTAGCGAGCGTGCTGGAGACCCCATTTTCAGTGACGGTCACTGCCGGGTCAACCGCGAAGGTGCGGGAGTTTCCGTTCGGACCCGTGATCGTGATGCTGGTGCTCGACACCGCACCGACGGTCCCGACAACGCCCTCACCCATCGAAGGTCCACCCATGCCGTCGCCGTGACCCATGCCGTCGCCGTGACCCATGCCGGAACCCAGCGGACCGCCAACGGAGATGGGGCCCGAGTGATTCTTCGTGGCGCCCACCTTGGTTGTCTTCTTCTTCACTACGGTGACGTGGTGCGTCGCCTTGTGGCTCGTGGCCTTGTGAGAAACAGTCTTGGCGAACGCCGAAGGCGCCGCGACCATCGTGCCAGCGAGAACGAGCCCGACGGAGGTTGCGGCTACGCCACCCCAGCGACTCGTGAGTGAACTACGACTACGGTGAGACATGGTAACTCCTTTGAGGTGACCGCAGCCTCTCTGCGCCACCTCGGTCACATTGTCACCTCATCTTCAAGGTGGTGTGGAGTGGGGCTAAGGAGTCACTAAGACCGCCCGGCGGCCATGGTCGCCGGGCGGTTCACCTTAGTTGGGCTAACCGCCAGACCAGGGAGGACGTCCGTGAAACCCGTCGCGACAGCGCCGCTCTCAGAACGAGAGGTTCTCCCACCACGGTCACCCTCCGTTGCGCTCGGGTGAGGCCGGTGTAGACGAGTTCTCGAGAGAGGAGTTCGGACTCCGTCACACTTCCCAAGGAGACGACGACCTCTTCGTACTCTGAGCCCTGAGACTTATGGATAGTGAGAGCCCACGCCGACTCCAGGTAGCCCACTCCCGGAAGGGGCCATTCGCGCCCATCGCCGAAATACACAACCGGGCCCGAGCGTCGCGGTAGGACGACGCCCACGTCGCCGTTCACGACTCCCAAGTGACTCTGATTGCGCGTCACCATCACCGACTCTCCCAAGCTGAAGGGACTCGCCGATACTCGGGGGAACTCGGTTCGGTAGCGAGCCGCCAGGGCCTCTCGCCACCATCGGGTCGATCCCGTGCCTTCGCGACGCGCGCAGAGCACCGCCAGTTCACGTGCCGCCCACCACGCCTCGTCGCCCGAACCCTCCATCGCTAACTGGCCCACTCGTCGAACGTGATCGTGGACCCGAGCAAGCAGATGAGGAGTCACCTGATCCAGTAGTTCGAATTCGGGGTACTGTTCGGCCACGTGACGAAGTTCTGCCTCGTCGCCCTCAAGCACCGCCCGCGACGCCGCCAGAACGGCCGCGGAGTCGGTACGGTGCACTCGAGTCAGAACCGTCGCGAGCGGTCCGGTGACGTCAGACGCCTCCAGAAGGTCCGCGAGGACCGAACCTTCGTCTACCGACGCCAACTGGTGAGGATCGCCCACTAACACGAGACGGGTGTTCTCCCCGAGAGACCTCACCAACTCACTGACCAGTCCGAGTGAGCCCATGGAGGCCTCGTCGACCACCACCACATCCGCCTCCACTCGTCGCCGAGCCACCGACGATTCGGGGGTCAATCCAAGAAGGTGGTGAAGGGATCCGGATCGGCTCTTTTCCACCCGCACCGCTCGCCAGCCCTCACTTTCTGCACGAGCCGACACATCCCCAATGAGACGCACCACCGCCTTACCAGTCGGCGCACTCAACACCACTCGCAGGCGGGCCCCCTCCGTCGCTCCGGCCTCGAGTGCGGAAAGCACGCGAGCCACCAGAGTCGTCTTTCCCGTGCCCGGCCCACCGACCACCAGGGAGAGTCGATGCGTCATTATTCGACGAGCGGCGTCACCCACGTCATCGATTCCAGACGGCATCTCGGAGAATCCCGCCGGCCACTCGAGGGGCTGCGAGAGAGCGAGCGTCACGGCTTCACTGAGCCGCCACTCCGCGTGCGCCAACCGGCGAAAGGCGATGTATTGCTCAGCGACGAGGCAGAGCGGTGGGCCCGCCGGAGTCGGTTCTTCGGCAGCGGAAAGAAACTGCACTAGGTGTTCGCTCACGCGTAAGTGATCCAGGAGATCTTCGTACGAGAGGCCTTCGAGTTCACGCAGTTCTCTCACCTCAGGGTCGAGTCGAAGATCAAGAGCCACGTGCTCATCGAGCACCAGAGTGGCCAGGCGAGTCACCACAGTGGTCCACACCACGTCCTCGTGAACCCCCGCGCGCCGAATAATGGCGTCGGCGAGTACCTGAACCGACGAGATGGTCATCGCGCCTCACCCATGATTCGCGAAGCCTCCGAAACCGCCTCCGGTGGGATGTTCCAGGTGAAGAGACCGTCCTCGTCATGCGCTCTCGGGTCACCAACAACTCGCACAAAGTAGTAGTCCACCCCTCCGAGGTGGTGGGCGGGGTCGTAACCACTGACTCGCTCGGACAAGAACCGGTGGAGGGCAACGGAGTAGAACAGCGCCTGCCACGGGTAGTGGTGCTCCACCATGTGACGACGAAGCATCACCGAGTCAAAGGGACGTCGTGCGCCAGCCAACTGATCGGTTTTGTAGTCCACGATGCGAAACTTTCCGTCAGGCGTGCGCAACACCGCGTCGAGAGATCCGACGAGAAATCCCTCGTCGAGGGCGGAGACTTTTGAGGAGTTGAAGTACTCCCCGAACTCGCCGCCCGCGAGCACGCCACCCATATAGCTAGCGAGGTCACGGAGCCGAGAAGGAGAGGGTGAACCCAATCCCACCGTAAAGCGCATCTCAGCAATCGCCGTTGTCGGGTCGAA
>JABEUS010000136.1 GCA_013044285.1 Acidimicrobiaceae bacterium
ATGGCATCAACTTGAACAGACAGGGACACGCCCGTTTGAATCGAATAAGTGGTTGCTTTGCTTACCGTCAGCGTAAAAGTTGTCGCGGTCGGTCCGTCATTGAGCCACGAAACAGTCGGCCCCACTCCGTACGCAACTTGGTCCCAGCCGCGGGGCGTGAAATACCATCCCGTAGGGGTCCCACAGTAAACGACTCCCGGGACTGCACTGGCACCTGCGCTGTGCAGTGGAATCAACGTACTAGCAAGCACGCCCCCACCGCCGCGATGACTCGCGCAGTCGCTCTACCTGTTCTTTTGCTTCCAGCCCCTCTCACGCGACCTCCGTCAGCTCTCGTCGACTTTCCTGTCACCCGATAAGACTGAATCTAAGGAGACCTATGATCAAAGTCAACCATAACGTCACTAAGAATTTGCGACCGCTGGTACGAAGTGGGCGGTTGAAGTGGACAGCGCAACGAGTTCGGCGAGTATCTCCTCTGGCATCACATAACCGAGCGTTTTTAGGGGCGGTTCGTTGAGGTTTCGTTTAATCGCTGTGAAGTCCCTCGCGGAGTACTTCGACCAGTCAGACTCTCCAGGAAACAGGCCGATTCAAAGTCCCCCAGCTCCCCCAGGCAGATCAAGACCTTCTCCACCAATTGGTTCCATGAATAAACTGTTGGGGGTTCTCGGCAGCCTTAGCCCCGGCGATTAGTCCAAGGGTTGATGATGGTCACGCCCACTCCAATAAAATCCTTCTCGTTTCGGGTGGCAAGTTGCGACTCGTGACAACGGCAAATCGCCGCAATCTGAGCGTCGAAACCGCTAATCGGATTTCCTTGTTGTTCGCGACTGGTCACAATCTTTGAATAGTGAGTAGCCGCCACGGCGTCGAACGAAAGAATTTGTTCGGCGAAGCCGCCAAAGATTCCCAGCGCAACGTCGCGTAACTCCTCCCGCCTCTGCCCAGACGGAAGTCGTTCGATACCGTACAGAATCTCGGCGACGGTGATCGAAGTGACTCGCATTTCTCGCGAGTCCTGCTGGAGAAACCACTCCTTGACTATTTCTGAAGGACTGATCTTCATCAGCTCCGAGACGACGTTGGTGTCGACGACAATCACGATCCGAAGTCGGCTGCGCGTGTTGGATCGGATCGGGGTGGAAGATTTAGATCAACCCCGCCCAGCGCGACGAATCCGTCAACGAGGGATTCGACAATATTCGTGATGTCCCCCGGCTCTTCCACTGCCGCCATAAGAATTGCGCGCATCTCTGCTTCCATGGATCGCCCGTGCGCCGCAGCACGTAAACGCAATCGTTCGCGAACCGTCTCGTCCAGATTACGAATACTGACAGCTGCCATCTCACTGACCTCCGGAAATAATGCTAGCATTGCTAGCGATTTCCGCGCAAGTGGTGCCTGTCGCGAACCAAAAAATATTCAAAACACTTGAGTCTCAGATCGCAATCGTGCCATCGAGGACCCCATCGCCATAACAACCAAAAAGGTTCGAAACTTGGAGAAACCAGAACGCGAGATGGTTCCACGAGAAAACTGTTGGGGGTGCTCTATCACTTAGACCTTGTTTGGCGACTATTCCAATGAGGATTAGCTGTGGTTTTGAGCATCTCGAAGCCTTTGGATAACGAGACGAACGCCGCGGGTGCGTAAGACCGGTTTGCCTTGGCCAACCGAGCCACCTGGCTCAGTGGTGCTTCAGCAGAGTTGACTCGGGGCTGGGGCTCAATGCGCAGGGCACCGAACAACGAACCATCGTCTCGGTCAATCTCTTTAACGCTCCTTAATGCCTTCTTAGTCCTTGGAGAAATGGGGCAGTAAGACTGTTCGACGGCGCGACAACGTAGTGGGGCCGGTGCACTATCACCAAAACGTTGATGCACCCCCACCACCACGACTGACCGAGGAATCATGCGAATTGCCACCCCCCCGTTCTACGACGGCGGGCCTGCGGCGCCGTCACGGACGCTGGCCCAGATTTTCCGCTCCACGTTCTCTAGTTACGCGAACGAACCGGCCCTCGACGATGGAGTGTCCATTGTCACTTACGGGGAACTGGAGTCTCGAATTCGAGATCTCCACCGCCATTTCGTTGAACTCGGAGTGGGTCCGGGCGAGCGAGTCGGAATTCGCCGACGGTCCGGAACCGTCGAACTTTACGTCGCCATTGCGGCGACTCTCCTTTCGGGTGCGGCGTACGTTCCGGTCGACGCCGACGACGGTGAGGAGAGGGCCGAGTACGTTTTTGACGCCGCCGATGTCGCCATCGTCCTCGATGACCACGGGGTGCAGACCCGACGCTCAGGTCACTCCCAGCCCCGTGATCCCCAGCCGGACGACGAAGCGTGGGTTATCTTCACTTCGGGTTCCACCGGACGACCGAAGGGGGTTTCGATTCACCACCGAGCGGCGGCCAATCTGGTCGACGCCGAGTACGAACTCTACGGATCTAGCCAGCCGCTTGGGCCAGGCGATCGGGTCGCGGCCGGCCTATCGGTTGCCTTCGACGCGTCGGTCGAAGAGATGTGGCTCGCGTGGCGTTCCGGAGCCTGTCTCGTCCCTCTAACGAAGGCTGACATGAGGTCTGGCCCGGACGTGGTGGAGGTCATTCGCCGTCGCCGCATCACTGCGCTCTCTACCGTACCGAGCCTGTTAATGAGTATTACCGACGAACTTCCCGCCCATCTTCGCCTCGTCATCTTGGGTGGCGAGGCCTGTCCCGACGTACTCGTCCAGAAGATTGCCGGAGGTTCTCGAGAGGTGTGGAACACCTACGGTCCGACCGAGGCCACCGTTATTGTCTGCGGCGAGCGCCTTACTCCGGATCGTCCTGTCACCTTGGGTCGCCCGATCGCCGGACTTCGCCTCGCCGTCGTTGACGCCGACGGGCGAATTGTCGAAGACGACGGGGAAGGAGAACTCGTAATCTCCGGTGTCGGACTCGGCCACTACCTCATTGATCCCGGTCAGTCTCCCTTTCGGCCCTTAGAACCCCTGGAATGGACACGCGCCTACTTCACGGGAGACATCGTTCGGGTCACCCGAGGCGAGTTGTTCTACCTCGGTCGTCGAGACGACCAAGTCAAAATCGCCGGACGCCGAATTGAACTGGCGGAAGTCGAGCGCGTCGCTCGACAGATCCCCGGCGTTCGCGACTCCGCCGCCGCAGTTCATAAGGATGAGGATGGCTCGCCGGTCCTCGTCTGTTACGTAGTCGCCGACGAGTCGGTCACGAGTTCGACCATTCGGGCGGGGCTCCAACGGGGGTTGCCCGGAGGAGTGGTTGCTCGAGTGGGTCGCCTACCCGCGCTCCCCTTGTCGACAGCGGGCAAAGTTCAGCGTTCGGCACTCCCGTGGCCTCTCGAACCCGAGGCGCTCGCCAGCTTTAGCGATTCCCTCCACCAGCGCATCGCTGAGACTTGGCGGGAAGTTTTAGGACCCATCGCCCTCGACACGTCGAGCAACTTCTTCGAGGTCGGCGGAGATTCCACTCGGGCCGCCCGAGTCGTCGTGCGGCTGCGCACTCATTACCCGGCGGTGGCCGTCGCGGACCTCTACCACACGCCCCGACTCGACGAGTTCGCCACCCTGCTGACCTCGCGCGAGGTTCCCACCGAGGAGGAGGCGAGTCGTGAGGTTCGCACCCGTGGGCACCGTCAAGCCCTGTTCTCCTTTCTCGCCCAGAACGTCGCGGCACTCTGGTGGGTG
>JABEUS010000137.1 GCA_013044285.1 Acidimicrobiaceae bacterium
CCCCCGAGACTCACCCCCCACACCCCAATTCGAGCAGAGTCGACCTCGGAACACGAGCGGAGCGCGTCGAGGACGGCGGCCCCGACCGGTGCCCAGTCGGGCTCGATGGGAAACTCCCACTCGGACTCGCCCTGGCCGGGTCCGTCGAGGGAGAAGGTCGCGAGTCCCCGGGCGTGGAAGGTCGCCTCGACGAGCGGGAACTCCTCCTTGGCCGAGTCCAGTCCCGGAACGAGCAGGACGGTGGGAAGGGGGGAGTCGGGTTGGGGGGATCGAAGTACTCCGACGAGACGTCCGTGGCCGTAGGGCACGTCGACGCGTCGACCCGCGGGAGAGAGGAGGGGGAGACCCCGAGTGGCCGCGTCGACCGCCCGTTCGTGAGTCGCCCGCGCCTGGTCGAGATCGTGGACGAAGAGAAACTTTCCGAAGTGGTAGTAGGTGGCGGCGCGCTGCAGGGCCTCTCCCGCACTGAGTGTTCGACCTTCCCCCAACGCCGCGTCGGCGAGCGCGACGTGGTCGTCGCCGGCCCGGGACCAGCCCGCGCACCAGTCGTTCCAACTCTGCAACTGGCTGGTCACACGGGCGTAGTCACTCGCGTCGACTCCGCTCGCGGTAAAGCGCGGACCCCAATTGGAGATCGCGGTCTCTAGTAGTTCGTCAGCCATTTTCCCCCCTGACCGGGCCGATGGTAACGGAGGTGGACCGGGGATTCCTAGACGTGACGTGCGTTAATTCTTTTAATCACTCCGAAGTTATTTCATGGCGAATCTCATTGACCGACCCCGGAGACCTCGTTATGGTGACGACATCGCTCCGGGGGGGAGCGATCGGTGCGGGGCCATTGGTGCCGCAACGTCATTCCTTGGGGGGAATACATGAAGAGAAGAAGGGGATTCCTTCGCGTCCTCTCGCTATCGTCGGTGGCGACGGCTTCGGTTTTGACCGCAGTCGTGTCCTCGAACGCGGGAGCGTCGTCGGGTGGTTTGGCTAAGGGGGCACCGGTGAAAATCGGTATCTCCCTGTCGCTTTCGGGCGACTTCTCCGCGGACGGCCAAGCTTTCCAGCAGGGCTACGAGCTCTGGGCGAACGACATCAACAAGGCCGGGGGACTCCTCGGCCACAAGGTCCAACTCGACATCGTCTCGGACGCGTCGAGCCCGACTCAGGTGGTGACGAACTACCAGAAGCTCATCTCGGTCAACCACGACAACTTGACGTTCGGGCCGTTCTCGTCCCTCTTGTCGCTTCCCGCGGCGAAGGCGGCGGCGCGCTACGGTTACGCCCTCATCGAGGGTGCCGGCGGCGCGCCGTCGGTCTTCCAGGTGGGCCTGCACAACCTCTTCGACGTCTCCCTGCCGGTGGCGGGTGACTTGTTACCCTTCGCCAAGTGGGTGACCTCGTTGCCGAAGGCGCAGCGCCCGAAGACCGTGGCCTACGTCACCTCGAACGACCCCTTTACGGAGCCCCAGGTGACGAGTATTCAGGGGATGTTGAGCAAGGCCGGTATTAAGACCGTGTTCAACAAGGTCTTCCCGGCCGAGGTTACCGACTACACCTCCATCGCCGACTCGGTCGCGGCCGCGAAGGCCGACGTCGTCGTGCTCGGTTCGGTGGACGTGCCGACGGTGTCCTCGTTCATGCAGGCCTTCGAGCAGTCGGGCTACAACCCGAAGGCGATGATCGCCACGGGTGGCCCGGACCAGGGCACCACCTTCTTGAAGGCGGTCGGGGCGAAGAACGCCGACGGCGTGATGGTTCCGAACGCCTGGTACGGCGCGTCGGCGAACCCGCTCAGCAAGAAGATGGTGGCCGAGTACATCAAGAAGTACGGCGGCACCGCGGCCGGCGTGTCGAGCGACGTGGTGGAGGCTTACTCCGTTGGTGAAGTGATGGCCGCGGCGGTGAAGGCGACGGGTGGATTCAACAACGCCGCCATCATCAAGTACCTGCACTCCAACGTCACGTTGATGACGGCGCAAGGGACTGTGAAGTTCAACAACTTGGGTGAGAACGTCAACCCGACCGCCTTCACCTTCCAGTGGCAGGGCACGAAGTTCCTGCAGGTCAACCCGATTGGTGACCCCAATACGGTGAAGATCCTCTACCCGAAGCCGGTCTGGGGGAAGTAGTCGATGAACGCCACTGCTCTGTTGAGCGCCGCGAAGGACGGAATCCTGACCGGTGCGGTCTACGCCCTGATGGCTTCCGGGCTCACACTGATCTTCGGTGTGATGGACATCATCAACCTCGCCCAGGGAACCTTCGTGGTCCTGGCGGCCTACCTGAGCTACGCCCTCCAGGTGCACTGGCACATCGACCTGTTTGTGGGCCTCTTGATCACGACCCCGGCGATGTTCATCATCGGGGTCGTGATCGAGCGGGTCTTCATCGCTCGGCTGAAGGGGCCCGATAGAACGGGGATGTCCATCCTGGTGACCTACGCCGTCTGGCTCCTCATCGAGGGAACCCTCGACCTGGTCTTCTCGTCGAACGACGTGCAACTCCAGGGCTGGTACGTTCCGAAGTCCTTCACGATCGGCGCCATTCACTTCGGCTACATCTACGTGGCCGGATTCTTACTGGCCGCCCTCTTACTCGGGGCCCTCTACTTCATGCTGTACCGAACTCGGTTCGGGGTGAGTGTGCGTGCGTCGCTCGCCGACCAGACCTCGGCGGCGTTGGTCGGTATCGACGTGAAGCGGGTCTCGACCATTACCTTCGGCCTCGGCGCCGCGGTCACCGCGGCCGGCGGGATGATCTACGGCGCGACCAACGCGTTCAACGCGTCGTCCAGTTACGACCTCATCTCCCGACTGCTCACGATTATCGTGCTCGGGGGGATGGGCAGTCTCGGCGGGGCACTCCTGGCCGGAATCGTGATGGTCTTCATCGGCGACATGGTCGGAGTCATCTGGTCCCCGATCTGGTCCACGACGGCCTACTTCGTGGTGCTAGTCCTGGTGCTGCTCTGGCGGCCCCAGGGGCTCTTCGGTAAAGTCCAAGCGAGAGTCGCATGAAACTGCTCTCCAAGAATCTCGGGTGGGTCGTCTTCTTCGCGGCTCTCGCACTCTTTCCGCTGGTCGTGACGAACCCCTTCTACACCTCGATCGGGGTCTACGCGCTCCTCTTCATGGCGAGCGCCACCTCATGGAACATGTTCTCCGGCTACTCGGGCTACATCGCCCTGGGCTCGGCGGTCTTCTTCGGGGTGGGGGCCTACACCGAGGCGCTCCTCGCCCTGCACTGGCACGTGCCGGCGAACGGGAACCTGTTCTGGCTGGTGCCTCTCGGCGGAATCATCGCGACGGCCTTCGCCGTGCCTATTGGGTGGATCTCCCTACGGGTGCGGCGTCACACCTTCGTCGTGATCACCATTGCGGTGTTCTTTATCTTCCAGCTCTCGGCGATTAACTTCAGCTTCACCGGGGGTTCCTCGGGGTTGGCCCTGCCCTACATCACGTGGTCGGCGGCCGACTTCAACAACCCCTTCTACTACGCGGGCCTGATTCTGGTGGTCTTTATCACTCTCGTGTCGGCCTTCGTTCGTCGCTCCCGCTTCGGTTTGCAGTTGCTCGCCATCCGAGACGACGAAGACCGAGCCATGGGTCTCGGGGTGCAGGTGACCGCCATCAAGATCACCGGCTTCACGATGTCGGCGTTCGCGATTGGCTGCGCCGGGGCGATCTACGCTCTGTTTCAGGGCCAGATCTACCCCCAGTTCGTCTTCGACCCGACCTTCGACGTGAGTGTCGCTCTCATGGTCTTTCTCGGAGGAATCGGCACGCTCGCCGGGCCCCTCCTCGGAGCGCTCGTACTGGAGTCGGCCCAGCAGTACCTCACGGCGACGTACTCCAACAACTCCCTGTACTTGCTTCTCTTCGGGGGTCTGTTCCTGATCGTCATCATGTTCATGCCCCAGGGGGTCGTGCCCTTCGTCAGGGACAAGTTGACCAAGCGCACAGACCTCGAGCGCGCCGCGGTCGCGGCGAACGACGTCTCGTCACCGAGCCCGGTGGCGCCCAGTACACCGACGGAGGTGACGGCGTGAGTACGCTCCTCAGTGCTCAGGGAATATCCAAGAGCTTCGGTGGACTAAAGGCCCTCAACAACTGCTCGCTGAATGTCGAAAAGGGTGCGGTGAACGGTCTTATTGGACCGAACGGTTCGGGCAAGACGACGTTGTTCAACGTCATCACCGGTTACGTCACCCCCGACTCGGGAACGGTGAGTTTCGAAGGGGCCGACGTCACCGGGGCGCGCCCCGACAAGGTCTTCTCTCTCGGGATTGGTCGAACCTTCCAGCTGACCCGAATCTTCGCCCGGATCTCGGTGTTGGAGAACATGTTGATCGCGACTCAGCACAACGAGAGTTGGATCAAGGGACTGATTCGCTCGAAGTCCACCAAGTCCGAGGTAGATAACGCAATGTCTCTCCTCGACTTCGTGGGCATCTCGCGTCTCGCCGGTCTCCAGGCCGGGGCTCTCTCCTACGGTCAGCGAAAGCTCCTGGAACTGGCTTACGTGTTGGTCTCGGACCCCGACGTCATCCTCCTCGACGAGCCGGCGGGGGGAGTGAACCTCACTCTGATCAACAACATCGCCGAGAAGATCCGACTCCTCAACCAACAGGGCAAGACCTTCTTGATCGTGGAGCACAACATGGAGTTCGTGATGGGGGTGTGTGATCGGGTGACGGTCATGCACCAGGGCTCGGACCTGACCACGGGGGCGCCCGCCGTGGTGCGCCAGGACCCCCGCGTCCTCGACGCCTACCTCGGTGGGGGCGACGACGACGACGATGACGACGACGATCTGCGAGAGGCGGTGGCCAATGTCTGAGACCCTGGTGACGTTCGCGGGGGTGGTCGCGGGCTACGGCGGCGGAGACGTTCTGAAGGGGGTGGACTTCGAGGTCCGACCCGGGGGAGTGACCTGCATCGTGGGTCCGAACGGATCGGGTAAATCGACCCTCTTAAAGACCGTGAGTGGGCTGGTGCGTCCGCGCTTGGGCGAGATTCACTTCAAGGGTGAGAACCTCGTGGGTCTAAGTCCCCGCGACATCTTGAAGAAGGGGATCGTTCAAGTACCCCAGAACCACAGTCTCTTTCGCGAGATGACGGTCGAACAGAACGTGGAGTTGGGGGCTTTCCTCGAGCGGGACCGTCGGGTCGTCGCTCAACGTCTCGCCACGATCCGCGAGATGTTCCCGATCGTGGCCGAACGGGCCCACGATAAGGCGGGGAGTCTCTCGGGAGGTCAACAGCGTCTGGTGGAGTTCGCCCGGTGTCTCATGCTCGAGCCCGAGCTCGTCATCTTGGACGAACCCTCGATGGGCCTCGACCCGAAGACCCTGAAGGTCATGTTCGGGACGATTCGAATGATGCGCGACGCGGGCCGGACGATCCTCTTAGTGGAACAGAACGCTCGTCAAGCCCTGAAAATGGCTGAACGAGGGGTCGTGCTCGAGAACGGCAAAGTCCGCCTCACCGGATCGGGGATGGAGGTCCTCCACAACCCCGAAATCGGTGCGCTCTACCTCGGTGGATCGCTCGAAGAAGCCCGTCGCCCCCGGCCCTAGGAGAAGAGAGTCATGGAGTTAGTTGCACGAGTCGGCTGGGTGGGTTGCGGGCGAATGGGCTCGGCGATGGCCACCCGGTTGATCAACGCCGGGGTCACGCTCAGTGCCTACAACCGCACCCGCGCGAAGGCCGAGGCCCTCGGGGTGAAGGTCGTGGAGCGACCGGTCGACCTGGCCGACCAGGACATCGTCTTCATCATGGTGTCGGCGAGCGATGACCTACTCCAGGTGGTGAGTGGTCCTGACGGGGTGCTCGGTGACCCCGCCAGGGCTCCGCGCATCCTGGTCGACTGTTCGACGGTCGCGAGTGAGACCTCGGCGGAGGTGCGAGCCCTCGCCGACGCGCGCGGGACGGCCTTTCTCGCCGCCCCGATCTCGGGAAACCCGAAGGTCGTTGCGTCGGGGAACTCGGTGCAGGCGGTCTCGGGGCCTCGGGACGCCTACGACGAGGTGGCCCCGTACTTCACGGCGATTGCGAAGTCCGCCGTGTACACCGGTGAGGGAGAGGTCGCCCGCCTCGTCAAGATCTGTCACAACATGATGCTCGGCATCGTGACCCAGGCGATGGCCGAGATCACGGTGCTCGCCGAGAAGGGGGGAGTGGCCCGCCACGCGTGGCTCGAGTTTTTGAACGACTCGGTGATGGGTTCGCCGTTCACTCGCTACAAGTCGCCGGCCTTCGTGAACCTCGACTTCACGCCGACCTTCACCCCGACTCTGTTGCGTAAGGACTTCGACCTCGGAATGGCCGTCGCCTACGAGCACGACGTCTCGATGCCGGTGTCGGCCCTGGTGCTCGAACTGGTGAAGGCGACGATTGGAGCGGGTTACGACGGAGACTTCTCGGTACTTCTTCTCGAAGCGGCCCGGGCGTCGGGTCTCACGCTCGAGCCCGAGAATGTCGCGGTCGACGACGGATTAGGGGGACGCTAACTGTGGAGGGATTTGGACCGGTGATGAACACCCCCGGACACACCGGGGTGGACTTCGAGACCCGGGTGGACTTCGAACGACTACGTAACTACCGACTCTCGAGGGCTCGAGAGGTGCTCGAGGCGAGTGAGTTCGGCTCACTTTTGCTCTTCGACTTCTACAACATTCGCTACGTCTCCAGCACCTGGGTGGGCGGAGCACTCGGCGACAAGATGACCCGTTACTGTCTGCTGACCCGCGGGGGCGAGCCCATCGTCTGGGACTTCGGGTCGGCGGCGCGCCACCACAAGCTCTTCGCCCCCTGGCTCGAGCCGGACAACTGCCGGGCGGGGATGCTCGGACTGCGCGGAGCGATCGCGCCGCGCGCCGGTCTGTTCGAGTCGGCGGTCGAGGAGATCGTCGGACTCTTGAAGGACGCCGGGGTCGCTGATCAACCGGTCGGTCTCGACATCGTCGAGCTACCCTTCCTCTTCGAGTTGCAAAAGCACGGCATCGAGGTGCGCGACGCCCAGCAGACGATGCTCGACGCTCGGGTCATCAAGAATCAGGACGAGATCATGCTGCTCTCCCAGGCGGCGGCGATGGTGGACGGGGTCTACCAGGACATCTTTGAGGCGCTCAAGCCCGGCGTTCGAGAGAACGAGATCGTGGCGCTCGCCAACAAGCGGCTCTACGAGATGGGATCTGACCAGGTCGAAGCGATTAACGCGGTCTCGGGCGAACGGTGCAATCCCCACCCCCACAACTTCACCGATCGCCTCATTCGCCCGGGGGACCAGGCCTTCTTCGACATCATCCACTCCTACAACGGGTACCGCACCTGCTACTACCGGACCCTCTCGGTGGGCTCGTCGACCCCCGTCCAGCGCGACTGCTACACCCAGGCCCGCGAGTGGATGGACCGGGCGATCGACCTGGTCCGTCCCGGGGTCGGCACCGACCAGATCGCCTTCTCCTGGCCCGCCGCGACCGAGTTCGGATTCCCCAACGAGATGGCCGCGTTCGGACTGCAGTTCGGTCACGGGCTCGGACTCGGACTCCACGAACGACCGGTGATCTCCCGGCTCAACTCTCTGAAAGACCCCATCGAGTTAAAGGTGGGCATGGTGTTCGCGTTAGAGACCTACTGTCCCGCCAGTGACGGTATTTCGGCGGCGCGAATTGAAGAAGAGGTGGTGGTGACCGAAAGCGGCCCGGCCATATTGACGAAGTTCCCGGCGCACGAACTACTCGTCGCCAACAAGTACTAGGAGTTGCCATGACGATGACCACGTCACACATCACCGCGAAGCTCGAACTCTACCGAGTGCAAGTCGCCCTACGCGAGTTCGAGCGTCGCGCCCACGATCTCTTTCTCGAGAACTTAGTGAAGGGAACGAGTCACCTGGGACTGGGCCAAGAGGCGGTGGCGGCCGGCGTCGCGGCGGCGATGCGTCCGACCGACTGGACCTTCGCCACCTACCGGGGACACAACCACACCCTGGCCCGTGGGGTCCCCATGACGCCGGTGCTCGCCGAATTGATGGGGCGCTCTAACGGACTCATGGCCGGTAAGGGTGGATCGATGCACTTGACCAGTGTGGAGCACGGGATGATGGGTTCGTACGCCATCATTGGAGCGCACCTGGTGATCGCCTGCGGAGCCGCCTGGAGTGCCCAGTATCGGGGAACCGACCAGGTGGCGGTCTGCTTCTTCGGGGACGGGACGACCAACATCGGAGCCTTTCACGAGGCCCTCAACTTCGCCGCCATCTGGAAGTTGCCGGTCGTCTTCGTCTGCGAGAACAACCTCTACATGGAGTACACCCGGACCAGTGACATCACGGCGGTGGAGCACCCCGCCGCGGACCGGGCCCGGGCCTACGGACTCGAGCCGATCATCGTGGACGGCAACGACGTCGACGCCGTGTTCGAGGTGGCCTCGACCGCCATCGACCGCGCCCGGGCCGGCGAGGGCCCCTCGATGATCGAAGCCAAGACCTACCGTCACGGGGGCCACTCCCGGGCCGATCCGGGTAAGTACCGTCCCGACGAGGAGGTGAAGGCGTGGCTCGCGCGCGACCCGATTCCGATGTATCACTCCCGTCTCCTCGCCGAGGGAGCGAGTGAGGAGCAGTTGGTCGCTATCCACCACGCCGTCATGGCCGAGGTGGACCTCGCGACCGAGGAGGCGAAGGCGGGTACGCCCCCGGGCCCGGAGTTGTTGATGAAGGACGTGTGGGCGGATGGAGGATCCCAATGGCGCAACTGACTTTTCGTGAGGCGATCGCTCACGGGCTCGCCCAGGAGATGAGGCGAGACCCGTCGGTGGTGATGATCGGGGAGGACATCGGGGCGGCCGGGGGAGTCTTTAAGGGCACCGTCGGACTCTTCGAGGAGTTCGGCCCGGTGCGCGTGCGCGACACCCCGATCTCCGAGCAGGCCATCCTCGGCGCGGCGATGGGCGCGGCGATGACCGGACTACGTCCCGTCGCCGAAGTGATGTTCTCCGACTTCTTTGCGGTGTGCTGGGACATCGTCGCCAACGAGATTGCGAAGAGTCGCTACATGACCAACGGTCAGGTGAGCTTTCCCCTGGTCATTCGTTCGGGCAACGGCGGGGGACTTCGCTTCGGCGCCCAACACTCCCAGAGCGTGGAGAACTGGGCGATGATGGTTCCCGGACTCAAGGTGGTCGTGCCCTCCAACGCGCGCGACGTCATCGGTTTGATGGCGGCGGCGATTAGGGACCCGGACCCGGTGATCTTTCTCGAGGCGAAGGCTCTCTATCCGACCAAGTCCGAGATCCCCGAGGGCGAGATCCTCGACACCCTGGGGACGGCCACGGTGCCGCGCTCGGGCGCTGACGCGACTCTCGTCGCCCTCGGGGCGATGGTGCCCCGGGCCCTCGCCGCGGCCGAGGAGCTCGCCGAGCAGGGGATCGACTGCACCGTAGTCGACGTGCGTTCCCTCGTACCCCTCGACACGCAGACGATTCTGCGCGAGGTCTCGGCCACGGGCCGCATGTTTACCGTCGAAGAGAACCCCCGCCTCTGTGGCTGGGGGGCCGAGCTCTCCTCGATCGTGACCGAAGAGGCCTTCTACGACCTCGACGGACCGATTGTGCGCATCACGACTCCCCACATTCCGCTCCCCGCGGCCGACGCCCTCGAGGACTTGGCGATTCCGTCGGTCGAGCGCATCGTGGAGACCGTCGTGAAGTCCATGAACTCCTGAGCGGGGCCCGCCCGGGCTTTCGGCGAGGTCCGTTGAGTCCGGACGGATGGGGTTAGCGTGAACTCGTGGGCAGAGGAACTCGAACGCGTCGTCGCCGACTTCGTTCGATTCTGTCCGGGGTCCTCGCGTTCGCGATGGGTGTTGGTGTGTCGGTCTGGTCGACGAAGGCGGCCGTACCACCGGTCGGGGCAACGGTGACCTCTCCCCTCCAGTATCCAGTCGGGGTGAGCAAGAGTAGCGAACCGTCGGGACTCGCTCCCCCCGGGACGAACGCGCTGAGGGCTGAGGGGTACCAGTTCTCCTACTCCACCGACTTCACGGGGACCGCGCTTCCTCCCGGCTGGCTCACGTTCAACGGAGTACCGGGGGGCGACGTCGGGGGACAGTTCTCCTCCGGTCACGTCTCGGTGGCCCAGGGAATGTTGCACCTCTCGACCTGGCCCGATCCGCGCTACAACGGATCGTGGGTCACCGGGGGGTTATGTCAGTGTGGTCTACCCCACACTTACGGAGCTTTCTTCGTTCGCTCTCGAGTGACCGGTCCGGGGCCCACCATCGTCGAGTTGCTCTGGCCGATCGGCAACGCGTGGCCCCCCGAGATCGACTTCAACGAAACCGACGGAGGAGTCGCGACGACGAGTGCCACCGTGCACTTTCGACCCGGTCAACAACAAGACCAGGTTCGTCTGAGCATCAACATGACCCAGTGGCACACCTTCGGGGTGATCTGGACTCCGTCGCGGGTGTCCTACGTCGTCGACGGACGGGTGTGGGGTCAGATTGACAAGCCGAACGAGATCTCCCAGGTCCCGATGTCGCTCAATATTCAACAGCAGACTTGGTGCTTGTCGGCCTTCGCGTGTCCCTCGGCACCCCAGTCGGCGCTCGTGGACTGGGTGGCCGAGTACTCCCACGTCGGGGGTGAGTCTTTGGTCGTCGGACGTTTCGCACCCGGGTTGGCGACCCTGAGTCCGGCGCTGCGCGCCCAGTGCGCTCGCGTGGTGGCTGACGCGCGGGGTTATCTCTACAAGACCGTTCGCGTCGTGGGCTACGGAGTACCCGGAGCGAGTCGTCAAGCGCAACGTCTGCTCGGAATCGCTCGGGCTCGGGTGACGGCGGCGCTCATTCGCACTCTGCTCGGGCCGAGTCACGTCTCGGTCAGTGCCACCTGGCAGTCACTTCCTCGAACACGGTCGGTCGCCCTCGCCGCGAGCCAACAACGGGCGGTCGTGGCGCTGAGCGGAACGCTGAGTTAGGCGCTCGGCGTCTCGACGGGGTGAGAGTCGACGTAGCGCCGCGTGGCCCGACGCAGGCGCAGCGCGGCGACGAGACCCACGAAGGTGAGCACGATGACCGCCAGGGTGTCGAACCCGGAGTAGATATTGGACGCCCAGAGCTGGGCCCCGGTGACTCCGGAGTTACTCCGATTCACTCCAATCAAACTCGCGAAGGCCCCGAGGGCGGCGAGGAGGAGGAGAACGAAGGAGATGATGGAGGCGTTGATCAAAAACACGAGCCGGCGCAGGTGCACCAGGCGAGTAGCGAGAGACGCGTCCTGGTCCGGGCCGGCCCACTGACCAAAACTCATCCAGCAGACCGCCAGTTCGGCGAGGAGGAGTCCGGCGAAAGGTGGGTTCACCCACCGGGTCCCGAACTCGATGGCCAGCCAGAAGATGGACACCCCGTAGGTGACGGTGGTCGAGGAGTAGAGGGCCGCTCCGATAATTCCTCCGAGGGCTTCCAGAATCACCGTCGCCACGATGGCCAGGGCCACGAACTCGAGGAGCACCCAGTTGCGGCGAGGGGCGCCCCCCACGAGATCGTCGTCGTGCGGTACGAACCAGTTGCTCATCGGGTCCAGCGTAGGTCACCGGTGGCTCTCGCGCTGGCCCGGTGGACCTCATCACGACGGAGCGGGTGCGCGAGGAGACCCGGGCGAGTCCCGGAGAGGTGGTTGAGGCTGAGCCCCACGTGTCGCCCGGATCGACCCGTCCCCGCGACTTGCCGATGACCCGCGGATCGAGCGGACCTATCGCCGCCGGCGTCGTATGCGCAGTCAACGTCGCAAGACGCCAGTGGAATGTGAAGTCGTGTTTCGGGCCGTTGACGAAGGCGACGTCGCGGCGTGAGACTATGGAAAGAGGCTGTCAACTAAGCCGACACCAGCGCCAATGTATCAAGAGCAGTGACCGAGATGGTGCCGAGGTTCCGCTTGATCTCAAGCCCAGCCGATGAGTACGGGCGAGAAGTCCTCGCTGTAGCTTTTGGAGTTAGTCGCGGACAAGAGCCTTCCCGTTTAAGTCCAGATAGTCCCTCCACGAACGCGTCGGTCGCCACTTGAGTAACCGGTACGCCTTGTCACAGGAGATTCCCGATGCGTCCGGACGCGATAGTGCTCGAAGTTCGATCTGGTCGCCGTAGTACTGGTGGAGTATGTTCGCGAAGTCCCTGCCGCCGACGTTGTCCGGGGAGGCGATGTAGAAGACTTCGTGACCGGGCAGATCCGACTCCGTGGCGAGAACAATCGCGTCAGCGAGGTCGTACACGTCGACGTAAGTCCAAAGATTTGCACTCAGCTCCGACGCGTCACGAACCTGAGGACCCAGATTGAGCTCGTAGTTCTCTTCGTTCTGAACCCAGCTAGGACGAATCGAGATGCAGCGGATATCGGAGCGTTCGACGGCGGCCGTCATCAGTTGCTCACCGAAGTACTTCGACAGCGCGTATGGGTCTTGGGGACGCATCGGGTGGAGTTCGTCCACGGGGGCGTAGTCCGGCAGAAACTCTCGCTCCGGAAAGAAGAAACCCGGCACGGTTTCGCTCGAGATGTTGACGAATCTCTTCACCCCAAATCGAACAGCCGCTTCCAGAACGTTGAACGTTGCCATCAGGTTCGTGCGAAAGACCACGTGCGCAGGGTTGCGGGTTGGTTCGGGAATCGCGGCGGCGTGCACCACGGCGTCAGCGCCACGAATAACCGCGAACGCCTCACCGGCGTCGGTGAGGTCGGCCATCTGATAACGGGCGGCGCCTTCGGGATCTCGGTCAAAGAGTGGCCGCGTGAGGTCCGTCGCGAGGACGTCGTGACCGGCTTCGAGCATCGCGCGCGTCGCGGCGCGTCCGACCTTCCCGTGGGCACCCGTAATAACTACTTTCATGAGTATTCCTTGCTTTCTCGAAACATCGAATGCTGACGATTCATCAATCCTCGCGTCAGCACGGGGATGTGGCGCTGGCTGCGCGTCCGTTGCCTCGTCGACGTGTGACCTCACCACCATTCCACAGTTCACGAACTATGAAGGGGTAACAGCGAACCACGAGCCGATCTGCTGGGCGACAGTTGGTGAAACCGTCGTTGCCGTATTCAACGACAAAAGGGAACCAACGTGGACCGTCAAACCCAATATCACGCCGACTTCAATACCGAAGCGGTGACGGGCTGATTCACACGGGAAATCGTGGAGCCGGTGACGGGGATCGAACCCGCATAGCCAGATTGGAAGAGTGGTAATCGTTCAATATGGCAGGAAGCATTTCAACTGATAGAACGTCATCTTTCCGACTCGACAAATAGAAAGGTAATGCAACGGGCGTTACACGGTCGCTACTTGCTTCGCCGTCGCCAAGCACGATTATTTCTCGCTCTTTGCGGGTCGCCTTCAACGCCATGGGCTAAGTGCGGGTCCACGTCGGCCCACCAAAGATTTAGGGTCTCGATACTTATGCCCGGGGTTGTCCGTGGCCATGAGAAAGTATCCACTGGTGGCCAACTGAGGTCTCCGCTGGTGGCCACGAAAAGTCCCCACTGGTGGCCAGGAAAAGTCCCCGCC
>JABEUS010000138.1 GCA_013044285.1 Acidimicrobiaceae bacterium
GGCAAATCTGGACGCTGGTGGACCTCCCTGAACATTCTGGAAACAGTCTCGCGGCACCGAGATTGATACCCCGACAATTCACCAAAAAATGCCTAGTCAGAGGCTGTTAATAGGGCCAAGAGTGGTAACTCCCTAGCGGGGGTATTACCGCTGTGGGAACGAACGTGGGAGCGGACCATTCACACGTTCCCAAACCGACTCGTCGAATAGCCACGGGGTGCCTAGGAACTCTGCAGAAACGAGGCTATCCACTTCGCAGAATTCGCCTTGCTGATCCAAGTGGTCCTTTGGCCTGACCAAAGAATATGTCAGCGACCCGATTAGAACGTCAATCAGCTGCCGTGACGTCATTACAACTCCATACGCCGATCACCGGACTGGAGGATCAGGTGCGCCACTGTCGATGTCCAGCCAGTTTGGTGAGACGCACCGAGGCCTTGCCCGGTGTCCCCGTCAAAATACTCGTAGAAGAGAATGTATGGTCTCCACCTTGGATCACTCACCAGAGTGGCGTAACGCGCGTCCGACGGTCTGACTCCATCCTCAGCCGGAATAAAAAGGGAGATTAGGCGTTGCGACAATGCATCCGACACAGCGTCGAGAGTCATCGACACCCCCGAACCTTTGGGGAATTCAACCACGACGTCACCGGGATAATGAGTCTCGTAATTCCTGAGCGCTTCGATGAAAAGGACGTTCAAAGGGAACCAGACGGGACCTCGCCAATTCGAGTTGCCTCCGAAAAGCCCCGACGTGGACTCTCCGGGCTCGTAGTCCACACTCGCTCGAACACCGTTGATATCGATAGCAAAGGGGTGATCACGATGGTGGGCTGAGATACTGCGAATGCCGAAAGGCGACAACAGAGCTTCCTCATCTAGGACTTTGCTAAGTATCCTTGTGAGGCGCTCGGAATCAACGAGGGTGAGCAAATGAGCCACATCACCTTCACCACGCGTCTGATACGCGGCGGCTTGTTCGTGGTTGTGCGCGAGGAACCACGCCAAGCGAGACCGAAAATCCTCCAGGTGACTCACCGAACTTTCGTGATAAACGAACGACGCGAGAACCGGCACGAGTCCGACGAGCGAACATACCTTAAGTGGGATTTCACGTCCGTCGACGAGGTGCACCACATCGTAGAAGAAGGCATCCTCGTCGTCCCACATTCCTGAATTGTTCTCGGCCGCCGCGATGCGCAAGAAGTGCTCGGCGAATTTGCTCGCAACGTCTTCGTAGGCAACGTTGCGATTGGCGAGGCGAAGAGCCATGTTCAGAAGATCCAAGGAGTACATGGCCATCCATGCCGTCGCGTCGGCCTGCTCGATGGTGTCGCCCGCCTCCGGGAGGGTGGAGCGATTCAACGGTGCAATATTGTCGAGCCCCAAGAACCCTCCGGTGAAGACGCCATCGTCGTTGTGGCCCTTGGCGTTAATCCACCACGTAAAGTTCACCATGAGTTTATGAAAGACCTTGGCCAAGAAGTCGAAGTCGCGGCTGCCGTCTAGAACGAAGACTTGGAGGGCGGCCCACGCGTGCGTGGGCGGATTGACGTCGGAGAAATTCCACTCGTAGGCGGGAAGTTGACCACTCGAATGCATGTAACACTCGCGCAGCATCAGCACTAACTGCGCTTTAGCGAACTCCGGATCGATGTGCGCCATCGTCACACAATGAAAGGCGAGGTCCCAGTTCGCGAACCAGGGGTACTCCCAGACGTCGGGCATGAGCAGCACGTCGTGCGCGTGGAGGTGGACCCAATCTCTGTTTCGGTTGTACGCGTGCTCGGGCGGTGGAGGCGGCGAAGAGGGATCGCCGCTGAGCCAACGTTTGACATTGAAGTTGTAGAACTGCTTAGACCACAACAATCCCGCCATCGCCTGACGCAACACCCGTGCTTCGTCACGGCTCGAACGAGCGGGCGTGATTGATGACCAGTACTGGTCGGCTTCGTCTCGGCGCGTCGCGATGGTGTGGTCGAAGGCGGCGACGTCCAACAACGGAGGGAACGGGTCGTGGAGATCCGGCGCCTCCTCACTCAGGCGCACTCGAATGGTCGTCGTCGCACCAGGTTCGACCGTGATCTCGTAGTCCAGCGCCGCCTTCGTGCCCTCCAACGCTGGGTTCACACTGGGCGTGCCCGCGACCACGAAGTCGTTGATGCCGTCCTTGGGGAACTCGGGGCCCTGGTCCACGCCGTAGAGGCGACGCGCGTTGGTCTCGTTGTCGCAGAACAACACGCGGGGCGTTCCCTCACCGGTCAGTCGCAGCGTTCCCGCGTGGGCCGACTCGCCCACGATGGAACTTGCGTCGGCGCGAAGTCGGGGCCGCACGACTTTATCGTCGCCCCAACTCCACGTATTACGGAACCACAGGGTGGGAAGGACCCGCAACGTCGCTCTCACGGGTCCGGCGTTCTCGACCGTGATCTGCATCCTGAGGTCGTGAGGACCCTCCTTGGCGTAGTCCACACTGACCACCCAGTACCGCGAGGTGTCGAAGATACCCGTATCGAGTAACTCGTACTCCGGCTCAGTCTTGGTACGAGCGGCGTTGGTGGCGACCAGGTCCTCGTAGGGGTAGGGCGCCTGGGGGTAGTGATAACGCCACGAGTTCCACGAATGCGTCGGGGTTGCGTCGGTGTACCACCAGTACTCCTTCACGTCCTCGCCGTGATTACCCTGGGGCCCTGTCAGACCGAACATCCGCTCCTTGAGGATGGGGTCCACACCATTCCACAGGGCGAGGGCGAGACACCAGTTCTGATCGAGGTCGCAAAAACCCGCCATGCCGTCCTCGTTCCAGCGATAGGCCCGGCTGCGCGCGTGGTCGTGGGGAAATGAGACCCACGCATCACCGTCGGCGCTGTAGTCCTCGCGCACGGACCCCCAGGCGCGTTCAGCGAGGTAGGGGCCCCAATCACGCCAGGGTTCGGTACCATCATTGGCCGCGGCCAACCGACGACGCTCAGGATCGGCGTCGCCCGCGGTCATCGACTCGTCGTCTCGTCTCGGTGCCGCCACTTACACCCGCGCATTCTCCAACAGTAGCGTGCGACTTGCGTGAGAGATAGGCGGCCGAGGTGCGTACGTCACCGTGATCGGCGCCACGCGCCGAAGCCCCGTACTATCGGTACGTTACGAACGTCGGCTACTCCCCGCGCTGAGCAATTCTTCGTGGGGAAAATAAGACACGAGGGACGCATTACCGGCAACTCCGTCTACGACAACTGTCGCTGACGCGGTGAAGGACGAGGGTGGTGCGGCCAAAGAGAAAGGTGGACTGATGAAGGCACTCTCGGTGGTACCACTCCAAGCCGGTTCGGCCGCACTGTGCGACGTGGATGAGCCCCCAGTCAGCGATGGACCCATCTTGGTCGAGACATTGGCCGTCGGTATTTGCGGCACCGACATCGAGATTCTCTCGGGTGCCTACGGCTGGAGCCCGCCCGGGCGCTCCCGCCTCGTACTGGGCCACGAGTCCCTCGGGCGCGTCCTCGAAGCTCCCGACAACGGGCCCGTCGCCCCGGGCGATCTCGTGGTGGGCATCGTGCGACGGCCCGACCCCGTACCGTGTTCAAGTTGCGCGGTGCTCGAGTGGGATTTCTGTCGCAACGGGCAGTACACCGAACGCGGCATCAAAGAACACGACGGGTACCTCTCCGAGCGTTACCGCATCACCGCGGATTTCGTGGTCAAGGTCGACCCCCAACTGGGCGTTCTGGGCGTTCTGCTCGAGCCCACCAGTGTGGTCGCCAAGGCCTGGGAGGAAGTGGACCGGATTGGCGCGCGCGCGCACTGGGAACCACGCACCGTCTTGGTGACCGGCGCGGGACCCATTGGTCTACTCGCGGCCCTGTTGGGCGTCCAACGAGGTCTCGAGGTCCACGTGCTCGACCGCATGAGCGAGGGGATCAAGCCCGATCTGGTTCGCGCCCTCGGGGCCAGGTACCACAGTGGTCGCATTGGTGATCTCGGCCTTCACCCCGACGTGATCATCGAGTGCACCGGGGTCTCCTCCGTGCTCCTCGACGCGATGAGCAACATCGGCGTCGGTGGCGTGATGTGTCTAACCGGCGTCTCCTCAGGCGGCCACGAGATCAGCTTTGACGAGGGCGCCCTCAATCGCAGCATGGTCCTCGAGAACGTCGCGGTCGTCGGTTCGGTCAACGCGAACCGTCGCCACTACGAGGCGGCGGCGAGCGCC
>JABEUS010000139.1 GCA_013044285.1 Acidimicrobiaceae bacterium
GAACCTCATCGCCTTTCGGGGTGAACGTCGTTCGACGACGACACAGGGATGACGGCGTACGAGATACCGGCGGCGAGGGACCGCGGGCGACGGGCACGACCCGCCCCCTCTCCGAGGGGAGGTCGTCGTCTCGTCCTCTGCTACTCCTCGGCGAGCGGTCGGCGCCGGGTGACCTTCGTCTCGGCCCGTCGGCGCTTCTCGTCGGTCCGACGAGTCGCCGACGCCCGGGTGGGCCGAGTCGCCCGTCGGGGGGTCTCCTCGCGCGCCGCTTCTCCAATGCGCTCCTCTAAGACCGCGAGTGCGGCGCGCCGGTTCTGCCACTGGGACCGAAAACGGCTCGACGAGGCGCGAATCACTCCCCCCGTTCGCTCCTCGACGCGGGCTCGCCAGCGCGCACTGCCCGCCGTGGACTCGCGCACCGACCAGGAGACGTCCACCGCGGTTGCGCTGCGGTTCGCGTGCTGTCCGCCCGGTCCCCCCGAGGGCCGCACCCGGATCACCACCTCGTCGAGCGGTACCCGAACGGAACCGACCTCGAGCCACTCCTCACTCACGGACGACCTCGTCGTCGAAGCGCACCAGGGCGATCTGCTGGGAGTCGGCGACGAGGTAGCCCCGCTCGTCAAAGAGTTCACAGCGCTCGTCCACACTCTCTCCCACCACCACCTCGCAGCGTTGTCGCGCGCGCAACCAGGCGCCCCGGGGACGTTGGCGTAGGTAGGTCGTGAGCTGCAGGGTGGGCACCCACCCCGAAGAACCCAGGGGGACGGTCGCCGGCCAGAGACAGTCGGCGGCGAAGAGGAGGGAGAGCGCGTCCCACTGAGCGGTCCCGTCTCGTCGGGCCATCCAGGTCTCGTGGTAGCCCCGAGTGGGATCGGGGCTCTCCCACCACGGACCGGCCAGCGGATCGACGCGCAGATCGAGGGCTCCGTGAAGCGTCATACCCTCGATTCGGGGGGCGCTCACGCAGACTTCGGGGGGAGCTAACTCGGGCGAGGTCGAGTGTTGGTAACGAGCCGGACCCTCCTCGAGTGATCCCCACGTGACGAGGGAGTCGGTCGCGACGCGGCCCTCCACGCTCAGTCGTACCCGGAGAAACGTCACTCGCCGACCTCGTCTCACGACCTCCACCTCGAGGTCGGCCGGACCCACTTTGGGGGCGTTCACGAAGTTGGTCGACATCGCCATCACGTCGCCCTCGCCGAGCTCGGCGCGAACCGCCTGGAAGATCACGCACTGGAGGTAGCCGCCGTTCGGCACACCGAAGACGGTGTAGTCGGGGTGAAGCACCGTGACGAGTCGACCCCGTGAATCTCTCGTGACGGCACTCGCTCGGTCGAGTCGTTGCGCGTGCTCACTCACCGAACCAGGCTAGAGCCGCGCGCGAGTGTGGGGGCTCAGTACGCTAGTGAGGCCCCGGTGAACGAACGGGGCGCGCGGTGAACGAGCAGAGGAGGGCCCGTGACGAAACGACACTCGAGCGTGAGGGCCTACGGCATCTTGATCCACGACGGGCGTCTCGCCCTCGTGCGCTCTTCTAACCCCAAGCACGATCCCCCTCTCTGGTGGCTCCCCGGTGGGGGCCTCGACTTCGGAGAGTCGCCCGAAGAAGCCCTGGTGCGCGAGTTCATGGAAGAGACCGGACTGCGCGTCGAACAGCCCCGTCTCTTTCGGGTCACCTCCGACCTACGTTCGCGCGAGAGCGGGGACCAGGTGCATACGGTGAGGCTGATCTACTCCGTCAGCTACCACAGTGGGGACCTCGAGAGCGAGGTCCACGGGACGACCGACCACGCCGCCTGGTTCAAACCGGACGAACTCGACGAGATTAACGTCGCCGACTACGCCCGCGACATCTTGGACGTCTGGTTTCAGAAGTAGCGACGTCGCACGACGTCCTTACGTACCTTGCCGGTACTGGTCATCGGTAGCGGGTCCTTCGTGATCACGATCTCACTGGGCACCTGGTAGCTCGCCAGGTGCTGGCGGGCGAACTCCTCCAGGTCCTGCGCACTCACGTTCTCTCCTCGGCGCGCCACGATCACCGCGACGACTCGTTGACCGAGCCGGTCGTCACTCACCCCGACCACGACCGCGCGGGCGACCCGGGGATGGGCCTCGAGGACCGCCTCCACCTCGGCGCTGTAGACGTTCTCGCCGGCCCGGATGATCATGTCCTTCGTCCGATCGACCACGTAGAGAAAACCCTCGTCGTCGAGGTAGCCGAGGTCGCCGGTGCGAAACCATCCGTCGACCAGGGCTTCGCGCGTCGCCTCCTCGTGACGCCAGTAGGCGCTAAAGAGAGTCGGTCCGTTGACCCAGATCTCTCCGACCTCTCCCGTCGCGCACGGGGCCCCGCTACGACGACGAATCTCGACGTCCATCACGATGGTCGGCGTCTGTCCGGTCGAACTCGGTCGGGCCACGTAGTCGTCCCCGTAGTTCTGGGGCCCGTAGGCGTTGGTCTCGGTGAGCCCGTAACCGAGGTTGGGTCGCCCGTGCTCGAGACGGGTCTCCACCCGCTCGACGAGGGCCGCCGGCGTGGGAGCTCCCCCTCCCCCGAGGCGCGCCACCGAGGAGAGGTCGGCCACCTCGAAACTCGGCGAGTGAATGAGGTCGTAGGTCTGAGTCGGCACACCCACGACGTGGGTCACGCGGTGACGAGCGATGAGCCGGAGTGCCTCTTCTGGGTCCCAGGAGGTCGTGATCACGAGAGTGAAGTGCCAGGTGAAGCTCGAGAGCATCACGGGAATGCATCCGGTCACGTGAAAGAGCGGCACGAGGAGGATGAGGGTCGTCTCCTCGCTCGGCGGGTGGTCACGTTCGCTCTGACGAAGGGCCTCGATGAAGAGGCCGGCGGAGAAGGCCATCAGTGACTGGGTGATCGCTCCGTGAGTGGAGACCGCTCCCTTCGGTCGTCCGGTCGTCCCCGAGGTGAACATCATGGTCGCGAGGTCCTCCTTACGGGGCCTCCCCGTCGGCGCGGGGTGTCTTCGAGTGAGCAGGTCCCGGTAACGCGAGGCCCCCGACTCGTCGACAATCGACTCGTCGACCTCTCCCACCACGACGACCGCGATCCCCCGGGGTCGAGCGAGCCTCACCCCGAGTCCGGCGTGGGCCTCGTCGACTACGAGCACCCGGGGCTCGGAGTACTGGAGGGCGTAGTCCACCTCTTCCGAACTCCACCAGGCGTTCAGCGCCACCGCGACGGCCCCGAGACCCGTGACGGCGGCGAAGGCGACGACCCACTCCGGTCGATTGCGCATGAGGAGGGCCACTCGATCACCGGGAGTCACTCCCAGTTCGTTCACGAGAGCCCCCGAGAACCGGTCGGCCTCCTCGATCACCCGAGCGAAACTCCAGGACTCGTCGCGAAACACGAGAAAGGTCTTCTCCTCCCCGCGGGCCCCGTCGTAGATGTCGCGCAGACTCTCGGGGGCGTGGAGGAACTCTCTCACCCCCGCACGCTCGCGCGTCTCGAAGACCTCGCCGGGGGCGCTCACCTGAGAGATGGCCTCTCGTAGGGTTCGCATCTCACCTCCCACCCCGACTGTAGGCCGTTAGGGTGAGCGCGTGAGCGAGGGGGTACCGGTAGCGGTCTGGGTGCAACCGGGAACGCGCACCCCGATGGTCGGGGGCGAGCGAGAGGGAGTGCTCGTCGTGCGCGTGCGAGCACGCGCCGTCGAGGGGGCCGCTAACCGAGCGGTGATCGAGGCGCTGGCCGCGGCCCTCGAGGTTCGCCCCCGCGACGTGACCCTCGAGAGCGGGCTTCACTCACGCCAGAAACTCTTACGCGTGCTCGGGGAGGTCGGGGAGATTGAAGAACGCCTCGCTCGGCTCCGACGGCCCGACTAGGCCAGGGCGCCGGTTACTCCACTCGCCCGCTGACTCGCCCGCTCCACGGTCGCGCGCAGGACGTCGAGGGAGGCGAAGAGACGTTCGCGAGCGGCCTCGGCTTCGGCGTTCAAGCCCTCCAAGGTCGACACCCGCCAGTTCTCCAGTATGGGCTCGACGACGTCTTGGAGGAACTGCGGGAGCCCGTAGATTCCCTCGCGGGCGATGCGCACCGCGTGGCGGGTGAACCGGGGAATCCCCGTACCCGGCATGGCGAAACGAACGATCTGACGCTCCAGAGACTGGACGATCGTCGAAGGGTCAATCAGAAGAGCCGCGGCGACCAGGTCTCGGTAGAACATGTAGTGCTTCGTCTCGTCTCCCGCGACGAGTCCGAGCACGTTACGTCCCACCCGGTCCTCCTTCGGCAGGTGCGAGGCGGTGTTGCGGTGAGCCACCTGGGTCGCTCGTTCCTGAAAGGCGACGTAGGAGATGAGGTCGGAGAACGAATCGGGTACGGGGTACTCCCCGCTCGTCATCTGGATGCGCCGTCCGTCTTCGAGCAGGACCGGATCGATGCACCGAGAGATGTGCACCCAGTCGCGCATCACCATCGCGTGGCGATTCTCCTCGGCGGTCCACTGCAAACTCCACTCCCGAATGGGGTGGTCCTTCGGGGCGAATTCGAGGATGGTGCTGGTGTAGTACGGCAGGTTGTCTTCGGTCAGGAGGTTCACGTAGATCGCGGAGCGCACTCCATCGCTCGTCACGTACTGCTCGGGCGACCACGGGCTCTCCTGGAAGTCTTCACCCTCGCTCCAGGCGATCTGCTCGTGGGGGTACCAGAGCCGGGGGGCCTCCATGTGGCGATTAAAGAGTCGCTCCACATCGGACCGGATCTCGAAGAGGATCTCGCGATCCGCAGTGTCGTGGGACTTCACCGTCATCCTTAGAAAGGTTCAGGTAGCCATCGTACTCCCCGACCGCCGTTTTTCGGGACGACAATTGGCTTCTAGTTGCTTATCGGCAAGCAATTAAACGCTAGCCTATTGTTCGTGTTGACTCGTTCCTTCTCCCCCCTGACTCGAGCCCCGCAGACCGAGTTGGAGGGCCGTTCGGATCGGTACAAGTGGGTGGCCCTCGCGATCGTGACGACGGGCATGTTGATGGCCACCATCGACTCGTCCATCGTGCTCATCGCCATGCCCGCCATCTTTCGGGGCATCGGCATGGACCCCCTCCAACCAGGCAACTCCTTCTACCTGCTCTGGATGATGCTCGGCTTTCTCATCGTGACCTCGGTCCTCGTCGTGAGTCTCGGGCGCCTCGGTGACATGTACGGCCGGGTGCGGATCTACAACGCCGGCTTCGCTCTCTTCACCCTCTTCTCCGCCGCCCTCTCGGTGACCTGGATGCACGGGCGCGCCGCCGGGTGGTGGCTCGTCATCATGCGCCTCTTCCAGGCCCTCGGCGCGGCGATGCTGATGGCCAACTCCTCGGCGATCCTGACCGACGCCTTCCCCTCTCGCCAGCGGGGTCTCGCCATGGGGGCGAACCAGGCGGCGGCCTTCTCCGGATCCTTTATCGGGCTGATCGTGGGCGGGCTCCTCGCCCCCTTCGACTGGCACCTGATCTTCCTCGTCTCGGTGCCGGTCGGTCTCGCCGGGACCTACTTCGGGTACCGGCACCTGCGCGAACTGGGCGAGACGCACCGCGCCTCCATCGACTGGCTCGGCAACGTGACCTTCGCCGTCGGGCTGGTCTCGTTGATGGTGGGCCTCACCTACGGGATCCAGGCCTACGGGGGCCACTCCATGGGC
>JABEUS010000140.1 GCA_013044285.1 Acidimicrobiaceae bacterium
CGCAAAACTCCCCGAAATCTACAGACCGCCTACTTCAGAGTCAAGGATGGTCAGCGCCGCGAACTCCGTGGATCTCGCCAATCTGAAGAATCTCTCAGTCTCGAAGTTGACGCGGATTCCTGATCGCCGCGCTCCCGCGAAGCGAAGTGGTGAGCGCTCTCTTGGCTGATGACTCACTCCAACGAACACCCCCGAGCAGGGGTCCTCCGAGGCAATAATTCTTGAGACCACTCACTGGGAGTTCCACCCCGGTGGTGCCATCACCGGGTCAGACGAGTGTGAACGAGTTCCCTTACCTCGTCCCGCTCAACCACCTCTTCGTTGCCTCACGTTCATCTCGCTGGTGAGTTGACTAGAGACAGGAACGAGGTGGCCCAGTCCGTCGAGTACTTCGTCCTCCACCCCGTGCGTTCCGCGAACAACCCGACGTACCCTCCACCTGGGAACCGAGGGGAGTTCTGCGACCTAACGCTTGCGTGCCCGTACGACGAAGACGTAGAACGCGAGAGCCCCCACGGGTACCATCAAAATGATCACTCGCGCCAGCGGAAGAATCTGGCCCCGGTGAGGGTTAGCGAGGGTGATCGTCAGGAGCCAACTCACACCGGCTCCTTCGGAACGAGTGCCTCCAACCGGGTCAGGATGTCGGAGATGGCGGCGTCTTGGGCGAGGAGGTGCGCCTGAATTTCGGCCGCTTCGTGGAGCACGGCCTCGGCATCTTTGTACGTGTCTTCGGAGCGACGATCCGCCGCCTTGGCCTGAATGTTCTGACCCACGATGATGATGGGTAGGAGAACCAACTGCAGGAAACTCGAGGAGAGCCAGACGATGACGAAGTAGGTCCCCTGGGTGATGGCCGAGGGCAGTGCGAAGAGAGCGAGAATCGTGAAGACGTAGGCGCACCACATGGTGCCGACGGCCAACGTGATCTTGAGTCCAAAGCGGGCGTTAAATCGCACGAAGATGTTCGGGTGGTTCACCCGCCGAATCTGGCGAGTAGTGACTGGAGGGCTCACCCGCAACTCGTCCGCCCGGGGGTGACGAACGTATTCGTAGATCTTGTTCATACCCGCAGTCTCACACGCCGCGGCGCTCGACGACTACTTCGTCACGAGGTCGGGTGAGGTCTCCATCCCCTGACGCCACGTCGAGCGAGCGATGATCTTCGAGGTGTCGGCCCGGTCCCGGTACTTTTGGGCGACGTCTCGACTCTCCTCGAGAAGTCCGTCACTCAAGAGCGTCGGGTTGAGGCCGAGCTTCACGAACTGCTCGCGCTCCACGTTGAGGTCGTTCTCGGCCGCCTCCTGGCGCGGGTTGGGCAGGTTCGCCACCTCGACCCCGGTGAGGGAGGAGATCAGGTTCGCCAGGTTCCGCACCCGGTAGGTCTCGGTGACCTGGTTGAAGACCTTCACCTGCTCGCCAGCGACCGGCGGGTTCTCCAGCGCGATCTGGATGCAGCGCACGGTGTCGCGGATGTGGATGAAGGCACGAGTCTGGCCCCCGGTGCCGTGCACGGTCAGGGGGTGGCCGATCGCCGCCTGCATCAAGAAGCGGTTGAGCACGGTGCCGTAGTCGCCGTCGTAGTCGAAGCGGTTAATCAGCCGCTCGTCGAGAGCGGTCTGGGGAGTCTGAGTGCCCCAGACGATGCCCTGGTGCAGGTCGGTAATACGCAACTTGTCGTTCTTCGCGTAGAAGGCGAAGAGCAGCTGGTCGAGCGTCTTGGTCATGTGGTACACCGAGCCGGGGTTAGCCGGGTGGAGAATCTCACGCTCGAGGTCGCCGTCGGGGGTGGGGACCTTGACGGTCAGGTAGCCCTCCGGGATCGGGGCCGAGCCCGACCAGCCGTAGCCGTAGACCCCCATGGTGCCGAGGTGCACGAGGGCGATGTCGAGGCCCGTCGCGACCACGGCCGCCAGGACGTTGTGGGTGCCGCTGACGTTGTTATCGACGGTGTAGCGCTTCGCGGCCGACGAACGCATCGAGTAGGGCGCGGCGCGCTGCTCGCCGAAGTGGACGATGGCGTCGGGACGCTCGGTGCGCAGCAACTGCTCGAATCGGTCGTACTCCTTCGCGAGGTCTAGGTTGACGAAGCCGATCTCCTTGCCCGTCAACTCCTTCCACACCGCGACGCGCTCGCCCATCGGACGAATCGGGGTCAACGACTCCACTTCGAGTTCGAGGTCGATGGCGCGCCGACTCAGGTTGTCCACCACGATGACGTCGTGTCCGATGTCGGAGAGGTGCAGCGACGTCGGCCAACCGCAGAATCCGTCGCCACCCAGAACTAGTACCTTCATCACGTCTCCTCGTCGTCGCCCGCGGGCGTAAGAATCCCGCCGGTGCGGGCGTAAGCCCGAAAATTCTACCAATCTGACGACAGGGGACCGGTACGCCCCGAGTTGCGCCCCGACGAACCAGGTGGCACGATGGGGGGTGGCGCCCAGCGGGAGCCCCCGGTCCGGCGAGGACCGAGTTACCGCGACGCAGCCCCACGCCCCCCGGGGGGGACTGTGGCGGGGGCTGCGTGCGCGGTTGTTCTCCTTTGACTACTTGCCCTCGGGTTGGATGTAGGGCGAGAGGGCGTGGGCGAGGCCCGGTACCGTCAGGGTTTGCAGATAGACCGACCCCGGGCCGGTCAGGCGCACGAGAAAGAGAGTGTCGGCCCCGAAGAGCACGTTAGCGACTCCGTGGACCTGTTCGATGGCCATCGTGACCGAGCCGTCGAAGAGACCGATGTGGCCGGGGTGCACGAGGAGAGACTCCCCGGCCGCCAAGTCGTACTGGACGAGTTCACCGGACAGTTCCACCCACGCGGTTCCCTCCCCCGCGATGCGCTGGAGAAGAAATCCGTTTCCGGAAAAGACGCCGACCCCGAGTCGCTGCTGAACGGCCACCGCGAGGGTCACACCGTCGGTTCCGGCGAGAAACCCGTGCCGAGACACGACGTACTCGCGACCACTCCCCACTCGAACGGCCTTAATGTGCCCGGGCATCTTGGTCGCGAAGGCGACGACGCCCGATCCGCTCGTGACCTCGAAGGAGGACAGGAAGATCGTTGAGCCGGACAACGCTCGGCGCAAGACCCCACCGAGTCCCGATGTCCCCATACCCGACTTCGAGGTCGCCATTGAGACGTTCGGAGTCATCCAGGACATCTCTCCACCCTGCGAGACCACTCGTTGACCGGGTTGGAGGCGCACCTCGAGAACGGGCATCGTCGAGCCGATCACCCGATGGGCTACTCCCGATCCGTCGGAATCAACAAAGTCGGGGGTGTTGTCAGGAGTATGTTCCACGGATTCTCTTTCTCGACTCTCCCTCACTACTTCTAGCACTCAGGAGGAGCACACCGGGGTGGGTCGGAATCGACGAATCTGCGGCAACTGGGCGACGTCTGACGGACCGTAACTTGACCCGCTCTCGAGAGGCACCCCACTTCAGTGTCGGAACACTCGACGGTGGTGCGTCTGGAGGGATTCGAACCCCCGACCCTCGGTTCCGTAGACCGATGCTCTAATCCGCTGAGCTACAGACGCGTCAATACCGGTAGGACATCCTAGCCCACTTCGGCTGAAGGCGTTCGGGCGTCGAAGAGCCTCGCCGCCCCCCGAAGGGCCGCCTGATTGCCCACGATAACGATGCCGCCCGGCCACGAATCATCTCGGGACTGGAG
>JABEUS010000024.1 GCA_013044285.1 Acidimicrobiaceae bacterium
CCCGCAATATCTGGGAGCTGTCCGTGCGCGTGATCGACGACGCCGCCGGTCTCGCCCCCCCGGGGGCTCGACTCATCCGTCTCGACGCCCGGGCCCAGTCCTTTTGCCACTCCATGGTGCGCTCCCTCACCTCGACTCTCGTGGCGGTGGGAGGGGGTGAACTCACCCCGTCCGAGGTCGCCGAGGCCCTCTGGACCGGTCGTCGGGCCGGTTTGCCGGCCCCGGCCCCGGCCGGAGGACTCAGTCTGATGGGGGTGGGATACGACCAACTTGCCGGAGGGCCCTCCGGTTTTGTAGGCTTAGAAGTCCGCCAGCCCGGGACCTAGGTCCGGGGTGGGCGAGTTCGCTGAAGGAAGAACCGTGAAGACTTATTCGCCGAAGGAAAAAGAGATCACTCGTCAGTGGCACGTGATCGATGCCGAGGGACTCGTCCTGGGCCGGTTGTCCACCGAGGTGGCCAACCTGCTGCGGGGCAAGCACCGCCCCTACTACGTTCCGCATCTCGACACGGGTGACTTCGTCATCGTCGTCAACGCCGAGAAGATCGCGGTGACGGCGAACAAGCTGGCCGTGAACCGTCGCTGGCGCCACTCCGGATACCCGGGTGGTATTCGCTCGACGACGTGGCGCGAACTGCTCGAGGGCGACCCGGTCGCGCTCGTGCACGACGCCATCAAGGGCATGGTGCCAAAGAACCGACTGGGCCGAGCCCAGATGGGCAAGCTATTCGTGTACGCCGGACCGACGCACCCGCACGCCGCCCAGCAACCCACCCCCTACGACACGTCGGCGATTCGTCGCGGCTAAGGAGAGAACGTGACTACTCCGCTCACACAGACCACTGGTCGTCGCAAAGAGGCGGTCGCCCGCGTACGTCTTCGTCCGGGCACCGGTTCGATCACGATTAACGGACGAGCCTTCGACAACTACTTCACGTCGGCGACTCACCGTCAGCTCATCATGGAGCCCCTCCGCGTTACCGAGTCGGTGGAGACCTACGACGTCGACGCCACCATCGAGGGAGGCGGGGTCGCCGGTCAAGCGGGAGCCCTGCGCCTGGGGATTGCGCGCTCGCTGCTCGAGATCAATGAAGAGGTACGCCCGTCCTTGAAGAAGGCCGGTCTACTGACTCGCGACGCGCGTAAGAAGGAGACCAAGAAGTACGGTCTCAAGAAAGCTCGCAAGGCACCTCAGTACTCGAAGCGCTGATGTCGTCGACCGTGCGATTCGGCACGGACGGCATTCGCGGTCGAGCCTTTCAGGACATCACGCCGGGTTTGGCGTATCGACTGGGGCGAGCGGTCGCAGAAGTGCTTCCGTCGCCCGTTTACGTGGGTTACGACACGCGCGAAAGCTCCCCGGTACTGGCCCGAGCCGTCCTCGCGGGACTTCGCGACGGGGGAGTTCTCGCGACGAACCTCGGCGTCTTTACGACCCCCGGGGTGGCCGTCATTGCCCAGCGACGCGGGGGCTGCGGGATCGTGGTCTCCGCCTCTCACAACCCCTACTACGACAACGGCCTCAAGGTTCTCGGACCCGGCGGGGGCAAACTCGACGTGCCGACGGAGCGAGCGCTCGAAGCGGCCGTCAACGCGACGGCGGAACCAGCCTCCTACGAGTTCGCCGACTCGCCCATCGAGGACAGTGCGGAGGGGGAGTACGTAGGCCACCTGCGCTCCCTCATTCCCGACGATCTCTCGTCGTTGCACGTCGTTCTCGACTGTGCGAACGGCGCGTCCTCCCACGTCGCCCACGAGCTCTTCGTAGCCACCGGTGCTCGCGTCACCACTCTCTACGACCAGCCCGACGGCGTCAATATCAATAACGGCTGCGGCTCGACTCACCCGGATACTCTGGCTCGTACCGTCGTCGAACTCGGCGCCGATCTCGGGCTGGCTTTCGACGGAGACGCCGACCGTTTAATCGCGGTCGATGCTGAGGGCCGGCTACGTGACGGTGACGACGTGATGGTGCTCTTCGGGCTCGACCACGAGCGGGTTGATCGGGGTCTGGTCGTGACCACCATGAGCAACCTCGGACTCCGTCGAGCGATGGAGCGAGTGGGGGTCGAGGTCGTCGAGACGGACGTCGGAGACCGCAACGTGCTGCTCGGACTCGAAGAGCGCGGCTGGTTGCTCGGTGGAGAGCAGAGTGGGCACATCATCTTTCGGGATTTGAGTCCCACCGGAGATGGACTGCTCACCGGCTTGAAGCTCGCCGCGCTGGTCGCGCGCCGGGGTCCCCTCGGGGTCCTCTGCGACCAGCACTGGGTGCGAATGCCCCAGGAACTCGTCAACGTGGGGGCGGACGTGTACGACGACGCGTCGGCTCGCGGGCTGTTCGAAACGATCCGCCAGCGTCACGACGTCAACTCAGACGACGTGCGACTCATCATCCGCCGTTCCGGAACCGAGCCGCTCGTCCGAGTGATGTTCGAAGCGACGAGCGAGATCTTGGTGCGTGAGTACGCCGAGTCGTTACGCGAGCTCTTCGATCTCGATTGACTTAAGGGCCCCCGAGGAGTGCTCGGTAGACTGGCCCCATGTGCGGAATCATTGGGGTAGTAGGTGCCCCCGACGCCCTCGACATTCTTCTCGAGGGGCTCGCTCGTTTGGAGTATCGGGGTTACGACTCGGCCGGGGTCGCCCTCGCGGGCTCTGGCGAGACGTGGCGAGCCCGGACCGCGGAGGGCACCGAGTCGGTGGCCGCCCTCGGCCACCGACTCGGTGCCCTCCG
>JABEUS010000141.1 GCA_013044285.1 Acidimicrobiaceae bacterium
CAGCTACGACCTGGCCCTCCTCGCCGTCGCCTCGCTGGTGGGCGTGGACGAGGCCCTCTAGACTGGTTCGGCTCCGTCGTACCGACCTGAGAAAGGTTCCCGCCCGTTATGGCCGCCATCAACACGTCCGACATCAAGAACGGCATCACCATCGCGATGGAGGGCGGACTGTTCACCATTCTCGAGTTCCAGCACGTCAAGCCCGGTAAGGGTGGCGCGTTCGTGCGCACTCGCTTGCGTAACTCCCGGACCGGGGCGGTCATCGACCGGACCTTCCGGGCCGACGAGCGCCTGGAACAGGCCATTATCGACAAGCGCGACGTCCAGTACCTCTACCGGGACGGAGAGGACTACGTCTTCATGGACCAGGGCACCTACGACCAGGTGTCGGTCTCGGCCAACTTTCTCGGCGACACCACGAACTACCTGAAGGAGACCGGCATCGCTCTGCTGATCTCCCACGGAGACGACATCATCGGGGTGGAGATGCCGGCCTCGGTCGAACTCGCCGTGACCGAGACCGAGCCCGGACTACAGGGTGACCGGGTCTCCGGAGCGCGCAAGCCGGCCACGGTCGAGACCGGTTTCGTGGTGCAGGTACCGCTGTTCGTCGAGACGGGTGACGTGATCAAGGTCGATACCCGCACCGGCGAGTACATGACGCGCGTCTAGTGAGCGAACTCGGGGCTCGACGCCACCGCGCTCGGGAGCGCGCCCTCGAAATTCTCTACGAGGCCGATATCAAGGGACGCGGGGTCGCCGACATTCTGAACGCCCTCGCCCTCGCTCCCGATCCGTACTGTCGCGACCTCGTTCTCTCCGCCGACGCCCACCGCGCCGAGACCCACGAGTTGATTACCCGCTACTCCACCGAGTGGCCCCTCGAGCGCATTGCGGTCGTCGATCGGCTCGTCGTCACCCTCGCGCTGGGCGAGTTACGAATGATCGATTCTCCGCCTCGCGCCGTAGTCTTAGATGAGGCCGTCGAGCTCGCGAAGACCTTTTCGACCGAAGGGTCGGGGGCGTTCGTGAACGGGCTGTTGAGCGCCATGGTGGGGCCCAGCGACTAGTTCGGAGGAGTACCGATGCCCGGGATGGGTGGAAGTCTTCACATCAATCTGTTGAATCAGACAACCGTCTCGACCTTCGACCACCGGGTCTACACGGTCGCCCTGCTCCAGATTCTCGCGGTTGGACTGGTTCTCTTCTTCACCGCAGTCCTCTCGGGGGGACTCGCGCGCTTTAACGTGTCGCCCCTCGGCGAGTCCGAACCGGCGGCTCGCTCCGTGCTGCGGTACACCTTCGGCGCTATCTGGCTCTTCGACGGACTCCTCCAGTTCCAACCGGGCATGCCGCTCGGACTGGGCTCGAGCGTTCTCGCCCCGGCCGCGGCGGGTAATCCCAGTTGGCTCGTCTCGTTAGTGCACCACGCCGTGAACCTCTGGAACCTGCACCCGATCGCTCTCGCCGCGGCCGTCGCCTGGTGGCAGGTGGGCCTCGGCGTGGTGATCATCGTCTCGAACGGTCTCGTGGGGCGCCTCGCTGGCGGAGTGTCGGCTCTCTGGGCGATCATCGTGTGGGTCGTTGGAAACGCGATGGGGGGCATCTTTCAGTCCACCTCCTCCATTCTCTTCGGCTGGCCCGGGGCTACCGTCTGGTACGCACTCGCGGGGGCGGCTCTCGCTCTCTCGCCCGACTACTTCGGCCGCGTCTTTTCTCGCGTTGTTCTCCGATGTACCGCCGTGGTCCTCGCCCTCGGGGCTCTCCAGCAACTACGTCCTTCGGTGGGCTTCTGGCGCGGTGGTAACGCCAACGCTCTCACGACGATGGCCAACTCGATGGTCGCGAGCGCCCAGCCCCACTGGCTGGCCTGGCTCGTACGCGAGGGCGGAGTCATCGCGGGCTCCATGGGTGGAGGATTTAACACCCTGGTCGTACTCTGGCTCCTCGTCGCGGCGGGGGGGCTGTGGATCTCGTCACGCCGGGGCTGGATGTGGCCGATCTGGACGACGGTGGCCTTCGCGCTGGTTTTTTGGGTCCTCGGCCAGGACACGGCCATCTTTGGCGGACTCGCGACCGACCTCAACTCCCTTCCTCCCATGGCCGCTCTCGTCCTCATTGGCTCACCGCGTCTCGCGGCGCGAGCCCCCCTGCGCCGACGCCTGCCCCGAGAGGTCCGGTCCCAAACCGGAGCGGTCATCGCGAGTTTCGCCGCGTCCATGATGGTGGTCTCCGGCATCTCGATGGTGGTCGCGCCACTGGCCACGGCGGAGCCGACGTTCTACTTGGCGGCGAACGGCTCGACGACCGTCATCAACGCGCCGGCCCCGAACTTCTCTCTCACCGATCAGTTCGGACAGCGCGTCGGTCTCACTCCTTCGGGGGGTACGTGGACTCTGCTCAGTTTCCTCGATCCGGTGTGTTACACCGACTGTCCCCTCCTCGCCGCCCAGATGCGCGCCGTCTTGGTGGGGGCCCACTCCGCCCACCTACGAGCGATCGCGGTGGCGGCGAACCCGAAGTACCACAGCACCGCCGAGGTTCAGCACTTCGCCCAGATTCACGGTATGGACTCCATCGCGAACTTTCACTACCTGAACGGGACGACCGCTCAACTACGCCAGGTGTGGAATTCCTACGGCATCACGGTCTACAACGTGCCGAAGTCGGTGATGAGCGTGCACGCCGACTACCTGTTCTTAATCTCTCCGACCGGACGTATTCGGGTGGTGCTCGGAGACGACCCCGGATCGGGAACCATCTACCAACAGCAGTCGACCGAACAGGTCGTCCTCAACTACCTCTCTCACTTCGGCGTGATCTAGTTCCGCGAAGGGGGTTCCTCGGAGTCCCCGGGGCGGCCGTGGTGCACCTCGTCGAGGTAGGCGTTCCAGGCGTCGAGTTGTCGTTGCGTGGAGTCGTCGAGTTCGGGTACCGGGTTCGCGGGGTCCCCACCGCGCTCCTCGCGTAGAAATCTTCGCCAGGCGTAGACCGCGTAGCCCCCGAGAAAGGGCCACTCGACGGTGTAGATCCACGAGAGGGTGTTCCCGGCGAGGGCGCGGTCCAGTTCGACGGCGAAGGCCGAGACGCAGAGGAGTTCGGCGACGGCGAGTCCGACGTGGAGGCGCCGTTCGTTCGGGGGAGTTCTCGCCACCGGGTTCATCGTAACGCTCATCGGTCCCGACTCGACTAGGGTGAGGGCGACTCCGGAGACGGAGTAGTCGTGAAACGGGTCCCGTGAGGCCCGTACGACGGAGGATGAGATGAGTCTTTCAGAGAGCCCCTCGGGGACCGCACCGTCGAGACATTCGGTCTTGGGATCAGACGACGTCGCCCGGGCCCTTCGTCGCATGGCCCACGAAATCGTCGAACGAAACCACGGTTCGGGCGATCTGGTCGTTGTCGGAGTGCAGCGGGGTGGGGCACCGATCGCCACCCGTCTCGCCGCCCACCTGGGCGAGATTCTCGCCCAACCCATCGAGCACGTCGATCTCGACGTCTCCTTCTACCGTGACGACATCGGCGCCTCCCCCTTACGAGACGCCGCTCCCACGACCCTCAGTTCTGACGTGAGCGGTCGCGTGGTGGTACTCGTCGACGACGTTCTTTTCACCGGGCGCACGGTGCGCGCGGCCCTCAACGCACTCTTGACCTTCGGGCGACCCTCGGCGGTGCACCTCGCGGTTCTCGTCGACCGGGGCCACCGGGAGTTACCGCTGCGGGCGGACTACGTCGGAAAAAATCTCCCGACCTCGCGCGAAGAACGGGTCGTCGCTACCCTCGACGGGGTGTGGATCGAGAGGCTCCCGTGAGGCCGATTCGCGGGGGCCACCTACTCAGCCTCGACGGCGTCAGCCGCGACCAGGTTCTCGACGTCCTCGACACTGCGGAGAGTTTCGTCGAGGTCAATCGGCGCACCATTCGAAAGGTGCCGGCGCTCACCGGTCGAGTCGTCGCCTCCTTGTTCTTCGAAGAGTCGACCCGTACTCGACTCAGTTTCGAGACGGCCGCTAAGCGTCTCAGCGCCGACGTGATCTCGCTCGCGGTGGCCTCCTCGTCGGTGAAGAAGGGTGAGTCCCTCCGCGACACCATCTCCACGGTCGAGGCGCTCGGTCTCGACGCCGTGGTGCTGCGCCACCGCTCCAGTGGGGCGGCCGAACAGGTCGCCCGCTTCGTACCCCACGTCCACGTGATCAACGCCGGAGACGGTCAGCACCAGCACCCCACCCAGGGCTTGCTCGACGCCTTTACCGTTCGTCAAGTCCTCGCCGAGCGCCACGGGACGAGTGGACCCGAGTCGGGGGCCGAACTGTTCGCGGGTCTGCGCGTCGTCATCGTGGGAGATATCCGCCATAGTCGGGTGGCGCGCTCCGATATCGCGGTCTACCTCGCCCTCGGGGCCACGGTCCGCGTCGTCGGTCCGGGCACTCTCGTGCCCGCCGAGGTGGCCCAGTGGGGGGTGGAGGTGAGTGACGACCTCGACGAGGCCCTCGAGTGGGCCCAGATCGTCGGACTGCTCCGGCTCCAGGTGGAGCGCGGGGGTGGGGAGTTCGTGCCCTCTTTGGGGGAGTTCTCGACCCACTGGGGACTGAGCGTGGAGCGCTTAGGCGCTCTCTCACCGGACACTCTCGTGATGCATCCCGGGCCGATGAATCGGGGCGTCGAGATCGCCCACGCGGTCGCCGACTCGCCCCAGTCCCTCGTGACTCGCCAAGTGGCGAACGGAGTCCCGGTGCGAATGGCGGTCCTGTATCTCACGGTCGCCGGAGGAGAGGATCGATGAATCGACTAGTACTACGCGGTGGCGAGGTGGTCGGCCCGTTGGGGGTCCGTCGAGCCGACGTCCTCGTCGACGACGGCCGGGTGATCGAGGTCGGTCCCGCCCTCGAGGTGGCGAACGCCGTAGAGATCGACTGCGCGGGGTCCTACGTCGGTCCGGCCTTCGTGGACCTGCACGCGCACTTACGCGAGCCCGGAGGACGTGGCGCCGAGACCGTTCACTCGGGCGCGCGGGCCGGGGTCGTGGGAGGATACGGCGCGCTCGTGGCGATGCCCAACACCGAACCGGCCCTCGACTCGGTCCCTCTGGTACGAGACGTGCTCGAGCGTGGTCGTTCGAGCGTGCTCGACGTCGCCGTCTGTGCGGCCATCACCGTAGGAAGAGCCGGCGAGCGACTCGCCCCTCTCGCGGATCTCGCGTCCATCGGGGTTCACCTCTTCAGTGACGACGGCACCGGGGTGGCGAACCCCCTCGTGATGCGCCGGGCCCTCGAGTACGCGCGGCCCCTCGGGGTGCGTCTCGCTCAGCACTGCGAGGACGCCGCCCTCTGTGAGGGGGGAGTCATGAACGAGGGGGAGTGGAGTCTGCGACTCGGTCTCGGGGGACGCCCGGCCGCCGCGGAGGAGATGATGGTCGCCCGCGACCTCGAACTCGTGCGACTGACCGGGGGCCGTCTGCACTTTCTCCACCTCTCCACGCTGCGCTCCCTCGAACTGGTCGAGGCGGCCCGCGCCGAGGGACTGGACGTGACCTTCGAGGTGACTCCCCACCACCTCACTCTCGACGAGTCGGCCTGCGCCGAGTACGACCCCGATTTTAAGGTCCACCCTCCGCTTCGACCCCGACAAGACGTGGAGGGCTTACGTCGTTGGGCGAGAGAGGGGCGCCTCGACGCCGTCGCCACCGATCACGCTCCCCACACGCCCGAGGCGAAGGATCGACCCTTCGACGAGGCTCCGGCCGGGCTACTCGGTCTCGAGCACGCCGCCTCCCTCGTCCACGAAGCCCTCGGGGAGAACAACCCGGTCGAACTCTTTCGACTCCTCAGTCGGGGCCCCGCCCGTATCGCCGGACTCGACCGGCGCGGGGCCTTCGGACTCTCGGCCCACGGAGGAGACGTCGCCCCCGGTGAGGACGCCAATCTGGTGGTCTTCGAACCGACGGCCACCTGGGTGGTCGACCGTACGCGGCTCCAGTCGCGCGCGACGAACACGCCCTATCATGGGCGCTCGCTCGTCGGTCGAGTACGTCACACCCTGGTGCGTGGTCAGCTCCGGGTGAGAGAAGGAGATCTCCGTTGATGCGCCCCCCCGCCTACCTCGTCTTGAGTGACGGGACCGTCTTTGAGGGTTCGGCCGCCGGCTACGCCCCCGAGGGTCACGTCACGACGGGGGAGTTCGTGTTCAACACCGCTCTCTCGGGCTACCAGGAGGTCATCACCGATCCGAGCTACGCCGGACAGATTGTGACCTTCACCTATCCCCACATCGGCAACTACGGGGTGACTCGAGCCGACGACGAGGCGAGTCGGCCCTGGTGTGAAGGCGTCGTCGTACGCGACGTCAGCCCGGTGGCGTCGAACTGGCGAGCCGAGGGGGGCCTCGAGGAGTATCTCGTCGAGCGCGGTCTGAGCGCGATCTGTGACGTCGACACTCGCCGACTCACCCGCCACCTGCGATCTCGCGGGGCCCTCACCGGAGCGTTCGGTCGCGCCGCGCTCGAGGTCGTGGCCGAACGAGCCGGGGCCGCCCGCGGGACCGACGGGCTTAATCTCGTGGACCGGGTGAGTACCGTCGAGCCCTACTCGCGCGGATCGGGAGACCTCCACGTGGTCGCGATCGACTACGGAATTAAGCGAACCATGGTCGACCAGCTGGCCGAGCGTTTCCGGGTGACGGTGGTTCCCTCGACCAGTACGGCCGCCGAGATTCTCGCCCACGAGCCCGACGGACTCTTTCTCTCCAATGGACCGGGTGACCCGGCGGCCCTCGGTAGCCACGTGGGGGTGATCTCCGAACTCTTAGAGTCTCGACCGATCTTCGGGATCTGTCTCGGTCACCAGTTGCTCGCGAGCGCCCTCGGGGCGAGCACCTACAAGCTGCCCTTCGGTCACCACGGATCAAACCACCCGGTGAAGGACCTGTCGACCGGCCGAGTCGAGATCACGGCCCAGAACCATAACTACGCCGTCTCTGGCGACACTCTCGGGGGAACGCGGGTGAGCCACGTGAACCTGAACGACGGGGTCGTCGAGGGACTCGTCTCGAACGAACACCGGTGCTTTTCGGTGCAGTACCACCCCGAGGCCGGCCCGGGTCCCCACGACGCGCGCTACCTCTTCGATCGATTCGACGCCCTCGTGCGTGACGGAAGGGTGGGGGACTAGTGCCGCGCCGTGACGATATCTCCTCCATCTTGGTCATCGGATCCGGACCGATCGTGATCGGTCAGGCCTGCGAGTTCGACTACTCGGGGACCCAGGCGTGCCAGGTGTTACGCGAAGAGGGCTACCGTGTCGTCCTCGTCAACTCCAATCCGGCGACGATCATGACCGACCCGGCGACGGCCGACGCCACCTACGTCGAGCCCCTCGACGCCGACGTCGTGACCGAGATTCTCGAGCGAGAGCGTCCCGACGCCATCTTGCCGACCCTCGGGGGTCAGACCGCCCTCAACCTCACCATGGAACTCGTGCGCCGGGGAGTACCCGGGCGGCTCGGTATCGAGGTCATCGGAGCGCGCCCCGAGGCGATCGACACCGCCGAGGACCGGGAGAAGTTCAAGCTCGCGATGGGTGACATCGGTCTCGCCGTGCCCGTCTCGGACTTCGCCCGCAACCACGACGAGGCGCTCGAGATCGCTCGGCGAATCGGGTTTCCCATCATTATTCGGCCCAGCTTCATCCTCGGGGGCGCCGGCACCGGGATCGCCCACGACGAGGCCAGCTTTCTCAACCTCGCCCGGGAGGGACTGGCCGCCTCGCCCATCCACGAGATTCTCGTCGAGCAGTCGATCGCCGGCTGGAAGGAGTACGAGCTCGAAGTGATGCGCGACCGCGCCGACAACTGTGTCGTCGTCTGCAGTATCGAGAACTTCGATCCAATGGGGGTCCACACCGGAGACTCCATCACCGTCGCTCCCGCCCAGACCCTCTCCGACGTCGAGTACCAGGAGATGCGTGACGACGCCTTTAAGGTTCTTCGTCGTGTGGGGGTGGAGACGGGGGGATCGAACGTCCAGTTCGCCGTCAACCCGGCGACTGGAGAGCGCCTGGTCATCGAGATGAACCCCCGGGTCTCTCGATCGAGCGCGCTCGCCTCGAAGGCGACCGGTTTTCCGATCGCCAAGATCGCCGCCCGGCTGGCCGTGGGCTACACCCTCGACGAGATCGTGAACGACATCACCCGGTTGACGCCGGCCAGTTTCGAACCCAGCATCGACTACGTCGTGACGAAGATTCCCCGCTGGGCCTTCGAGAAACTCCCCGGCGCTCAGCCGATTCTCGGAACCCGCATGCAGTCGGTCGGAGAGGTCATGGCTATCGGGCGAAACTTCCCCGAGTCCCTGCAAAAGGCCATTCGCTCGCTCGAGCAGGGGCGAGCCGGCTTCGTGCCGGTGGGCGAAAGCGAGTTCCGTGCGCTCTCCGAGGAGGCGCTACTCGAACGGTGCGTCGTGGCGAGCCCCGAGCGGCTCTACGCTCTCTACGAGGCGTTCGCTCGAGGGTGGACGGTCGCGACCCTCGCCGAGGAGACGCGTATCGATCCGTGGTTTCTCTCCCAACTCGAAGAGATCGTGAAGGTCGCGGCGCTGATCACGTTGGACCCGCTCAGCGCGTGGGACGCGCGACGCTGGCGAGTGGTGAAGCGAGCGGGATTCTCCGACCTCCAGATTGCGGCGCTGCACTACACCAGCGCCGCGGTGGTGCGCGAGATGCGCACCGGCGCGGGCGTCGTGACTCGGTTTAAGACGGTCGACACCTGCGCCGCCGAGTTCGAGGCCCACACCCCGTACCACTACTCGACCTACGACGACGAGGGGGAGGTGCGCCCCTCGGCGAAGGATCGGGTCATCATCCTCGGTTCTGGACCTAACCGGATTGGTCAGGGTATCGAGTTCGACTACTGCTGTGTTCACGCGGCGATCGCGTTGCGCGACCTCGGCTACGAGACCGTCATGGTGAACTGCAACCCCGAGACGGTCTCGACGGACTACTCCACGTCGGACCGGCTCTACTTCGAACCACTCACTCCCGAGGACTTGGCGGAGGTCATCGCCGCCGAGCGAGAGGCCTGCGTCGAGGGCGCTCGCATCGCCGGCGTCATCGTCTCACTGGGGGGACAGACCCCCTTAAAACTCGCCTCGAGCCTCGAGGAGGGCTTGGTCCTCGGAACGCCGGTCGCCTCCATCGACGCCGCCGAGGACCGCGAGCTCTGGGCGCAGATCTGCCGGAGTCTCGGCCTCGCCCAACCCCCGGGTGGCACGGCCTTCGACCTCGCGGGGGCCCGCGCGGTCGCCGAGTCGGTGGGGTACCCCGTTCTCGTTCGTCCGAGTTACGTCCTCGGGGGTCGCGCGATGGAGATCGTCGACGACGACGAGGCGCTCGAGCGGATTATGACCGATCTCACGAGCGCCCACGGGGCCCTCGCGCGCGAGGGCGGGGTGTCGAGTTCTCGCCCTATTCTCATCGACCGCTTCCTCGACGACGCCATCGAGGTGGACGTCGACGCGGTCCGTGACGCGCGCGGGGAGGTCTACGTCGCCGGGGTCATGGAACACGTCGAAGAGGCCGGAGTGCACTCGGGGGACTCGGCCTGCGCCTTGCCCCCGGTCTCGCTCGCTGACTCCATCGTCGAGCGACTAGAGGAGGGGGCCGCCCAGATCGCTGAGGCCCTCGGAGTCGTCGGACTCATCAACGTCCAGTTCGCCGTCAAAGACGACCAGGTCTACGTCATCGAGGCCAACCCGCGGGCGTCGCGCACGGTGCCCTTCGTCGCCAAGGCGACGGGAGTTCCGGTCGCGCGAATTGCCGTCGAGGTGATGGTGGGGGTGAGCCTCGCCGACCTACGAGAGCGCGGACTCGTCCCCGCCAAGCGTCCCATCCCCGCCCTCGTCGCGGTGAAGGAGGCGGTACTGCCCTTCAACCGGTTCCCCACCGTCGATACGGTGCTCGGTCCGGAGATGCGTTCGACCGGGGAGGTCATGGGCACGGGGGAGAGTTTCGGGATCGCTTTCGCCAAAGCGCAGTTAGCGGCCGGTAGTCGCCTCCCCGACGCGGGGCGGGTCTTTCTCTCCCTCGCCAATCCCGATAAGGACGCCGGAGTGGAGATCGCCCGGGAGTTGGCTGACCTCGGTTTCGAGTTGGCCGCCACTACCGGAACGGCGCGCGCGCTGCGCGAGGCCGGTCTCGACGTCGCGGTCGAGGTCACGAAGATCGCCGACTCCGAGGGAGTGGACGCGGTTGAACTCATCGCGTCGGGGCGGGTGCAGATGGTCATCAATACCCCTTCGGGGGGTCGCGCGCGACGGGACGGATCGGCGATTCGCACCACGGCGACCGTCCACGCGGTGCCCTGTCTCACCACCCTGCGCGCGGCGCGGGCCGCGGTGCGCGGGATCGCCGACACCCGCCGGTCGGGCTGGCGCATCAGTACTCTCCAGGAGAACGCGTGACCGGATCGCGGGCGCAAGCCCCTTCCGTGAGGGAGGGGTCGAGCGAGCTAGTGGGCCGCTCTCTTAGGCCGCCCGGGCTTACGATGAGGGGATCGTTGGCTCTCCACGTACCGCTTCACGACCTCCAACGGAGCACCGCCGCACGACACCACCGAGTACGACGGAGACCAGAAGTGATCGCCCCA
>JABEUS010000142.1 GCA_013044285.1 Acidimicrobiaceae bacterium
CGGCCGACGTCGAGACGATCGACTCGTTGTTCACTGACGGAATCACCACCCTCGTCGGTCAAGGGGTCTCGATCATCGCCACGGCCGTGGCGATGATCGTGGTCAGCCCGTTACTCAGCCTCGTGTCACTCGTGGTGCTGCCACCGCTCGTCGTCGCGAGTCGGTGGTTGCAGGTTCGGGTCCGCGACGCCGAGCGAGCGACGCGGGTGGCCGTGGGCACGCTCAATACCCAGCTCTCCGATACGGTCGGGGGCGCCGAGACCATCCGCGTGTTCCACCGTGAGGAGGCCTTCGTCGTTCGCTTTCGAGGGGCCCTTCTTCGAACCCTCATCGCCCAGGAGTCCTCGGTGCGCTACAACTCCTTCTTCACCCCGGTGACGGCGCTGCTGTCGTCGTCGGCGATTGCTCTCCTGCTCTTCGTGGGCGCTCGCGGCGCCTTCGGGTCGGCCGGTGTCGATTTGGGCACACTCGTGGCCTTCGTCCTTCTCTTCCAGGGATTCTTCGCGCCGATTGTCGCACTAGGTGACCAGTGGAACACCGTGCAGGCCGCGCTCGCGGGCGCGGAGCGGGTCTTCGAGGTGTTGAACCTCCCGGCCGAGTCGTTACCCCAGACACCGAGGACGAAGAGCGGCGCGGGTCTCGTTATTGACAAGGTGTCCTTCACTTACGACTCGAGCGAGCCGGTTCTACACGGGGTGTCGCTCGTCGTTCGCCCCGGCGAACGAGTGGCCATCGTGGGTCGTACGGGTTCGGGGAAGTCGACTCTTCTCGCTCTGGCCGTGGGTTCCTACGAACCAGACACGGGATCCGTCCGACTCGACGGTCGCCACCCGCGCGACTTCGACGAGACCGAACGGCGTCGGAGTGTGGGCGTCGTGGCGCAGAGCGTTCAACTCTTCTCGGGGACCCTGCGCGACAACGTCACCCTCGGCGACGCCACCTTGACCGACGAGGCGGTGACGCGGACCCTCGCCCTCGTCGGCCTCGAGGAGTGGGTGTCGGGACTTCCCCAGGGGCTCGACACGGAGCTGGAGGGCTCCGGCGGAGGAGCGGGGCTCACTCTCTCGTCGGGTCAACGTCAGCTCGTGGCGCTCGCGCGCGCCCTCGTGGGCGAACCCCACGTCCTCCTCTTAGATGAAGCGACCGCCGCGATCGACGCGCACAGCGACGCGGCGTTTCGCACCGCCCTCTCTCGAACCGTATGGTCGACGCGATGCGCCGTCGTCATGGTGGCCCACCGGATCTCCAGCGCTCGTGACGCTGACCGGGTGGTGGTGATGGAGGCCGGTCGGGTGGTCGAAGAGGGGGCTCCGGACGAACTGGTGTCGGCGGGTGGACGATTCAGTGCGCTCGTGGCGCTCGACGAGGTGCACTGGAGCTGGGAGGACCAGTTCAGCGACGAGATCAGCCCGTACACTGATGGCGACAATCGGGAGGCTCGATGACACCCAGGGACGTCTATACGCAACCGGACGCACCGGATCCCGTCTTGGAGAGTGAACACGTCCTCGAACTCGTTCGCCGCCACGTGCCCTCCGCGTCGAGAGTGACGGGTGTCGACGAGTCGGGTGGCGAGGCGCGGACGTATCTCTGCGACGACGACGTCGTGCTGAAGGTGCAGCGTCCCCACCAGTTGCGTCCGCGTACCAGCTTGGAGAAGGAGTCCTTCATTCTCCGCGCACTCGAGCGCGATTCGTCGATCTCGGTTCCGCGCTCACTCGGTTACGGCCGGGATGGTTCCGTGGAGTATCTCGTTCTCAGTCGCGTTCCCGGCGTCTCACTGAGGGACGCATCCCTCGACGCGCCGAGCCGTGAGCGAGTTCTCCTGGCCCTCGGAGCGATGCTTCGTCGGATTCACGACGTCGATCAGGCGGCTCTCTCGAACTCTCCTCTCATCCCCGGAGATCGCCACCCCGACGATCTCGCGACGCGCCTCAGTGAAACGTTCGAAGATCTCCGGGTGGAGTTAGGCGCGCTCTCCGGAGTACGAGGCGTCATCGATCTCGACCTCGTTAAAGAACGGTGCCTCGCGGCGCTCGCGTCGGAGGGACCAATCGTGACGCTGCACTCCAATCCCGGGGCGGAACACTGTTTTGTTCATCCCACGACGGGCGAGTTGAGCGGGCTGATCGACTTCGGGGACGCCTACCGATCTCACCCCGCCCTCGACATTCGATCACGCCACTCGCTCGCCGATAGTCGCACGATGCTCGCCGGGTACGTCTCGTCGGGCCCCCTACCCGAGGGCTTTACCGCCGTGTGGCGAACGGGCGCCATTCTGAGCGAACTCCGGTTGCTCTCGCGCGGTGCGCGATCACCTCTCGATACGCTCTCGACCATCACCGACGTCTTCGAAGAGTTCTAGGGAAGAGAACCCGCACGGGAGCGCCACGAAAGAGGATGGAGTGAGGTCACTCTCTCTTTCACGCTGGGCTCGAGAGGAGAGCCGATCTCCTCAGGGCTCATCGAGTGGTTGGAGTCTCACTCGACGACGGAGGACGGCGTAGAGATAACCACACGTCGTCGAGGTACCTGGAGAATTACTCGCCGGTCTCGCCGTCGACGGATTCGCGCAGGAGGTCGGCGTGGCCGTTATGGCGCGCGTACTCCTCGATCATGTGGAGCATGATCCAGCGCAGACTGGGCGCCCGTCCGTCCGGCCAGGTGCGGACGGCGAGGCAATCGAGTCCACCGTCGGCGAGCGCGTCGGCGACGAGGTGGCGCGAGTGCTCAACGGAGCGCCGCCAGAGGTCCATCAACGCTTCGGGGCTCAGTTCGGCGCCGGTTCGCCACTCCCAGTCCGGGTCGGACGTCCAGTCGACAACGTCCCAGGGGGGCGAATAGTCGTTACCGAACAGCGACCGAGAGAACCACCAGTCTTCGACCAGGGCTAGGTGCTTGATCATCCCGGCGAGGGTCATCGTGGAAGCACCCGTCGTCGCGTTGAGGCCCTCCGAGCCAAGGCCGCGCACCTTCCAGGCGAACGTCGCACGGTGGTAGTCGAGAAAAGCGAGGAGCATCGTCGCGTCGTCGCCCACTAGCGGGGGCTCCGGTCGACCGTGTTCATCCACATTCATCGTCGCGGGGTCGTCAGTCTCGTCGAGGTCCATCTCCCTAGTGTGCCCTACTCGTCCGCTGAGGGCGAGACATCCTCGTGCGAAAGGCGAATGGGGGGGGCTCCGTACGGCGCTACTGCGCACTCTCGAGTCGTCGCCTCACTCCGTCGGCCCGGAGTGAGGCGTCACTCCCGGCAACTCTGGAAACGGTGGTCTCTGCGCCTCGCTGTCACGGGGCGAGAACTCCGCGACGCGGAGGACGCCGATGGTGAAGGTCGAGGTGTACCGACGACGAGCTCTCCAGCAATCCGAGTGGCCCGCGGCGCGCCCGCAGAGTCGAAAAAGGTCACTCGCTCGACGAGACGCGAACTGAACTTTTCATCCAACTCACGCCTCGATTAACTCTGTCCATCCCCACCGGTCAGGCGACTCGCCCCGTTGGATTTCGATCAAGGCTTGGCGCAGGCGCTGGGTGTTTGGACCAACCCCCCCGTTTCCCACCGTGATCGTTGTGCCGTCGTGGGTGAAGGTCCCGACGCCGGCAACGACCGCAGCGGTGCCCATGAGGGCAGCTTCTCCATGGGCGGCCCAGGCGAGAACTTCGTCGACGGCAATCTCGCGTTCTTCGACCTGGTATCCAAAATCTCGGGCCAAGGTCAAGATGGAGTCTCGGGTCACGCCGGCGAGGAACGAACCGTCGAGGGGCTTAGTCACCAATCGGGAGTCGTCGAGCAGCATGAAGTTGGACGCTCCCGTCTCCTGAACGTCTCCGCCGGGCGCGAACAGGACCTGATCCGCTCCAGCAGCGCGCGCCCGCATGGTGATTCCTAGCGCCATCGCGTAGTTCGCACCGGTCTTGACCCGACCAAACTGGGGGGTGGAACGAGGTAACTGGGTCTCAATCGCCACGGACAGGGCTCGCGAACTGTCGAAATAGTCACCCACCGGACTGGCGATGACGTAGAGAAGAGCTTCGCTCGACGGTGTGGCCGCGGCGCCGATGTTGGGGTCGACGCCCAGCAAGGTCGGCCGGACGTAGAGAGCCCCGGGAGACTCGGGGACCTGCTCGAGGTTCGCCCGCACCGAAGTGCGCATCATCTCCACGAGTAGCTCGTACTCCGGGACGGGGAGGCACAGAGTCTCGGCACTCACGCGCATTCTCGCGGCGTGGGCCGGAGCGCGAAAGAGGCGCACGTGACCATCCGACGCCCGGTGAGCCTTCAGACCTTCGAAGCACGAACTTCCGTAGTGGAGGGCGTGGGTACCAGGATGTAGTGGGAGGGGACCCATAGGCTCGACGTGCGGCGCGCCAAAGACACCCCCCACGGTGGAACTGATCACCATCTGGTCCGCGAGGACACTGCCGAATGGAACTTTGGGAGTGACGTCTTTGTCGGTCATTACCCATTAAATCTAGTCCTACCGAGTCGAACGGCTGATTCGAGATGTCCAGGTCTAGGTAGCGATCAGATGGACGTCAGGAGTGGATACTCCTGCAGGGAACCTCTAGATCGGACGAGGGGACCACCTGGTCGACGTTAAGCGGACGTTCGCGAGACGGCGCCAGTGATTCTGCCAACGTTTCGAGAGAGGCCCACTCGACCAGGACGCCTTACGCCCACGCCTATTTCGCAGCAGAGAGTGACGTCGCGAAGGTATTAATTGCTCGAGCGACTTCGACCGGGTGTGACCAGAGTGCGAGGTGGCCGGCGTTCTTAATCATGACGGGTGCGCCGGCGCGAAGCCGTTGGGCGGTGTGGCGAGCCGACTGGGACGAGAACCTGATGTCGTGTGTGCCAAAGATCACGAGGGCGCGAACTCCCGTGGCGCCGAGATGGGCGACCTGTGAGGCGCTCACTCCCACGATGGGCTGGGAGGCGTAGGCAAAGAACGACTGCTCGGCACCGGCAACCTCGAGGGGCCGCTCAATCGACGACAGGACCGCCGGAGTAACGGGCGGGCAGGCCGGGCCGCAGGCCGCCTCGAAAATAGTACGGACCAACCAGTTATTTCGCACCAACGTGTCGTAGAGCGCCGTGCGATACAGGCTCGGTATCCACTTGGAAACGCCGGACGCCGGAATGGAGGTGCTCAGTCCGTCGCCGTCGAGAAAGACCACCCCCGCGGCCACGTGGGGATAGTCCACGACGAACTGAGCAATCACGCCCGCCCCGAGTGAGTGACCGACGAGAATGGGACGCTCGAGGTGTCGCGCCCGTAAGAAGGCCGCCAACTGGTGGGCGAGCGCTTGGGTGTTGTACGGGCCAACGTGGGTGGTGTATCCGTATCCCTTTAAGTCGTAGGCCTCGACGTGGTGAGAGGTGCCCAGGAGTTTCGCCACGGGTCCCCAGATATAGGTTGACTCGAAGGCCCCGTGGATCAAGACAATGGGATTTCGGGAAGGCTTCCCCCACGCCACGTAGTGCGTCTGGTAGCCGTTCGTCGTGACGTAGGTCAAGCCCCGAGGCGCCGCCACGGGTCGCTCGTAGGTCAGGACTGTGATTTCAGAAATGAGGGTCGTGGCGAAAAAGAGTCCAGCGAACACGCCCAACAGCGTGATGCGCAGCAAACCCTTGGGGCGGCGTTTCTTACGACGTGACACTTATCAAAACTACGTGTTTGACCATGAATCGGTGGCGAGCCAGGCGACGATGGTGAATTCAACAAAGAAGACCGCCGGCAACAATGCCAACGGAGTTGCTCTGTCGGCCTATGAGCCCCACTTCAAGTTCAGGGTCAGTGTGACCTGGAGAACCAGGCCAATTCAGCCATCGTAGGGTTGCCTTTTGGGGAGTTTATTGATTGTAAGGTCGTCTGCCTTACTGTTGGCAAGATGCAAGTTGTTCTCCGAGCCGGTTAGTCTTCCAGTCCTCGGGACTGCTGTTGCTCCCGTTGTCAAGCTGATTCGATCCTCAGGTCAAGTTCTTGGGTGTCAGCAATATTCATTTCCTGCAGCCACGGATCTGGGCTATCCCCTCGCTCGAGTATTCCCAGCAGGTCCGGGTTGATTCGAGCAATGCATTCGTGATCCCGTTCAATATGTCTTCGGAGGACTAGCCAAATTGCCCCGATTGAAACGCCATTTCCAAGTTGACGGAATGACTGTGCATCGGTTTGCCCCGACATCTCAAACCATTCGGGCAGTCCTTGCAATCGTTTCGCTTCCGTAACACTCAGTTTTCGCTGTCTTGATCCGATAACGCTCTTCTGGGATATCGCAACGAGCGCAGGTAGGTAGGTGGCCCTCTTTGCACGTATTCCCGACGGTCGAAAGTGCATCACGCACTCCCTCAGCGTCTTTGCACCTTGGGCCTGCCATTCGAGTTTTTGCCTGGAGGTTGGGAACTGCCACACCTGGTGCCTCTTTCTCCAGGGAGTGATGAACTCACGGTATTCGAGAAAGAAGGCTCTGTTTTTGTCGATGAAGTCCAATTTCCAACTAGGGGTGTTTTCTCGGTCCACGTATGGCTCCCTTACGGTCCAGTATTGGGCCCAAAGTGGGAACCCGGGGAGCGCCCGCCCACCCCTAATTTCCCTCATGCCGACTACAAAATCGTTCCATGCGTCAATCCACACCAACTCGCTTGCGCTTAGAGACGAATTGGGTAC
>JABEUS010000025.1 GCA_013044285.1 Acidimicrobiaceae bacterium
CTATGGCCGCGTGGGGACTGGAACGCAACGCCGAGAGTGCGGGGGAGATCACGAAGGCAGCGGTCTCTAGATTCCTCGAGATTCCGAGCCGGAACTGCTCGGGAGAGATGGTGTCGAAGGTCCCCGCGGCGACCCGGGGGTCAGACACGGAGTACATCCCCGCGTTCGCGACGAGAATGTCGAGCCCGCCCTGCTCCGAGATGGTGTCGTCGACGAGTCGTCTCGCCACCAGTGGATCGGTGAGGTCCGCGACGGCTCCGCGCGCCCCGACGCCGAGTTCGTCTACTCGTGAAAAGATTCGCTCGGAGGTGGCGGTCACGGTGACCCGGGCGCCGCGTTCCAGTAGGTGGCGGGCGATGGCGACTCCGATGCCACCCGGTGAACCCGCCCCCGTGACGAGAGCCGAGAAACCGTCGAGATCTCGAGCGACGCTGGTCACGACGAGAAGATTAGACGCTGGGCTCCGACGAGTCCCCTGGTGTCCACCATCTTTTCAGTAAGCCGTAGACCCAGGAGTCCGACACCTCACCGTTGACGACGCAGTCCTCTCGTAGGGTCCCCTCGAGCCGGAAACCTAGTTTCTCTAGTACCCGCGCCGAGGCCGGGTTGCGGGTATCGACCTCGGACTGGACCCGATTGAGGTCGAGCTGGTGAAAGCCCCACTGGAGGAGGGCTCTCGCCGACTCGGTCGCGTACCCCTGGCCCCAGTGGGCGTCGTCGAAGCAGTAGCCGAGCGAGGCGCTACGAAACTCCGGGTTGAAGCGGGTCAGTCCGCACCAGCCAATAAAGCCGCCGTCCGCCTTAGCCTCGACGACGAGTCGTGTCCCCGTGCCCGACTCGGCGATCTCTCGACACGCCGTGAGGAACCTCTCGGCGCGGCTCGGTTCACTCCAGGCGGGCCCGTCCCAGTAGCGCATGACGTCAGAGTTGCTGTGGAGGGTAAAGAGAGAGGTCGCGTCGGAGTCGTTGAAGGGGCGAAGCCGTAGGCGAGCGGTGTGCAGGGTCGGCGCGGGTAGGGACACGGGGCTCATGGTATCGAGGGGCCCGGGTGGAGCGTGAAAGAGCTCGGTCGTTCGCGACTCGCGAGGAGACCGTCTGCGCGTGAGAGAGAAGAGAGGTCATCGACTCACCCGCTTTAGTTGAGTCGGAGGGTCTCGTTCTCCCTCGTCGCGGTGGTCGGGGCGCCGGGATTCGAACCCGGGACCTCCTGCTCCCAAAGCAGGCACGCTAACCAAGCTGCGCTACGCCCCGTGGTTTTAAGTCTCTCACACCCCGCGGGGCGTCCCCGGGCGGTTACTGTGAGCCGGGAAGGGAGGTCCACCCGTGACCGCACGCGAACGATTCACCAGCCTCGAGATTGGGAGTCGGGACTTCGACTTCGTTCGTCTCGAAGAAAACGATCTCGATACTCACGCCCGCGAACTCTTCGACGAGCTCGATTCGCTCGACGAGGACGCGGTCTCCCAGTGGCGTCGTGAACTGGACGACGACACCGCGGCCGTCCTCGACCTCGTCGCGAAGCGCGCCGTCGTTCTCTTCCTCCGCCACGGCGAGAGCGACTTCGCGGTCCGGGCCCTCGCGCTCTTCTGTCTGCAGCGACGAGTGGAGGAGGTTCCCTGGGAGACCTGGCTGAAGGGCCTCCTCGTGCTCACCCGAGAGAGCGGACTCGACCTCGAAACACTGGACACGGTCGTGAGAGCGTGGGCCGAACCCGCCTTCGTCGACCGTTTCGTGATCGCCCGAGACGCCCTCGAGCGCATCTCTACTCTGCGCGACGTGCACCTCGTGGTGACCCAGTCGATCTACGGAGCGGGGCTTTTGGAGCTCACCCTCAGTCCCGCCGGCTCGATGGGGAGCACCCAGAACGCCTCCATCAGAGCAACGGGTCTCGCCGGTGGGGGAGGAGACTCAGAAGGGCCCGACGAGTCCGAGAGTGGTTTTGGGGCCGAGAGCGATCTCGTGGGGCTGAGCGTCGCGCTCGCCGACGCCGTCGACGAGGCCGGGCTGTATCAAACCAGTGAGATTCGACACGATCAGGTCCCGGCCACCCTCTTTGAACTGGACTTCGCCGAACCGTTCCTCCCGGCCGTCGGAGTGCTGAGTTTCTCCGCCCTGGACGAGAACGAGGGGGAGATCTACACGGTGTTCGTGGTCGAACTCTACGCCGACGAGGACGTGACGGAGTGGGGCGAGAGCGCGGGACAAGACGTGGCCGTCGTGACCCGGGACCGTCGCCTCGTGGTCTTCATGCTCTCGCCGTTCGCCGAGGTGGGAGCGGAGGTCTTTGACGCCGACCTCGACGTCGCGGCCGAGTTCCTCGACACCAGCGCTCCGCCGGACTGGGACGACGAGGTCTCGATCTTCGTCGACGGACCCGACGACGAGTCCGAACTCGACGAGGACGTCGTCTCTCACGGCGAGGAGTCGACGACTCCGAACTGGGAGGGCGAACCGGAGGGCGATTCTCACGAGTGAGGCGACCTACGAGTGGATTATCGCGGGACTAGAGACGACGTGGGGCGCCCTCGCCCGTACTCTCCAGGGTCGTTCCGAGGTCGCCCTGGCGGCGAGTACCCCGTGTCCGGGCTGGAGTGTGCGAGACGTCGTGAGTCACCTCATCGGGATCGAACTCGTCATTCAGGGAGAACCCTGGCCCGTCCCGGTCGATCCCTGGCCCCCGCACGTACGGAACGAACTCGGCGCCCTCAACGAGGCGGTGGTCGAGAGTCGACGGGCCCGACCCGGTGGGGAGGTCGTCGCCGAGTTCGTGGCGGTGACCACGCGCTCGCTCGAACGACTCCGGGGGCTCGATCTCGCGGCCTGGGAGGCGGAGGGTTGGAGCCCTGAGGGACCCCGGCCCCACCATCGATTCCAGGAGACTCGGCTGCTCGACAGTTGGATTCACCTCCAAGACGTCCGCGACGCCCTGCTCGAACCGGGCGACGACCACGGGCCCGGGGAAGAGGTGGTCGTGAATCGACTCGAGGCCGCCCTGCCCTACGTTTGGGGCAAACGGGTCGGGGCGCTCGAGGGCCAGACCCTTCGGGTGAACCTCGTCGGGCGCCTCGCGCGCTCGGTCACCCTCACCGTCGCCGACGGACGGGCCCGGGCGGTCGAGTAC
>JABEUS010000143.1 GCA_013044285.1 Acidimicrobiaceae bacterium
CATCGAGGTCGTAGCCCTCCCCTCGATCTCCGACGTGACGAGTCTCAACTACCGGACGGGCGACGTGGTGCACCTCGCCCCGGGAACCTGGCTCAACGCCACCTCCTTCACCTACCAGTGGTTCCAGTGCACGAACGGGGTCTGTTCGACTCCCATTCCGGGCGCCACCTCCCAGACCTACGTTCTCGAGGGAAGTGACGCCGGACACCAGGTCGAGGCCCAGGTGACGGCCTCTTCACCGGTGTCGAAGAGCGTGACCCGTAGCACCGCCCTCTCTCCGCCCATCGTCTAGGAAGTTCCCCTCGAGGATTCGGCGGGGTCGGGGTGAGGTAGGTTGGCAAAGTGACCGACGGAGCGGCCTCCTCCCACCAGCCCCTGCGGGTCGGATACCTCACTCGCCCCGAGTTGCGCGACGCACTCGAGCGCGCGGGCGTTCAACTGAACGACGCGGCGCGAACCCTTCTCGAGAGCGCCGCCTTCGACGAGAGCCGAACGGAGAGCTTCTGCGTCGTTCTGCGCACCGTCAAAGACCTGCACCTCTCTAAAGAGGCGTCGTACTCGGCGATCCTCGCGGCAGGAAAGGCACGGGGACTTCTGCCCTGTCCTCTCGCCACCGCTCCCTACCTGCGCCTCGCGACACTCGACCAAATGAACGCGCCCGACTCTATTCTTTCGAACGGATCCGCCCCCTCGGGCTCCGTCACTCTCGCCTCACTTCGTCCGACCGGGGACCTTCCGACCGGGTTTTACCTGCGGGTGATCGACGGAGTTCCCTGGCTGCGCGGCTACCACGCCACCGACGACCACCACTGGCCACCCGAGGACTCTCTCGCGTTTCGCGTCGAGTGCACCTCGGCGAGACATCTCGCACGCCGCGCGGACTCTCGAGAGACGAGTCGAGGGTTGCGAGTCCCCCGCTAGATTTCCTCGGTGACCACACTCGGACTAGACCTCAACGAACTCGACTCGACCGTTTCACCCCGTGACGATCTCTTTCAGTACGTCAACGGCAAGTGGCGCGCCGACGTGGAGATCCCCGCCGACAAGGCGATGTGGGGCACCTTCTACGAACTGCGCGACGGCGCCGACCGCCACATCTACGAGATCCTCGAGGAGATGGACCCGAACGACGAGGACCTCACCCGACGTCGACTGGCCCGCCTCTACCGGAGCTTCATGGACGAGGACCGGGCGAACGAGCGCGGCGCGACTCCTCTCGAGCCCTACCTTCGTGAAGTGGACGCTCTCTCGAGCCCCGTCGAACTCGCCCGACTGATCGGTCGCTACAGCGCACTCGGGCTGCTCACGCTCATCGGAGTCTCGGTGAGTGCGGACTTCTCCCGCGACGATCGTCAGGTCGCCTACCTCCACCAGTCGGGGCTCTCTCTCCCCGACGAGCAGTACTACCGCGAGGAGAGCTTCGCCGCCCTCCGCGACGGTTTCGCCCGCTACGTCGAGCGCATGAGCGAGACCCTCGGCTGGGGGGAGAACGAGGCGCGCGCGGCGCGCCTCGGCGCCCTCGAAACTCACCTGGCGAGTGCGCACTGGACCAACGTCGACTCCCGGGACCGGGACAAGACCTCCAACCTGCTCACCCGGGCCCAATTAGAGGAGCTCGCCGGAGAGAACCTCGATTTGCTCGGCGCCTGGATCGAGGGGCTCGGAGTCACCGACCACTTCTCCGAACTGGTCGTCGCCCAGCCCTCCTTCGTGACCCACGCCCTCGAGGCCCTACGGACTCTCGACCTCGAGTCCTGGCGCGACTGGCTGCGCCTCCACCTCGTCTCCAGCCTCGCGGGACTTCTCAGCGACGAGATCGCCGAGGTGCACTTCGACTTCTTCTCTCGCACTCTCGCCGGCGTCCCCGAGCGACGCCCCCGCTGGCAACGCGCGGTCGGACTGGTGAACGGGGCGCTCGGCGACGACGTCGGCCAGATCTACGTCAATCGCCACTACCCAAGAGAAGCCCGAGCCGAGATGGACCGACTCGTCGACGACCTCCTCTCTGCCTACGCCGAGAGCATCGCCGAGCGTCCCTGGCTCACCGCCCCGACCCGGGAGAGGGCCCTCGAGAAGTTGCGCCTGCTCAACCCCCGGATTGGCTACCCCCGCCAGTGGACCGACTACGGCGGGATCGAACTCACCTCCGACCTCGTCGAGAACTACCTCGCCCTCGCCGTGGCCGAGACGGAGCGCCAACTCGCTAAGGCCCTCGGTCCGGTCGAGCGCGAGGAGTGGTTCATGACGCCCCAGACCGTGAACGCCTACTACTACTCCAACTACAACCAGATCGTCTTTCCCGCGGCCATCCTCCAGCCCCCCTTCTTCGACCCGACGGCCGACGCCGCCGTCAACTACGGGGCGATCGGGGCCGTCATCGGCCACGAGATCGGCCACGCCTTCGACGACCAGGGTTCGAAGTCCGACGGCACCGGGGTGAAGGTCGACTGGTGGACCCCCGAGGACCGGGCCGCCTTCGACGCCCTCGGTGACCAACTGGTCGCCCAGTACGACGGGCTGCACCCGAGTGAGGCCCCCGAGACAAGCGTCAACGGACGCTTCACCCTCGGTGAGAACATCGGGGACCTCGGCGGAGTGGCGATCGCCTGGCGGGCCTACCGGTTGCGCCACCCCGAGCCGGCCCCCGAGATCGACGGCCTGAGTGACGCCCAGCGCTTCTTCATCTCCTACGCGCGCTGTTGGCGCACCGCGGTTCGCCCGGAGTTCGCCGCCCAACTGGTCGCCGTCGACCCCCACTCACCGGGGGAGTTTCGCTGCAACCAGATCGTGCGTAACGTCGACGCCTTCTACGAGGCCTTCAACGTCGTCGAGGGCGACGGGCTGTGGCTCGCGCCCGAAGGACGGGTCACGATCTGGTGATGACTCGCCCAGAGGGGCGGACACATTCCCTTCACGTGGGGACCGATACCGATCTTGTAGGCGACGAGGGTGACCGTCTCACCGGCGAGTCCGTGGGCGACGTAGGTCGCGAGGGGGGTCTCTCCCGGGGGCAGCGCACTGGGGTAACCGATCTCCTCGCAGGTCGTGTGGTTCGGGAAGAGCCCTAGCCAGAAGGGCTTACGAATTCCGCCCCCCGGAAAAGCGGGTATTCCCTGGAGCGAGGCGTACCAGTCGAAGCCCCCGTCGAGGCGGGTGGCGGGAATACCGGTCGCGACGATGAGGGTGTCGAAGTGCCACTCGGCCCCGTCGAGGGTCGCGGCGTCGTCCACGACGATGACCCCGAGAGCGCTAAAGAGCACCAGGACGACGAGGGGAAGAGCGCGCGTCGCCCGGGTGAGGGTTCCGGGAGCGGCCCGCCTCGCCCGGGGGGCCCGTTCGTGGGTCATGGACTCGATGGAGGCCCAGGCGAGTCCCGCCGCCAGGGGAATCGCCGGCAGGAGGTAGCGGTCGAAGAAGAACTGGGGAACGATGAGGACGTAGGCGAGCTCGGCCCCGACGAAAAAGACGAGGAACGTGGCGATGACCGTGATGCCCCCCGCCCGGTCGGTGTTCCTCGCCCGGTGCAAGATGTCCGGGGCCATCAGCACCCCGTTCAGGGCCACGACGCTCATCTGCAGGGTGCAGGCCCACCCGAAGAGTCGAATGAGGTCCCACAGCAGGGTCGAAAAGAGCACCGGGGGGTGTCCGAGGACGGTGTTGGAGTAGGCCCCGAGGGGGGTGAAGTAGTTCCCCGAAGGACTCGGTCGATACCAGACGAGCACGAGGGCGACCGTGGCGACGAGAGTGGAGAGGGTCTTCGGCGCGATTGCCCAGGCCCGGCGCCACGGAGTCGAGGTGGCCCAGGCGACGAGGGCCGGTCCGGCCATGAGACAGAGGGTGAAGAGCAGGTTCACGTCCCAACCCACGCGCGAGTGCAGGAAGGAGACCGAGAGGTCGAGACGGAGGTTCTTCGCGTTGGTGAGTTGGGACTGCCAGTGGTTGTAGCCCCAGACGAGGGCGAAGGCCCCGACCCCGATGGCCCCGACGACGAGGCGCTCGGCCTTCGGGCGAAGGATAAAGACCGAGACCACGACGGCGAGGAGAGCGACCGCGCCCACCTGGCGGATCATGAAGGCCCCGACCCCGAGCAGGGCCGCCAGAGTGAACCAGAGGTCCCGCATTTTTCCCCGCAGCGCCCGGGTCCCGGCGTAGAGAGTACCCATGGCGGCGGCGTAGGCCGGCACGTCGGTCATGAAGGAGGTCGAGAGTGACCCGAAGAGGGGCCCGAGGGCGACGACGACGAGAGAGAAGGTGGCCCCGCGCGGTTGGAGGAACCGGCGCAGTAACAGGTAGGTGAGGGTGAGCCCGATCGCCCCGATCGCCGCCACCATGATCTGCAGGGGGGCGAAGTGGGCCCCGAAGAGACTCACGAGGGGCCAGGCGAGGAAGGACTGGAGGATGAGACTCGACTCGTCCCAGCCCGAGAGGTGGTAGTGGTGGGTGCTCGCGAGGCTGAAGGTCGAGAAGTAGTAGGACCAGTCGTCGTTACGGGGAATTCCGAGCGCGTGGTGAACGGCGGCGTCGAGGACGAAGAAGGCGGCGACGAGAACACTGAGGGCAAAGACGACTACCACCTCGCGTCGCGTGAGCGCCGTCATCACCCTCCTCCTCAGCCGATTCAGTCTACTGAGCCGAGAAAACGGGGCGCGACCGGACTGTGAGCGTCCCGTGACGCCGGGGCGATCACCACGTACTCCTCGCCCACTCGTTCACTGACCCAGCCCCGCCAACGAAAACTCTCCAACCCGGCTACTCCTTCCGTGAGTAAGTGTCGAGCGAGCGCCCCCTTAGCGGCCTTCGCGTCGTGACCCACGACCGAGCCCCGGTCGGCCGACAGAAAGTTCACCCGGCGCACCCGGGGACGGGTGAGGAGGGACCAGTCGATAGCCCGGTGGTGCTCGAGTGGGAGGAGGTCGACGACTTCGACGGCTCCGAGTGAGTCGAGGGCGTGGGCTAACCAGGGCCGCCAGTAGGCGGCGAGGGAACCCAGTCCCTCGAGAGCCACGGTGAACTTCAACCGGTACTCCCCGATCGGCTCGTCGCCGAAGGAGAACCCGTAGAGAGCGCTCGGGACGAGGAGACGTCGTCGCTGCGCGACCTCCAGCGTTCCCGGATCGAGGTGGCCCCAGACGACCCCCTCGTAGCGGCGCCAACTGGGGAGCACCGGGGATACTCCCTCGGCACTCTTCCTCGTGACCTCGATCGCCGGGTCGAGTCGGGTCCCCCGAGCGTTCACGAGGACGCTACGGCGCGCCTCGTTCGCCCCGGAAAGTGTGGAGAGGAGAGCACCAGCGACCACTTCTCTCGGCTCGGACAGAATCTTCTCGAAGCGCCCCACGACGTCACCCATCCGTCCTCCGGAGACCTTGGACTCCGACGGGGGGATGAGGAGAAGGGGACGCGCCGAGCGCGCCGGGCTCAGGCGGCCACGTCCTTCTCCGTGACCCCGAAGGACTGCAGGAAGTGACGGACCCGGATCACCTGGTCCTCGGTGAGGTCCTTCGAACGGGCCGGACCGAAGCTGATCGTCTCGCTGTTGACCGTGATCGCCCAGTTGCCCCGGTGCGACTCGTGCACCTCGCCGAACCTCTCGAGGAGCGCGTGCACCTCCACCCACTTGATGTTGTGATTTATCGGGTGTCCAAAAATCTTCTGCGCGGTGAGACGGTGGTGGTGATCCAGCTTGACGGTCATCGTCAACCTCCTTCGGCGGCCGATTAACTCTTCGGCCTTCCCCCACTCTCCCTCCGGCTCTCGGCCCTGTCAAGGACTGCGACCAGTTCTACGTGTTCGGTCAGGGGAAACAGGTCGAACGCCTCGAGGGAGGTGAGGTCGTAACCCTCGCCGCGAAAGGCCTTGAGGTCCCTCGCGAAGGTCGCCCCGTCACAACTGACGTAGACCACCCGGGCCGGGTCGGACGCGGCAATCTCCTCCACGACCCCGGACGAGAGTCCGGTGCGGGGCGGGTCGAGAACAACGAAGTCGTCACCACGAAGGACGGGAAAGAGGGTCCGGGGCTCGACGCGTCGCTCGAGTACGCGCACGCCTCGACGACCCCCGAGGTTCTCCCGGGCGTCGCGCACCGCGGACTTCGAGCTCTCGAGGGTCACGACCTCACTCGCCCCGGCGCGCGAGAGAACGTGGGCGAAGAGCCCGACTCCGCTGTAGAGGTCGACGACTCGCGGGGCGGGACGCGCCCGCCAGGCGGCGAGGACCCGCTCACTCAGGAGAGCCGGCGCGTCGTGGTGGGACTGCCAGAAGGACTCCGGGGAGACGGTGAGAACGTGACCGTCGAAGTTCACTCGCGAGACGGTATCGGGGTGAAGAAGCTTCCCCTCGAGGTCTCGAATCTCGACGGGTCGACCCCTCAAGCGCACGACGGCGAAGGGGTCGCCCTCCCCGAAGGCGCGCAACTCCACCTCGGCGCCGCGGGGCCAGCGAGTCGAGAAGGCGCTCTCGGCGCGCTCGTCGAGGAGGTAGCACGTCGAGAGCATCTCGAGGTCGTGGCTACGCCAGCGACGAAGACCGAGTCGTCCGTCCTCGTCGACCGAGCAGCGCAGGCGGCTCCGCGATCCCCGGGCCTCTCCCACGCGCTCTACCTCGAAGGGGAACTCCAGTCCCCCGATGCGGCGCATCTGGTCGAAGAGGACTCCGGTCTTCCACGAGAGTTGGGTCGCCTCGTTCACGTGCTGAAGGTCACAGCCCCCGCAGCGTCCGGCCCCGGCG
>JABEUS010000144.1 GCA_013044285.1 Acidimicrobiaceae bacterium
CGGACCGGGTGAGCGCGGGATGGTCGGAACAGGTCTCGCCCTCGAGATTCCCGCGGGTTACGCCGGTCTCGTCCTGCCCCGCAGCGGCCTCGCGTCTCGCTACGGAGTGACCTGCGTCAATACTCCAGGGCTCATCGACGCCGGGTACCGGGGCGAGATTCGCGTGGCTCTCGTCAACCTCGACCCCAGCCACTCCTACGAGATTCATCCGGGAGACCGCGTCGCGCAACTCCTTATCACGCCGGTTCCGACGACTCAGTTCCTCGAAGTCGCCGAGTTGAGCGACTCGACACGGGGTGAGGACGGCTTCGGCTCGAGTGGTCGCTAGAGGTGTACGGCTCGAAGCGCCTCGGCTAGTATGGAGGCGTTGCGGTAGTAGCTCAGTTGGTAGAGCGCGACCTTGCCAAGGTCGAGGTCGCCGGTTCGAGACCGGTCTACCGCTCCAAGAAATGCGTAGCGAAGTCCCGGTTCCGATCGATGTGAGATCCGAATCGGGACTTTTGCTTTTTCGGCGTGACGCTGAGGGTGGGCGTGGTTCGCTGATGTATCAGACCTCGCCGGAATCTGAAGATCCCCTTCTCAGCGAATGAGTTGCGGGTCAGACCGCTAGAACCGGAAGAGCCCCTTTACGTCACGAGCCCCCAGTCACGTGAGACCTCTTCGTCTCTCGTGCTGGGGGGCTCGTGACTCGGCCAACGGATCAAAACTCGCGGTGAGTTCCTAACCGTGCGGCGCGAGCCGACTGCGTGACGGAGTCCTAGAAGGCGACGAGCCCACCGGCCGGTTCAAACTTGGGTCCCGTCACGGGAATCTTCGTGAGCACGCCGGTACGCAAGTTCAAGGTGGCGAGGTAGTTCGCCGGATATCCGGGTCCGGGGCACGTCGAGGGGGCGCTGCCCGCGTCACAGGGTGACGCCACCGCCAACGCCATGCTGGAGTTAAACGAGCCCGACACCAGGTCGATGGCGTTATTGGTCGAGTCCGGAGCGACGAGGTGAGTCGTGGAACCGCTCGGGAACACGGTGTCGTCGACCGCTTGCGAGAGGGCGAGGACGGACAGCTTCTGCGCCGAAGTTCCCGCGCCACTCACGTAGATCTGACGCTGGTCCCCCTGGCTGTCGAGGAGAAAATCGCCCGCGAAGTGGGCACTCGTCGAGGGCACGAGCGTATTGGAGTCGGGGTCGGTCAGGGCCAACTTCTCCGACTTTCCGTAGGTCGCGCTACCGACGGTCACGTTCGTCGCCATCGACTCACCGTAGAAGAGGGGGGAGGCTTTGAGCATCTTCGATGACGCGAAGCTCACCGAGTAGGCGGCCGGGTAGGTGGGCTGTGGCGCCGCCTTACCGGACATTCCCGGCGAGGACGCGCTGACGAAGATGCGACTGCCCTCGGCAACGATGGCGTCGGTTCCTCCCAGGTGGGGAAGAACTTCGTTGTAGGAGTACTTGGTGATGGAGTGAGCGGCACTCGATCCGGCGACCTTCAGCAGGTAGAGGGAGGGACTCCCGTCCTCGTTCACCGTCGCGAGAACTCCGCCGAGGTTAGTGTCGGCCGTAATACCGTCGGTGTGCCCGAGGACGTCCCACTGACCGAGGACTCGACCCGAAGTGGTCAACTCCACGATGGTGCTGTCGCGGTTTCCGTCGGGACTCGCCTGGCCCTTTCCGCCCACTCCATTTCCGAAGACGGCGAAGATGTCGCTGCCGTACATGGTGACGTCATCGGGGTTGCTCAGGATTTCGGACTTGGCGGTCTTGGAGCCGGCCGAGAAGTAACTGTGGTGCAGCTTCGCGCCACTCACCAGGGTGGTCACCTTCAGAGGGGAAGAACTCGCCCCCGAGGTGGCGGGACTCGAAATGACTGCGGAGACTAGAAGGGCGAGGATTCCCGCCGACTTCGTTGTTCGAGCAATGACGGGATTCATGAAGGTTGTCCTTAAGTTCGGGGTTCGTCGCGAAAAATATCGAGCCGAGATGGTGCGCGGGTGACCACCTCGCTTCGGGAGTGTTCCGGTCTCGTGAATTGATGACGACGGGGTGACCGATTCGCCTCCCAGTGTTGAGACGCCTCACTGAAGTGTCCGGGGCGTCTAGGAGTGCCGGTCCAGCGGTGCCCCTCCCGGGACTGGCGTCCGCTCGGACTCTATCGCCCGAAAACTCCACTAAAGGGCTCTCAACACGGGCCTGACCCACTGACGTGGTTCACGGTGCGCCGGCCGCGAGGGTGGAACAGGGCGAATCGTCGCCGCGGTCTCGCTCCCGGGCGCGTTACGGTCTCGACACCTTCTCGTCACGCCGTTCGCGCTGGGGTAATGTGCGCACAACACCATTCGTCTAGGGCGGCTCGTCCGCCATGGGAGAGACCATGAAGGTAACCCGATTCCGCAGTGCCATTGTCGCCTTGGGCGCACTTAGTCTGGTGGCCTCCACCAGCATCAGTGCCGGGGCGTCGGCGCCGAGCGCGAAGTACAACGCGAAGGATGCGGCCCTCGTGCCCGCCGCCTTCAAGCACATCACCCTCCAGGTGGCTTCCGACGCCACCTACGCGCCGGACGAGTACGTCAAAGGCACGACCATCGTCGGTTTCGACCTCGACTTGATGAAGGCGATCGGGGCGACCCTCGGGCTGAAGTACGCCGAGAACAACGTCACCTTCGACACCATCATCACCGGCATGGTGGGCAATCGCTACCAGATCGGGAACTCCTCGTTTACCGACACCAAGGCTCGCCAGAAGCAGGTCAACTTCGTTGACTACTTCAAGGCCGGTGAGGGTGTCTACGTGACGAAGAACTCGAAGATGGTCTTTAAGGGACTGACTAGTTTCTGTGGTCACAATGTGGCCGTGGAGACCGGGACCGTAGAGCAGACTGACGCCGCGGCGGTAAAGTGCCCGGCTGGTAAGAAGGTCGCCGTGTCGAGCTACGCCACTCAGACGCTCGCTAACTTGGCTCTCTCGGCCGGTCACGCCGACTTCGGCTTCGTCGACTCCCAGATCGCCGGCTACATCGTGGCGACCACCGGGGGGCGTTTCAAACTCTCGGGAAGTGCAGTCAACGTCGCCCCCTACGGCATCGCCACTCAGAAGAACGCCAACGGACTCGCGCTGGCGAAGGCTATCCAGGCCGCTCTGAAGACTCTTGAGGCCAATGGGGTCTACAAGTCCATCTTGACCAAGTGGGGTGTTCAGGCGGGGGCTGTCCCGACCTCCCAGGTGGTCCTCAACGGCGCGACGTCGTAAGGATTGCCCGTGTCGGCGCTTGAGGAGCACGCCGAAAATATTGAGGTAGTTCCAGTACGCCACCCCGGTCGCATTGTGGCCGGGGTGGCGATGCTGGTGCTTTTTCTCATGTTCCTCCACACTCTGATCTCGCGGATCCCCGATCCCCAGACGGGGGCGATGATCTGGCGTTTTCGCTGGAACATCATCGGGCAGTATCTCTTTAGTTCTCTCATCTTTCACGGTCTGTTACTGACGATTGAGTTGACCGTGGCGGCCATGGCCGCTGGCATCGTGCTCGGAGTCGTTATTGCCGTGATGCGAATCTCGCACTCGCGACTGCTCTCGGCGCCCGCGGCCGGATATACCTGGTTCTTTCGGGGGACTCCGGTCTACGTGCAGATCCTCTTCTGGTTCGCCGCCGGCACCCTGTACCCGACGCTCACGCTGGGAGTGCCCTTCGTGCACCTGACCGTCTTCACTTTCCACCTCAATCATTTGACGGCGGTCGAGGCGGGCATTGTGGCACTCAGTCTGAACGAGGGGGCCTACATGGCCGAAATAGCTCGCGCGGGTCTGATCTCGGTCGACGAGGGCCAAATGGAGGCGGCCTCCTCCATTGGAATGAAGCGCGTACAAACCCTGCGTCACGTGGTGCTACCCCAAGCCATGCGCGTCATCATCCCCCCTACCGGTAACGAGGTCATCTCGATGCTGAAGACCACCTCGTTGGTCTCCACCATCGGGGTCTACGAACTGGCGGGCGTGGCCAATAACATCTCGGCACAAAACTTCGAGAATGTGGCTCTCCTCGAGACCATCTCCATCTGGTACTTGGCGGTAACGACCGTGCTCTCCATCGGTCAGTTCTACCTCGAGCGGCACTTTGCTAAGGGTTCTTCTCGGGCGACTCCCGAGACGCCCTGGCAGCGTCTGCGATCAGACGTTCGGGGAATTCGGTCCAAGTGGCGACTTCTTCCTACGGGGATGACGCGATGAGTGAGGTCATGGTCCAGTCGATCGGACTCGCGAAGTCCTTCGGATCAAATGAAGTCCTACGCAACATCAACATGGAGGTTCGTCGGGGCGAGGTGACGTGCCTGATCGGTCCGTCGGGGTCGGGAAAGTCCACGTTCTTGCGCTGCATTAACCACCTCGAAAAACACGACCGGGGTGAGCTCTTGGTCGACGGCGTCATGGTCGGTTACGACCTGCGTAACGGAAAGCTGTACGAGCGCACCTCGTCAGAGATCGCCGAGGCCCGTTCCAATATCGGCATGGTCTTTCAACGCTTCAATCTCTTTCCCCATCTCACGGCTCTCTCCAACGTGACGATTGGTCCGGTCAAGGTGCGCGGGATGAGTTCCTCGGACGCGAAGGAACGGGCCACGGAGTTGCTGCGTCGCGTTGGTCTCGAGGAGAAGGCTGAGGCCTACCCCTCCCAGCTGAGTGGAGGACAACAGCAGCGCGTGGCCATCGCCCGCGCTCTCGCGATGGACCCCAAACTCATGCTCTTCGACGAGCCGACCTCCGCCCTCGACCCTGAATTAGTGGGAGAGGTCCTCGACGTCATGAAGGACCTGGCGAAATCCGGCATGACGATGATCGTCGTGACCCACGAGATGGGTTTTGCTCGTGAAGTCGCCGACTCGGTCTACTTTATGGACCAGGGCATCATCTACGAGTCCGGCGACCCTCAGGAGGTTCTGGTGAACCCCCAGTCTGATCGCCTGAAGAGTTTCCTCTCGAAGGTGCTCTGAGTCGTTGCCGGACCATTCAACTTGGAGGACACGGTGATTCACCCCGAACTGGAGCGCTACCGAGAGACTCTCGGACCCGGCGTAGACCCGGCGACCCTCTCGCCCGAGGAGCGTCGAGCGCGCTACCGCGAGCTCAGTCGGGCTCGTCGGGGCAACCCCCCGGAGATGGAGAGCGTCGACGACGGAGCCTGGGAGTGGCCCGGACGCACGGTGCGGTTCCGTCGCTTCGCGCCCCGTCGTCATCCGCGCGGACTGGTGCTCTACGCCCACGGCGGCTCCTTCGTCGTCGGTGACCTCGACACCCACGACGGCGTGTGTCGTCGGTTCGCTGACGACCTCTCCGTCGTTCTCGTCGCGATTGACTACCGACTCGCGCCCGAACACCCCTTTCCGTCCGGTTTAGAGGACGTCGTCGAGGCAGTGCGGGAGCTCGCCACTCGTCGTGAGGCCTACGGGGCGGCTGGTCTCCCGTTCGTCGTCATGGGCGACTCCGCGGGGGCGACGTTGGTGACGGCGGCCTGTCGAGTGCTGCGCGACGAGGGTCTCGATATCGCGGCTCAGGCCCTCATCTACCCGACGCTCGGACCGGAGATGACGACGGACTCGGCTCACGTCTACGGCTCGGGGTACTTCCTCGAACTCGAGCACCTGCGTCACGACTACCGGCACTACCTCGGTGACACGGTCGATCACACGGACCCTCGAGTCACGCCACTTCTCGCCGAGGACCTACGCGGAGTTCCCCCGGCGGTCGTGATGGTCGCCGAGTGCGATCCGTTACGTGACGAGGGCGTCGCCTACGCCGGTCTCCTCGAACACTTTGGAGTACCGGTCGAGGTGTTAGAGGCCCGGGGCATGGTCCACGGATTCGTCACGATGTCGGGCGTCATTGAGGCGGCGCGGGCCGACCTCGACGACTTCGCGAGCCACGTCGGACGGTTCGTTCTGCCTGAGAGTCACTAAGAAAACTCCCGGTCGGAGGTCTCGTAGACTTCTCTCTCCAGCTCGGGCGAGGTGAGGAGAGCAGGTACGTGAACGGAGCTCACCTGCGGCGCAACCCTTGGGTCGTACTCACGGTTCTGTGCGTGGCGGTCTTTCTCGTCGTGGTGGATAACACCATCGTGAATGTAGCCCTCCCCATTCTCTCGGAGCGGCTCCACGCGTCCAACTCCGGTCTGCAGTGGATCGTGGACGGGTACTCCCTGCCCTTCGCCGGACTCTTGCTCGCCGGAGCCGAAGTCGCGGATCGCTTCGGTCGCCTGCGGGTGATGAACGGAGCCCTCGTCGCGTTCGCCCTCTCGTCCCTACTCGCCGCGACTAGTCACTCGATGACGCAACTGCTGATTGCTCGAGCCCTTCTGGGAGCCTCGGCCGCCTTCATCTTCCCGGCCACTCTCTCCCTCGTCACCGTGGCCTTCGACCGCGAGGTCGAGCGAGCCAAAGCCTTCGGAATCTGGGGTGCGACAGCCGGCGTCGCGATCGCCCTCGGGCCGGTCGTCGGGGGGTACCTTCTCAACCACTACTGGTTCGGTTCGATCTTTCTCATTAACATCCCCGTGGCCCTCGTAGCCCTGGCCCTGACCTGGTGGCACGTGGGCGAGTCGTCGAGTCCCGTCTCCCGAGGTCTCGATTGGCCCGGTCTCGTTCTCGGAAGCGGCGCCGTCAGCGCCCTCGTGTTCGCCATCATTGAGGGTCCCTCCTCGGGCTGGATGACGGGTCGAATCCTCGTGCTCTTCGGTCTGAGCCTCGTCCTCGGCGTGCTCTTCGTGCGCTACGAACACCAACGAGACGAACCCCTCCTCGACGTTCGACTCTTTCGACGGGGGCCCTTCTCCGCGGGAGCGGCGGCGATCGCCGCGAGTTTCTTCAGCCTCTTCGGCTTTATCTTTTACGTGACCCAGTACTTTCAGATGGTCCGGGGCTACTCGGCTTTCTCGTCGGGTCTACACACCCTGCCCTTCGCCGTCGTCACGATGATCGCTACTCCCTTTTCTGCCGTCATCGCGCTGCGCGCGGGGATTCGCTGGGTGGTGGGGGCGGGACTCGTCATTATGGGTTCGGCGATGATTTTGATCGCCTCCTTTAGCGCCCACGTTTCCTACGTCGTTCCCATCGTGGGCGCCATGTCCCTCTTCGGTGTCGGCTTCTCGCTCATCACCCCGACCTCGACCGCCGCGGTCATGGGCACTCTGTCACCCTCCCAGATCGGCTCGGGAGCGGCGGTTAATGAGACGACTCGTGAACTCGGAGGAACCCTCGGAGTGGCCGTCATGGGGTCGGTCTTCGCGTCCTACTTCTCCCAGCGCATCGCCTCGAACTTTCACCACCTCCGGCTCACTTCGTTCATCATTGACCGGGCCCGGGGGTCGATGCAGGCCGCCCTCAGCACCGTCGAGCACGTACCAGTGGCGCAACGCTCCGCGACGGCGGGCGCGGTGCAGAACTCCTTTATGAGCGCCTTTCACCGGACCACCATCGTCGGGGGTCTCGTGGCTATCGTGGTCGGGGTGGCCGTGGTCTTCTGGTTACCGAGTACTCCGATGGCGTCGGCGACGACGACGCCCACCGACGGGACCTCGGAGTGACCTGGGAGATCGATCCGCGCCATCGGGACACGGGACTACCGCTCGAGGGAGTTCGCGTCCTCGATTTCTCCCGAGTGCTCGCCGGACCCCTGGCCGCGATGGTCCTCGGTGACCTCGGCGCCGACGTCATCAAAATCGAATCGCCCGCGGGGGACCCGGTGCGCTTTCTCGCCCCGCCCCGTTTCGGCGAGGACGCCACGTACTACCTCGCCGTCAATCGCCACCGCCGAAACGTCGTGGCCGATCTGCGAGACCCTCTCGACTACGCCGCCGTCGCTCGACTGCTCGAGCGCGCCGACGTGGTGATCGAGAACTACCTACCCTCCCAGCGAGCCGCTCTCGGGATAGACCAGCTCCGCGAGCGCGCACCCGGTGTCGTCTGGGTTTCGGTGACCCCCTCGGCGCCGGGGACCGACCTCGAAGATCGCCCGGCCTTCGATTTGCTGGCTCAGGCCCGCGGGGGACTGATGGACGTGACGGGCGAGAGGGAGGCGACGAAGGTCGGCGCTCCGCTCTCGGACGTCGTGACCGGCCTCTACGCGGCGATCGCCGCCCTCGCGGGACTCGTGGGGCGAAGTGATCCGGGGCCCCACTTTCAGGTCCCCCTCCTCGACGCCACCCTGGCCTCCCTCATTAATCAGGCTCAGGGCTATCTCGCCACCGGGCTCGAACCCCGACGACTGGGTAACGATCACCCCAGTATCGCCCCCTACGGACCGGTGCACTGCGCGGACGGGGTGTTGCTCCTCGCCGTCGGCACCGACGCACAGTTCGCCCGACTCGTGGAGGTGCTGGGCGAACCGTCGCTCGGACGCGACGACTGGCGGACGAACGCCGGGAGGGTCGAGGACCGCGACGACTTGCGCGCCCGTTTGAACGAGGTGATGGGACACGCGTCGCGCGAGGAGTGGGGGAGTCGACTGGACGTTGCCGATATTCCCTACGCTCCGGTGCTCTCGGTCGCCGAGGCGCTCGACCAACCCGCCGTGTCCTCGAGTGGACTGGTCGTCGAGACCGACTCTCCCGCCGGAGTACTACGCACGGTGTCGAGCCCCCTCTTTCTTAACGGGGAGCGACTGAGGGTGCGCAGCGGCCCTCGCCGACTAGGCGAGGACTCCGCCCTACTGGAGCGGGGCCTCGGGGACGATGTCGAAGGCTCGTAGGGAGCGAATGCGCTCGGAGCGGCGCTGACGGAGCTTCTTCTCCGACATCTCGGCCAAGTTCACGTAGGCCTTCATGATCGCCGAGTGGAGGTTCTCCACCGTCTGAAAGGGGGTGAGACCCTCGGCGACTACCTCGTCGATAAGTCCGAGCTCTAGTTGGTCGGCCGCCGTTGAGCGCATGGTCGAGACCGTCACCTTGATCTGCTCGGGAGTGGGATTCGGCGTCTTGTAGAGAATCGAGGCGGCCGAGCGGGGCTCGGCGACGAAGGCCATCGCGTTCTCGAGCATGATCACGTGGTCAGCCATGGGCGTGGTCGCGAGTCCGCCCCCCGATCCGAGAGCGCCGGCGACGACGGTGATGACCGGCAGGGGGTAGTCGATTCCTCGCAGGATCGAACGAGCGATGGCCCGGGACTGACCCCGTCGCTCACTCTCGAGAGTGGGACGGGCCCCCAGGGTGTCGGTCACGAAGACGGCCGGGAGCCCGAGACGCTGTCCGAGGTCGAGCATGCGTTCCATGTAGGCAAAGTCCTCGGGACCGGGGTTGGCCGGACGTTTGACGACGGTGTCTCCGATGCGCTGGTAGGAGGGTTGGGTGCCCACCACGACGAAGGGTTGGTCGGCGATGCTGGCAATCGCCGCGACGACGGCCGGGTAGCGGCGAAAGTCCGGCTCCTGGACGTAGTTGAAGAGTGCGGTCGACTCGGAGAAGGCGTAGCGCACGATGAACTCGAGGTCGACGCGGTTCGCGTCGGTCATCAAGCTCTGGTAACGCTCGACGAGAACGTCGGCTGGTTCACTCGAGCCGGCGCGGGCGGCACTCGGGTGCAGGAGTTCGCCCTCGGTGCCGTCGTCGAAGGCGGGTCCGTGAATACCGACGCTGCCGACGGGGAAGGTTCGCCGGGCGTCGATCGCCGAGACGTTGCGTATGGTCGGGCGACTCTCGGCGTTGAGTTGGTGCTGACGATCGGGGAGTTGGGCCGAGGAGAGTACCGAGTCGAGGTAGTCGACCACGCCGCGCACGTCGTCGAGGACCACGTCGATGTTGCGGTCCAGCAGGTTCGCCTCGGCGCTCTGGGAACCCGAGGGCACCGAGGCACCCTCGAACGCTTCGATCACGTTAGGTCCGGCGAAACCGAAGTCGGTGCCCGAGGTGGCGACGATGAGGTCGGCGTTCGGCACCGCACTCGCCGAGACTCCACCCCACACGTTGCCGAGAAGGACCGCCACCTGGGGTAGGTGCACGCGCTCCTTGTAGTGACGAATCGCCTCGACCATTCGAGTCATCTGGGTGAGTCCGGCGAAGTTCTCGTGTTGGCGCACGCCGGACGAGACGTAGACCGAAACGAAGGGCAGTTTCTTCGCGATGGCGAGGTCGGCCGCCGCTTGGAAGGTTTCCCCGGAGACCACCCCGAGTGAGCCCGCGAAGAAGTCCCAGTTCATCGCGTAGAAGACGATGCTGTGCTCTCCGATGGTCGCGAGTCCGTAGTGGGAGGACTCGACCTGACCCCGGCCGTACTCGCGCCGCAACTTGTCGAGGTAGGACTCGTCGGTCTCGCCCTGGGCGCCTCGTCGAATGAGTCCGATGAGGTCGCGCGAGATGCGCCAGCGTTCGTGACTCGGTTTGAAGTTCACTAACTCCTGGAGCTCCTGGAGCTCACGGGGACTGTTGACCTTGCGGCGACCCTTGAGGTGCGGACTCACCGAGGGTTCGAACTGGGGGAGGCCAACGGGGAGGCCCTCACCGAGAAAACTGGTGTCGACTTCTTCGTGGGCGGACGAGAGACCGTCGTACGGGGATTCCATGGCCCCAAAGTATGCCACAGTAAGTTAATTTTTTGCCCGGCGTCGGTAACGCGCCGGTAACCTCAAGGGGCTAGGCGTCGCGTTGATTGACGACCGCGATGCCCACCCCGAGGAGCACCGCGACGTAGAGCGCGAAGACCAGGGCCGCGATGTCCCACGTGAAGGCGTTGGTGAGATTGCGAACCTGTCCCGTGCTGGACGTCATCGAAGCTCCGAGGTCGGAGGGGAGCCACTTTTGCATGTGGTCCTGCCAACTCGTGGGCAAGAAGTTGACGATGATGGGTATCACGAGCAGAGCGGATACGTAGACACTGATCGTGGCAGCCGTCGTACGGAGTAAAAGCCCGAGGGCGAATCCGAAGAGCCCGAGCAGGGTGAGGTAGATCCCCGCCATGATGACGGCGCGCAGCACCGTGGAGTTGCCGAGTGAGGCGGTTGGTACGACGCCGTGGAAGATGCTCTGGCCGAGAGTGAATGCGACGAAGGCTACGACCTCGGAGACGATAAAGACGGATCCGAGGAGCACGATGGCCTTGGCGAGGATGACCCGTGAACGCTGGGGTACGGCGGCGAAGGTCGATCGGATGGAGGTCGTCGTGTACTCGGCGGTGATGGCCAGCGCGGAGATCACTCCGATGGCGAATTGGCCGAAAAACATCCCAACGAGAGAGTTCGCGACTGGGTCAAACGTCAACCTCTCGATGGTCGAGCGGTGGCTCCAGTTGGTGCGCAACAGGTAGGCGACGAGTGCACTCAGACCAATCGAGAGAACGATGAAGGTGACCATTCCGAGTACGGTCGCCCGGACCGTTCGAAACTTGATCCACTCGGCCCGTACGCTCGACACGAGGTTGGCGTTGCTCATGACCTCTCCTCCTGGTGTCCGTACTCGACGCTGTCGGCGGTCAGCTCCATGAAGACCTCTTCGAGGGAGGCGCGCTGGGGGCTCAGTTCACTGAGCGCCACGCCGGCGGAGAGGGCGATCTCTCCGACCCGGGTTGCGTCGAGGTCGTTCACGACGAGCGCGTCACTGGTGCCGTCTTCGACTCTCGCTCCGGCGCCGCGCAGTGCTTCACCGAGGCGAGCGTTGTCGGCCGATCTCACGAGTACCGACCCGGCCACCGAGGCGGTGAGGTCGGACACGGAACCGGTGGTGATCAGGTGGCCCCGACCGATCACGATGATCTGGTCGGCGGTGAGGGCCATCTCGCTCATGAGGTGGGAGGAGACGAAGACGGTGCGACCCTCGTTGGCGAGGGTCCGGAAGAACTCCCGAATCCACCGGATTCCTTCGGGATCGAGACCGTTGACGGGTTCGTCGAAGAGGAGTATCTGGGGGTCCCCGAGGAGAGCAGCGGCGATACCGAGGCGTTGGCTCATGCCGAGGGAGAACGACCCCGCGCGCTTCTTCGCGACCGCGGCCAGTCCGACGAACTCCAGCACCTCGTCGACGCGCGAGTAGGGGATGTTGTTCGCCGCGGCGAGGGCGCGTAGGTGGTTTCGCGCGCTACGGGTCGGATTGAGGGCCTTCGCGTCGAGGAGGGCCCCGATCTCGTGAAGGGGGGCGTTGATGTGCCGGTAGGTTGTACCGTTAATACTGACCCGGCCCGAGGTCGGGTTGTCCAAGCCGAGGATGGCGCGCATCGTCGTCGACTTGCCCGAGCCGTTCGGTCCGAGAAAACCCGTGACCACCCCGGGCTTCACTTCGAAACTCAAGTCGTTGACCGCGACGGTCGAACCGTAGCGCTTGGTCAGGTTTTCGACGGTGATCATCGCCCGAGCCTACTGAGTCCCCGGCGGGAAAAAGTTGAGAGCGCTCGAAGAATGTATGAGATGCTACAAACTGCGGGTGGCGCAGTTGTGGCAGAGTCCGGCCAGGGCGACGTGGTGAGGGTTGAGCTCGAAACCAAGAGTTCCTCGCAGACGCGTCGCGAGATTGCTGAAGTACTCCGTCGGCACCTGCCAGGTGCCACCACAGACGTTGCAGGTGACGTGGGCGTGACCTCCACCCACGAGGTGGTAAACGGCGGCGCCGTGTCCCGTGTGAGTGTGTTCGCACAGACCCAACTCCTCAAACTCTTCGAGGATGCGGTACACCGTCGAGGGGGATACGTCGTCGAGGTGAGTCACCACGCGCAGGCTGATCTCCTCGGCGGTGAGGTGGCCCTCGGAGTCGATGAGCACCTGGGCGACCGCGCGCTTCGGTTGAGTGACGCGCTTGCCGTGAGACCGGACGACGCCCACAATCTGGTCAACGGTGACCGAAACTCCCATACGCGCAGACTACGCCGTTGAACTCCTTCATCGGGTCCTTTAGGGTGAGTCCGTGAGACTACGTCCCCAGCCCCAAATGGTGAGTGCGACCGAGGCCCTACCCGGTCGGTCCACCCCCCTGCGCGTTACCCGTCCCCACCTCGTGTACGGCACTCCGTTGGAGGGGCCCTTCGCCGAGGGTACTGCAGTTGCGTACGTCGCCCTCGGATGTTTCTGGGGCGCCGAGCGTAAGTTCTTCGAAACCACCGGGGTCGTCTCGACCGCAGTGGGATATCAGGGGGGATTTACGCCCAACCCGACTTACGAAGAGGTCTGTTCGGGGCGCACCGGCCACGCCGAAGCGGTGAGGGTGGTCTACGACCCCGCGCTGGTAAGTTACGAGAGCCTCCTCGGGGTGTTCTTCGAGAGTCATAATCCAACCCAGGGTTACCGTCAGGGTAACGACATCGGTACCCAGTACCGTTCGGCGATCTACACCGTCGACGCCGACCAGGCCGAGGTCGCCCGCGCCGTCGCCGAGCGCTACCACGCCCGTCTCTTAGAGTCCGGTTACCCCGAGCTCACGACTGAGATTGCGCCGGCTGGAGAGTTCTACCTCGCCGAGGAGTACCACCAACAGTATTTGGTGGCGAACCCCAACGGTTACTGCGGACTCGGGGGTACCGGCGTCTCGTGTCCCGTCGGGGTGCTGTAGCGGCGCAGGACGAGCACGCCGAGGACTCCGCCTACCACGGTGGCGAGGTCCAGACCGGCGGCGAAGGCTCCGTAGGTCGTCGACGCGGCGCCGAAGAGGCGACCAGCGACCAAGAGCGGCACCGTAAAGCCCATCGCGCACAGCAGCGACGCTCCGAGGACGTGGACGACCCGAAGTTCGAGGGGGAGTCCCAGCCGGCGCGCGAGGACTCCGACGACGGTGATGCCGAGAACCTTCCCCACGACCCTCACGAGGACCACGAGTCCGATCAGGGTTCCGGCCCCGCGAATTTGGGGCCAGGCCAGCCCGCTCGCGACGAAGGCGAAGAGGGGTAGGACGAGGTCGCTGGTGAGTCGGGTGCTCAGGGCTTCGAGATGGACCGTTCGTCGGGAGGGAACCGCGAGGAGGCCCCCGAGAGCGCCGGCGAGCGCCGGCTCCACCCCGGCCCGAAAGAAGATCCACCAGAGTGCGCTCGTCACGACGAGGGCGAGGGGTAGACCCGGGACCCGGTGGCGGAGGAGTATCGCCGCGGCGAGCACAACTACTCCCGCCACGAGATAGAGGACGTGGAGATGCGACGAGGTGGTCGCTGACACCACGATGACGGAGAAGAAGTCGTCGGCCAGAGCCAGGGTGAGGATGAAGTTTCGTAGACCTTTCGGTAGCCCCGGCCCGACGAAGGCCAACGCCGCGAGAGCGAAGGCCACGTCGGTCGCCATCGGAACCGACCAGCCCCGGGTCAGGGCCGAGTGGTGGAAGATTTCTCCGGCCCCGGCGGCGCAGAGTCCCGCTCCGGCCATTCCACCGAGGGCGGCCAGCACCGGCGCCCCGAAGTGGCGCCGGTGTCCTCCGAGGAACTCCCGGGAGAGTTCAAGTCCCACCGAGAGGAAAAACACGGTCATGAGTCCCTGGGTGGCGAGGTGGGTGAGGGTGAATCCCGAGGGGGAACGAAACCAGGAATGTCGGGTGATCTGGGCGTACGTCTCCGGGCTCAGTGCACTCCAGACGAGGGCCAGCAGGGCACCACCACCCATCCACCCGGCCGCCACGAGTGGCCGACGAGGGGCGGTGAAGGGCACGAGGGAAGCCTACCGAGGGTGCTTCGTCCCCCCTCACCTAGCCGATAGGCTAGCCAAATCCTTCTACTTTCGCGTGAGGTACTTGATGACGACGGGAACGCTGGCTAAGAGAGAGTTGTACTGGGTACTCGGAGCGTTGATGCTCGGGATGCTCCTCGCCGCGCTCGACGGGACGATCGTCTCGACCGCCCTGCCCACCATCGTGGGTGATCTCCACGGGGCTAACCACCTCAGTTGGGTCGTCGTCGCCTACCTGCTCGCCTCGACGGTCTCGACTCCCCTCTGGGGCAAGCTCGGCGACCTCTACGGTCGAAAGAGTTTCTTCCAGGCGGCGATCGCCATCTTCGTCGTCGGCTCCATGCTCTGCGGTCTCGCCTCGAACATGATCTTGCTCATTCTCTTTCGCGCCCTCCAGGGGCTCGGAGGTGGGGGCTTGATGGTGGGGGCCCAAGCGGTCATCGCTGACGTCGTGGCTCCCCGCGAACGTGGCCGCTACTCCGGACTCTTCGGGGCGGTCTTCGGGGCCGCCACGGTGCTCGGGCCCCTCCTCGGTGGGTTCATCGTGGAGTACTTCTCCTGGCGCTGGATCTTCTTCGTGAACCTGCCCTTCGGCATCCTCGCCATGATCGTGACGGCGGCCGCCCTGCCCTCGACGGCTAATCGGGTCTCCCACGTCATTGACTACGCCGGCATCATCGTCTTGACCCTCTCCGCCTCCGCGCTCATCTTGATGACCTCGCTCGGGGGTACCTCCTTCGCCTGGATCTCCTGGCAGTCGATCGGCTTAGGGGTGGGGGGAGTAATCCTGGCGGCCTACTTCGTCTACCTCGAACGCCGAGCTGACGAACCGGTACTGCCGATGCCCCTCTTTGCTAATCGAGTGTTTCGATCGGCGTCAGCGATTGGCTTCGTGGTGGGATTCGCCATGTTCGGGGCCATGACCTTTCTCCCGCTCTACTTCCAGGAGGTTCGTGGGGCCTCTCCGACCAACTCCGGACTTCGCCTTTTACCCATGATGGTCGGGCTCTTCGGAGCCTCCATCATCGTCGGTCAACTGGTCGCCAAGGGTCGTAAGTACCGACCATTCCCGATCGCGGGAACCATCGTCATGACCCTCGGTCTCGGGCTCTTAGCGACGCTCGGGGTCACTACCTCGAGTTGGCTGACGGCGTTCTACATGTTCGTCCTCGGAACCGGAATTGGACTGGTGATGCAGATTCTCGTCACCGCCGTGCAAAATGCGGTCAGTCCCCAGGACATCGGGTCGGCCACGGCGGGGGCCAACTTCTTTCGTTCGATCGGTGGATCTTTCGGTACCGCCGTCTTCGGAGCGCTCTACATCAACGAACTGCCCCACCAGATGGTCTCTGGTCTGCAGTCGATTCACTACCACGGACCGGCGATCTCTGTCTCTCACCTCACCCCCCAGAGTTTGCACACCCTGCCGTTCGCGGTGATCGGGGTCATCGTCCACGCCATCGCCGCCTCGGTCTCGAAAATCTACGTGTGGGCGGTGCCCGTCGGGCTCGTGGCGGTTCTGCTCAGTTTCACGTTGCCAGAGATCGCCCTGCGCTCGAGCCACCACCCGGTCGCCGACGAGATTCCTCTCTCCAACGCCGACCCCATCTTGTAACACGGAGGCAAGTAACCTGGTCCCTCGTCGAGACAGACTGAGGGTAAGAAATCTGGCGGGCTGTGTCGTGCCCACGCCGTCGGCGTTACGATAGAGCCAGCGCGGAAGGAGGTAACGTGCCGCTCTCTGAGCATGACAAAAAGGTTATCGCCGAGATGGAGGAGTCCCTCACCCGGCACGACCCACATTTCGCAAAGAGCTTGCGCGACACCAACGTCTACTCCCACGGCATGCGCCGGGTGAAGTGGGGCGTCCTCGGTTTCGTCGTCGGCCTGGCTCTCCTCGTGGCCTTCTTCACCACCTATCTCCTGGTGGCGCTGGTGGGAGTGGCCGTGATGTTCGCCTCGGCCGTCGTGGTGGAGCGAAGTGCTCGCCGACTCGGTCGCGCCGGCTGGCGTGACCTCACGCGACCCGGGGGCGAGGAAGGTCCCGGGTGGCGAAGCCGCCTGGGCGGTCGTCGTCCCCAGTGAACTCTGGGGCCCCGATTGGCCCACACTGGCTGGCGTTCGATATTGGGGGCACGAAGGCCGACGTCGCCGTCGTCTCCTCCGACGGGGTGCTCGAGGCCCGCGGACGGGTGTCGGTGCCGGGTAATGGGCACCTCATCGACGAGGTCATCACTCTCGCACGACGACTGGGCGAGGGATTTCACGTAGTGGGAGCGGGAGTCGCCACTGCCGGGCCCCTCTTCGACCACGGTCAACGGGTCTCCCCACTCAATATTCCCCAGTGGCGTGAGTTTCCCCTCCGTGATCTCCTCGAAGCGTCCCTCGAAATTCCGGTGCGCGTCGACGGCGACGTGCGGGCCCTGGCGCTCGCCGAACGTCGATTCGGCGGCGCGAAAGAACTAGACCACTACGCCTCCCTCGTGGTCTCGACCAGGGGCGGGGGAGCCA
>JABEUS010000145.1 GCA_013044285.1 Acidimicrobiaceae bacterium
AACTTCCCCTACGCCATCCCCGCAGGTGGAGTACTGGCCGCGCTGGCTGCGGGCAACACCGTTGTCTTAAAGCCGGCCCCCGAAGCCGTTCTGGTCGGCGCTCACCTGGTCGACCAACTCTGGCGGGCCGGTTTCCCGCGAGAGGTCGTCGTGTGTCTTCCGGTCGGAGACGACGACGTGGGACGGGCTCTCATTGAAAAAGCGGACGCGGTGGTTCTCACCGGCTCGCTCGCGAGCGCCGTGCGCTTTACCTCGTGGCGCCCCCGACTTCACCTACTCGCCGAGACCAGCGGAAAGAACGCCATCGTCGTCACCGCCCGAGCCGACGTCGACGCCGCGGCCCGCGATATCGCGGCGTCGGCCTTTGGACACTCCGGACAGAAGTGCTCGGCCGCCTCTCTCGCTCTCGTTACTCGAGACGTTGCGGGAGACCCCGCCTTTTGGCGACAACTACGCGACGCGGTGGAGTCCTTCGTCGTTGGACGCGCCTACGATCCGGGCTCTCACGTGGGTCCGGTTATTCATCCCCCGAACGGGGACCTCGAGCGCGCCCTTCGCCATCTCGAACCCGGGGAGAGTTGGTTTCTCGAACCCCGCGCGCTGAACGAGGCCCGAACTCTCTGGCGCCCCGGCGTCAAACGAGGGACCCGTCCGGGTTCGTGGAGTCACCTTACCGAGTGGTTCGGTCCAGTGCTGGCGGTCATCGAGGTGGACAATCTCGCCGACGCGGTCGAGGTGCAGAACGGTACTCGCTACGGGCTGACCGCCGGTCTGCACTCGCTCGACGCCGCCGAAATTGTGTACTGGCTGGAGCACGTTCGGGCCGGAAATCTCTACGTCAACCGAACCATTACGGGGGCGGTGGTGCATCGTCAACCCTTCGGAGGATGGCGCGCGTCGGCCCTCGGAGTGGGTCCGCAGGCGGGGCAACGGGGCTACGTCGGGGCCGTGAGTGAGGGAGAGGTACTTTCTGAACCCGAGGATATCGGGGCCCTTCGCGAGAGTGCCACCCGCTGGATGCGTGAGCTGGGTCGCGAGGCCCGCTCGAGCGACACCCTGGAGTTCGAGTGGAATCTTCACCGTTACGTGCCCTACGAGCGAGTGGTCGTACGACTCGACGAGCCCACCCCCCTCGTCGTGCACGCCCTCGAAACGCTGGCGGAGGTTCTCGACCTCACCCTCGAGATCTCCAGTGCTCGGGGCCTCACGAGTCGACTGTCCGTCGTGGTGGAAGAGGCGGATCGTCTCCTCGCTCGAGTGGGCGAGGACTGGCGAGTGCGTTGGCTGTCTCGCGAGGATCCACCCACGGCCTCACTCGCCGAACGGGGAATCGCTCTCGATTTACGACCCCTCGAACGGGAGGGATGTCGAGAGGCTCCGCGGTGGCTGCGGGGCCAGAGTCTCAGCATCACTCGACATCGTTACGGAAACGTGCACGCGGGTCCGCGCCTACGCGTCGTTGGTCGGCGAATCGAGGTGGAGAAGGTTTAGGCGGAGTTCCTCGACGAGCTCACGAACTCGACGATCGATGTCGTCTCTAATCACGCGTACCTCGGCGAGAGACTTACCCTTCGGGTCCTCTAGTTCCCAGTCGAGATAGCGCTTGCCGGGAAAGACCGGGCACGTGTCGCCACAGCCCATGGTGATGACGACGTCGGCCTCGCGGGCGAGTTCCGGACTCAATACGCGGGGTTGGCGCGTCGTCAGGTCAATGCCGAGTTCAGCCATGGACTCGGCGACGATGGGGTGTACCTCGTCAGCCGGGGCCGTACCCGCGGAGAGAACGTTGATCGCTCCGGCGCCGTGGCGTTCGAGGAGAGCGGCGGCCATCTGGGATCGTCCGGCGTTGTGGACGCAGACGAAGAGAACGGTAGGGGTGGTCACGGGAGTCCTTTCGTAGAAGCGGGGGAGTGAGCGGGGGTGAGACGGGCATCACCGAGGAGCCGTAAGAGACCGAGGGCCACCAGGAGACCGGCCCCTTGGGCCACCACGAACCCCGTCACCGAACCCGGAGCGATGCCCGCGAAACTTCGCGAGAGGGTGCGCGCCACGGTGACGGCGGGGTTCGCGAAACTCGTGGAGGAGGTGAAGAAGTAAGCGCCGGTGATATAGCCCCCGACGGCCAGAGCCCCGGCGAGAGTGGAGTGGCGCTCCGTACCGACGACGACGAGCAGGAGGCCGAGAGTCGCAACGAGCTCGCCGAGCCAGAGGTGACCACCGAAACGAGAGGTGGTGGAGAAGGTTATCGCTGGGTGGGCGAACATCAGGTTGGCGGTCACCGTCCCGAGTGCGGCCCCGATGAACTGGGCGAACAGGTAAGGACCGATTCTCTCTCGTTCGAGTCGACCTCTCGTCCATTGAAGGATGGTCACGAGCGGATTGAAGTGCGCCCCGGAGAGCGGAGCGAAGGTGAGGATGAGGGTGCCGAGTACGGCGCCCGTCGCGAGCGCGTTTTCGAGAAGCTCCAACCCGAGCGCACCCGGCGAGAGTCGAGTCGCGGCGATTCCCGAACCTACGACGGTGGCGAGGAGAAAGAAACTACCCACTCCCTCGGCGAGAGCGGCCCGGCCCGTGGGGGCGAGGGTCGAGGAGGTGTCGAGATCGGGTGGGGGTGTCATGGTTATATTGATAGTCGTCAATGCTTTGTCCCACACTATATCGATGAAGGTCTATGTATGTCGAGCCGTTCTCTCACGTTGATCGATACTCCGGCGTCCCGCCTCGACTGCTCACCCCAGCCCCGTCGGGTCCCCCTCGACGTGGCGCGTGCGGAGCACTGGGCCCACCTCTTCGCGCTCCTCGCCGATCCGGTGAGATTACGTCTCCTCAGTGCCCTGTGCGAAGCCCCCGAGCCAGTCTGCGCGTGTGACCTCGTTCAACCTTTGGAGCGATCCCAACCCACCGTCAGCCACCATTTAAAGGTCCTCACCGAGGCGGGAATGGTGAGCGGGGAACGGCGGGGACGCTGGATTCTCTACTCCTCCACTCACGCCGGTGAGCGGGCCTACGCCCTTGTACAGACTCTCGAACCTCTCGCCCTCGACCGGTGAGCCGGCCCACCTCGCCGGTGAGCCTCGCGGTGATCGCTCGAGAGTGGGGCCGTATCGGGGTGACCGGTTTCGGTGGTCCGCCCGTTCACATCGCTCTCTTGCGCAAACTGTGCGTGAACGAGCGACGCTGGCTCGCCCCGGCCGAGTTTGAAGACGCTCTCTCCGCGGTCAATCTTCTCCCCGGACCGGCCTCGACCCAGCTCGCGATCTACACCGCGTGGTCCGTCCGCGGCCTCGCCGGGGCTTTCGTCGCGGCCGGCGCCTTCATCCTGCCCGGCACTGTCTTAATTGTCGCCCTCGCCGCTCTCTTCTTGCAGGCCCATCC
>JABEUS010000146.1 GCA_013044285.1 Acidimicrobiaceae bacterium
GGGTGGGTCCATCAAGGTCGAGGAAACTTCCACGGGGGACATCGTAGGCTCGGAGGGTACCGTCAGTCCTGAGGAGGTCAACCGTGGCCGACGTGGAGAAGTTAGTGAGTCACGACGCTCAGGTGGGCCACACTAGAGTTCGTCGAGCGATTCCCCAACGGGGTCGGCGCACCGTGGGAGCCTGGTGTTTCGCTGACCACATGGGGCCCCTTGCGGTTGAGCCGCAGTCGGGCCTCGATGTTGCGCCCCATCCGCACTACGGTCTGGCGACGGTGACCTGGCTCGTGGAGGGAGCCGCGCTACACCGAGATTCACTGGGCTCCGAGCAGGCGATCCGCGCCGGTGAGGTCAATCTCATGGTGGCCGGCTACGGCGTCGCACACTCCGAAGAGGCCCTCGTGGACTACCGTGGCGCACTCGAGGGAATTCAACTCTGGGTCGCGCTCTCTGATCGTGAGCGCGCCGGAGCCGCCAGCTTCACGCATCGTGGGGACCTCCCCCGATTCGTCGAAGGTGACTCGGACTTGACGCTCGTGGTGGGGTGCTGGGCCGGCACCGAGTCCCTCCTCCTCGACAGTGATCTCCTCGGGGCCGAAGCGCGCGTCCACGGAATGTCGGCGATTCCTCTCCGGCGCGACTTCGAACACGCGGTCGTGGCGCTGCGGGGGCGCTGTGTGGTCCACGGTGTGCCGGTTACACCCGGCGAAAGCGCCTACCTCTCCTCCGGACTCGACGAGACGACCCTCGTGAGTACCGACGCTGTGGTCATGATTATCGGTGGTGTTCCGCTCGCCCGACCCCCCTTTATGTGGTGGAACTTCGTGGGCGACTCCCGTGAGGACGTGGAGCAGGCGTACCTCGACTGGCGAGATCACTCGGAACGTTTCGGACCCGTCGCGAGCCCCCTCACTCGGCTGGAGGCTCCGACTCCGTGGTGGATCCCTACGACAGATGCGTAGTTCTCGTCGCGGTTACGCGGCCGCGTGACTCCAGGCGTGACGGACCTCATTGAGGGCGTAGCCCGCGATCACGAGACCGGCAACGGCGTCGGCCCACCACCAGTGAAAGAGGGCGTTCGCACCCACGCCGACGAAGACGGCCGCGGCGAGGAGCCCATCGACTTGAGTAACGCGCGACTCGGTAATGAGGACCGGGTGTTCGAGCGCTCGACCAGTCGCGCCCTTAACGGCGGCGAGCCAGAACATGGCGACGACCGTCACTCCGGTCCACGCGGCGCCGAGCCAACTCGTACTCGGTCGGTGGTGAACGTCCAGCGCCCACACTGCCTGGGCGATGAGGTAGACCGCAATCAGCGCGAAGAGGACTGCGATCACTCGCTGGGCGCGAACTTGGCCGAGGGCGTGGCGACCAGTGAGTTCCCACACCACGACAGTGGAGGCTCCGATTTCAATCAGTGAGTCGAGTCCGAAGCCCCCGAGCGCGAGTGATCGGCTCGTCAGGGCCGCGAAGGCCAAGATTACGATACCGACTACGTTCCACGACAGCGTGACGTACTCGGCCCGCAGGCCACGCCGAATGAGTTGAGCGTCATCTACGGGCACGCTTCAGTCTGGCAACCCCGCGTGTCCCGCAGGGGGCGTCAGACCGACCAAAACGTGACGTGACTGTGACGGCTTAGGCCGTCTCCGCCTTCTGTGCGGCGATATCGGCGTGGACCTTCTCCATGTCAACGGCCTTGGCCTGCTCGACGAGGTCACGCAACGCGGCCTCGGGGAGTGCTCCGGCCTGGGAGAAGATCACTACTTGGTCGCGAATGATCATCAGGGTCGGAATGGACTGGATGTTGAACATCGAGGCCAACTCCGGGTTGGCCTCGGTGTCGACCTTGCCGAAGACCGCGTCCGGGAACTCTTCTGAGACCTTGGCGTAGTACGGGGCAAACATGCGACAAGGACCACACCACTCCGCCCAGAAGTCCACCAGGACCATGTCGTGGGACGTGACGGTGGTTTCGAAGTCGGCCAGTGTGAGGTCAACGGTGCTCATGAGACTCCTCTCAAACGTTCCTCCAGTGTAGTGGCGATACCCACCGGGGCATACCCCCGGCCGGTACGAGTGAGACCTAACGCACCGGAGCACCCGAATATTCCGGGATGTTCCACACCATCGCCCCGTTGTGGTGACCGTCACGCTCACCGAGAGCTCACAGAAGGAGATCCAACTCATGGCCAGCTCCACATACGTATCGACACGTCGCGCGACTCACCAGGAACCACTCATCACCGCTCGATTTCTTGGTCGCGGAGTTGTTGCTGGACTTCTCAGTGGCGTCGTCCTGGCGATGATCATGACGCTGGTGATCGTATTGAACGGCTGCGGGTTCTGCCGGAAGAGACTGTGTGTTTGGACAACGACTCCAGCTCGACGGAGGGTGAGGGCAAGTGCGGCTCACGTCGAGGAGATGGTGAGAGATACCAACTGCGATGGCGAGCTCAGGTGAGAACGCCGCAAGATGGTCGGCCGCACTTCGCGAGCCTCGCACTTCCCCGTCCGAACTCGTGGGCACGAAGTGGTGAGGCCTCTCCTCACACGTCACCCTCGGCCATAGGGGCTACTCCTCGCCCGGGTTTCGGATAATCACACCATCAATGTGCTTGGCAAGTACTGGACGAGACGCGCAGAACTGACGCGCGGAGTAGGTGACCACTTTCAACCTTGTCACTGTAGGAACGATCTCGAGAGTGGCGTTAGTTGGCCGACGTGGTGATGTGGTTGACCTCGCCATAGAGTGGGCACATCGCATCCGGTGGGTAGTGGTTGCGTGAAACATCCAAGAGGCCCGTCACTGAATATCTATCGCTGGGAGCTCTATGGATTCATCCCGACTTCACCAAAGGGTCAGTCGCATGTTGCAGAGTCTCGACACCTTGACGTCGCGAGTGAGCGCCACCGTGGTGGTGGTAGTGATCTTGTTGGGTTTCGATGTGGTACTCGCGGTTCGGGGATTCCCTAATTCCTGGCAAGTGGATTTCGCCACCATCTCGAACTCCGTGGTCTTGATCTTTCTCTTCTCGTTCAAGCACACTGAACACCGCGGCCTCACTGCACTTCAGTTGAAACTAGATGAGGTGATTCGAGCCATTCCCGCCGCCGACAACCATCTCGTCCAAATTGAACGTGCGGAAGAAAGTGAAATCAGCGCGAGAGAACAGGAAAAGATCTCCGTTCACGACTCACTGCGAGATGGCTCCGAAGACGGGGAGAGTGAGTAGTGACTCTGGCGAGAATTACGGCACCTAGCTAGGTCGGCACGACGACCCGAACGGGCGAGAAGGCGGGAATTATTACCTCGCCCGGCCTGGTTGGCATCAGGGTTTGACGCTCTGTTCCCAGCTCATGACCCGGTGAATAGTGATCACTGGAGAAGTCCGTAACGGTGAATCTCGCTGAGGGGCTGCGGGGAAGGATCGTCAGGTATAGGGAGCGATATTAAATACGCCCGTGGTGGTCGAAGGTCCCGGACTCAGACCGCCGTCCCTGCGACCAGCCTTGGCACAGCGCAAAAAGGGCTTGGTCGACGTCGCCGGCACGCCAGAGCAGTGAATCTGTTCGGGGATTAACGACACCTGCGGCGGTGAGACGATGCGCCACCATCGTGCAGTCGACTGAACATCTCGCAAAGTTGATTTCGTTGCAGTCACAGCCAGTTATCCCGGAGATGACTGAATCGAAGACGCCAGCCACGTCGGGCCTCAGAAAGCGCAACATCTTGGAAGCGTACGACGTGCTCAATCCGTAGATCTCGGTGATCTCGTGGATGGCCCTAGTGAGCCCTCCCTCCAAGACGTCGGGTGGACTGTCGATCCTTACCACACTCAACGCTTTCGACGCCGCGGTGAAGTGGGTCGTGATAGACACGCCGTTATAACCCTTCTGAATGGTCCCCCGCACACGATTGCCGGTTTTGCCCCCCCACTCGCACACCTCTCGAATGAAAGGGCATATGTGCTGGTCCGTTCCAGTTCCCTCGAGGAGGAGGGTATTGAGCCGAGAACCCAATTCCTCGCAGCGCGGCGTAGAGGGACAGTGTCTCAGGTGGCTCAGCACCTTTGCCGGGAAGTTTTCGTAGGCAAGGAACTTAGCCCCGAGAACTACCCCCTCTGGAGTAATTTGTAACACCATGTCTGGACCCCCGGACTCAGTACTTTCTTCACTCCTCCCCAAACCTAAAATCTGGGTGTTACGCATCACCCCGCGTCGACACAAGCCCCGCTTGACACGGTGCACGAGTCACTCACGGTGGGGGTGAATCCCAAGCGTGTCGTGAGCGCGCCTACCTGCGACTGACGGTTCGCCGTGGAGCGCGTGCATATCAGAAAGTCCTATCCCTCAGAGACCGGAGGGGTGCCCCCGACGAGCGACCGCATCTCGGTGACGCTCGGAACCAAAAGAGTCACGCCGACCAAGACGGCCAAAAGGGTCGCTGCACTGATGATGGTCGTCGTCATGCCGAACAGTGCCTCAATGGGCCCGACAATGGCCATTCCGATGGGTAGAAAGACGAGTGAACCGAACCAGTCGTACGCACTCACCCGTGACAACACCTCAGAGGGTATTTCTCGCTGCATCGTTGTCGTCCACAGTGTTCCGAAGACGGTGAGTCCGCCTCCAGAAATGAAACCACCCGCGCCAATGACCAGAACGGGTGCTCGCACGGCGAGGGCCAGCAGCGGAAAGATCCAGGTCAAGGTCGCGATGGTGGCGGTGAGGAGTGGTCTCGCGGGGTTCCATCGCAACATCACGACACCTCCGAGAACTGCGCCCGCTCCTTCGAGGGCGAGAATCAACCCCCAGGCCGGCGCCCCACCGAGAGACTGCTTCGCGATCACCGGTCCCAGAACGAACATGGGTGCGAAGATCAAGACGTTGACGCAGGAGAACTCAACGACGATTACCCAGAGCCAGGTACGCGACCAGAATTCACTCCAACCTTCACGCAACTGCGACACGAAGGTCTCCACCGACTCGTTTGGCGCCCATTCGAACGAGATGAAGTAGAGGCTCACCACACTGGTGGCGTAGGTCAACCCGTCGATGAGGACCGCCCATCCGGGACTGGACACGGCGATAATGATTCCCGCCAGCGCCGGTCCGATTATTCCCGCGCTCGAATTGGACAAGCTGTTGAGAGCGTTCGCCTGGAGCAATCGGCCCTCGGACACGATCTGAGGAACGAGACCCGTGAGGGCCGGATTAAAGAACGCTGAGCCGACTCCAGCTACGCCGGCCAGCATCATGAATCCCCAGAGAGGGGGTGACGAGACCAGGATCCATATACCGAGACCTATCTCGGCCGCGGTTCTAAGGAGATCGGAGTTCAACATAACGGCCCGTCGACTGAAGCGGTCGGCGATCACTCCGCCGACCAGAAGTAATACGACGAGAGGAGTTAGTCCGGCGGCGGAGACTAAGCCGAGGTCGCTCGCCGTTCCGTGTCGAAGTACCGCGAAGGCGACGGCCACAGGCGCCATTCCGCTACCGATTTGAGAAGTGGTTTGTCCGATGAAGAACAGTCGGAAGTTTCGTTCACTGAGGGCACCGGCCCACTCACTCATTTTCACAGTGCTCTCGGATCTCGAACGTGGTGGGAGTGGCGTACTAGATCGCCGCAGGTAATGATGGGGTTGTCTAGAACGGCCCAAGGATAA
>JABEUS010000147.1 GCA_013044285.1 Acidimicrobiaceae bacterium
CTCGCCGCCCAACCCGAGACTTCGGCGAGGGCGAACATCGCCTCTGGTTCGTGAGTGAGGGTCCCGAGGGCGTCCAGAGTGAGGCGAGTGGTGACACTGGACGTGGCGAGGACGTCCGAACTCACTAAGTGGGCGAGAGGATCGAGGAGGGCCGGGAGGCCGTCGTAGTCCACGCCGAGTCCCGGGGGGCGCACCACGACCGGCAGGCCGAAAAAGCCGGCAACCCCGAAGGTCTCGACGTCGGGATCGTGTTCGAGGGCCCGACGCAGGGGTTCAGAGCGCGGGTCGATGCAGAGAACGAACTGAGCCCGAGGGTGGGGGTTCATGGTCGACACCGGGTGAAGACGCTGAAGGAGATCTTCCTCGACGGCCGCTTCGAGTCGACTCAGGTGGGCGGGTATCAGGTCGGCGAGCGGGGCAATCTCCGGAGCGGGGGCGACGACACCTTCGAGTAGAGCCGCGTCAACGGCGAGAGAGAGGGTGAGAAACTCCGCGAGGCTGAGACGATGAGCGTGGGTTCGCCGAGGGTGCGTGTCGTTCCACTTCGCCCACCCGGACCATCCGGGAAGGCGTGCGAAGTGTCGGGCGAACTCCTCGACGACGTCCTCCTCGCTTCGGAGTCCGAGCAGTCCGGCGAGTTCGGTGGGAGAACGGTGAAGGAGTTGCAGGACCCGCACTCGCTCACGACGAGAACCGGTCCCCCCGGTCCCGCGACGAGAGAGCACCCCGGGCACGGCACTCCACAGCCCGGCGTCACTCTGCGAGGTCGTCACCGCTTCGAGCAGGGTGGCACCCACCAACCGACGGGCGAGGTCGTGACGACGGGGATCGTTCGGGTGCGACCGCTCGAGAGCGGTACCCGGGCGAGGGCGCCGGACCTCGTCGACAACGTCGTCGGGGCTCAGGGGTAGACCTCGGCGCCGGGCTTCGGTGAGGTGGACTTCACGAGGCCAGGGGGCGACCCCGTGACGCCAGCCCCAGCGGGGGAGGACCCGGGCGACGTTCTCGTCGGTGGCGTCGAGCAGAGGGTTGACGGCGACGAACTCGTCGAGGGGCCAGAGGGGGGCGAGCTCTCGAGCGGCCCGGTGGAGGAGGGTCGGGAGGTCGTTCACCGGGCCCCCACCGACTCGAGCACGTGGGTCGGGACCGTCTCGTCAACTGACCGAACCCGTGGGGAGTTTCTCCGACTGAGGGCGACCACCGCAAGAGTCAGGGCGCCGAGGGTCCACCAGGGGGTCGAAGGGAGTCCGGGGTCGAGACCTGGAGTGAGGCTTCGCTGAAGTTCGCCGACGAGCGCGCCGTAGCCGATCACGACGGCCGAACTCACGAGTGCGACGAGGGCTCCCGCACGAGAACTTCGACGACGCACACTCCAGACGAGGGCGAGTGCGGCCGGGAGCAATACTCCCTGGAGTGCCGCCGCGTCGGAACCTCCGACGTGGGCGCTGAGAAGGGCCGCACCCACGAGGAGAACCCCGAGAGCGAGGTCGAAAAGACCCGGGGAGTGCGCCGACACGACCGGGTGTGGGGTGCGAGATCGCCGGCGTATCGATCCGGCGGCGTTCATGAAACGAGTGGACTTGTAGAGGGCGTGACCGGCTAGGTGGGTGAGCGCGAGAAGGGGCCACCCGAGCGCTAGGGCCAACATCATGAACGTCATCTGGGAGACCGTGGAGGCGGCGAGTTGACCCTTGAGATCGGCTCGGCGACGAATGACGGGGGCCCACCAGACCAACTGAGCGACGCACGCGGCGGCGAGCAGGTCCCATTCGATCCGGGATACTCCAGTGAGGGGACTGAGTCGCACGAGGAGAATGGCGCCCCCGTTCACTACTCCGGCGTGCAGGAGGGCCGAGACGGCGGTCGGGTGATTCACCGTGTCGAGCACCCACGATCGAGAGGACCCCGCCCCCGCGCGCCCGAGGGCCGCGAGAGAGGCGCCGATAAAGAGAACGACTCCGCCCGCGAGGGGGTGGACTCGGGGTCCGAGGAGTGCGTCCGTTCGAGCACTCACCAGCACACTCGCCACGAGGATGAGGTCGCCGAGGAGAAGGCCGATCGCGGTGCGTCCGCGAGATCGTCCGGTTGACCGGGCGCTGAGGACGAGTAGTAACAGGGTCGCGACGCTCGTGAGCACGAAGGAGGCGACCAGGGTGTCGAGACGGGCGGCGAGATCACTCGAGAGCACGCTGGTGACGATGAGACCACCGCACCCCAGAGCGGCCCGATCCCGGAGGGGCGGTCCCCATTGGCGGCAACCGAAGAGGGCGACGTAGCCACCGATGACCACCGTCACGAGGGCCAGAAAACGTCCCGGACCGTCTATCCGCCAGAGCCCTTCCGATCCGTTGGCGCCGACGAGAGCACCCAGAGCGACTCCGTAACCGAGCAGAACGGCTCGTCGCCGACTGTTTGCGCCCATCGGCACAAGGAGGAGCGCTCCGGCGAGGAGGGGGGAGAAAAGAGCGAGGGTTATCACCCTCCCCACAATAACAGATATTTATTTCATGTATTGAAAAACGTGTTATGTAGTATGTGAATTATGAATCGTAAGTGGTGGGACCGGAGTCGCCGTGTCGAGAAGGTTCAAAAGATCGCCGACCGCTCGGTGAGCCTCGAGGGGGTGGCGAAACATCGCGTCGGTGTTGATGAGGTAGGTATTTCGCCGCCCGTGGCGAGAGCGAGTGAGGTACCCAGCCACTTCGAGATCCTTCATGATCGCTTGAGTTCTTCGCTCGGTAATCCCCACCGCAATCGCGATGTCGCGCGTACGAACAGTCGGGTCCCGATGGATGCAGTGCAGAACGTGGGCGTGATTCGTAAGGAAGGTCCACTCGGGCCGAGGCACTCGGGCACCCTCGGGGGTCACACTCTCCACCGGGCTCATCATACGAAGGTTCCGGCGTGAGCCCCCATTCCGAGCAGTGGGTGACCCTCGTGACTCACCACGGAAAAGGTGAGGTGATGGCTCCCCTCTTTCGGGCAGCCGGATGGAGGTTCGAGATTCTCGATCGAGACACCGACGCTCTCGGAACCTTTAGTGGTGACGTGGAGCGCCGGGGTTCGCCCCTAGAGGTAGCCGTGGCGAAGGCGCGTCTCGCCGCGGGAGAGTCGCGGAGCCCCTGGTGGATGGCGTCGGAGGGATCACTGTCCTCGGGTCCTTGGGGGCTGGCTCACGATCACGAACTCGTGGTCCTCGTTCACGGAGCCACCGGAGTCGTGGTCGCGGGCGAAGCGCGAAGCCACGACGTGGTCCTCGTCGGAGTCGAGGTTCTCGAGACGACGAGCGACGAGCAGATGTTGGGTCAACTAGCCGGCGCCGACCTCGGCCGACACCATCTCATGGTCGTGAGCCTCACCCACGACGTACCAGCTCGGGGGGCACTTCGAACTCTCGAAGAGGTGGTGGAGGCTCGACGGGCGATGTCGGCTCCGGGGCGCCGGTTGCGTATTCAAACGGACTGTCGAGCTCATCTCAGTCCCTCTCGGGGACGGGTGATTGAGGCGGCTACTCGAGACCTCCTCAGTCGGATGAACTCCTCCTGCCCGCGTTGTGCGGGACCGGGCTGGGCACTCAGCTCCGTGGTGGAGGGACGCCGGTGCGCCGTGTGCGCGCGACCCACGAGCGACCCACGGGCCGAGGTGTGGACCTGTCCCTGGTGTGGGGAGCGACGCGAGGTGCTACTCGAAGAGTCCGGAGTTGATCCCGCGCGCTGTCCCTGGTGTAACCCGTAGATCCCCGCTCGCTCGAGACTCGCTCGGGCGCGGTCGTGCCGGCAAGCTGGCGTGCACGACGGTGCCGACCCCGAGGGTGGAGTCGATAGAGAAATGGCCATTCAGCAGACGGGCCCGTTCGCGCATTCCGACGAGCCCGAGCGAGGTGGTCGAGACCTCCGGAGCGTGACGGGGTCGAAATCCCACGCCGTCGTCACTGACCATTAACCGCACCTCGGTGGGGAGGAACTCGACGCTGACGCGTACCTGGTGGGCGTGGGCGTGTCGCGCCACGTTGCGCAGCGACTCTTGCACGATACGAAAGGCCCCCAGCTCCACTTCGGGGCTGAGTCGGCTGGGAGAACCCGAGATCCCGAGCTCGACGAGGGGTCCCGCCCCGTCGTCGTGTTCGGCCACGAGACTACGGAGTGCCGGCACGAGCCCGAGTTGATCGAGGGCCGGGGGACGTAAATCGCGCGAGAGGGTCCGCAGGCGCGCGGCGGTGTCGAGGGTCTGTTGTCGGGTGACGCCCAGGTCTTCTCGCACCGCGTCGGGTAAGTGAGGAGAGGAGGCGACGAGCTCGAGACGTCGCGCCAACTGGAGGAAGAGTTGGAGGGGCTCGTCGTGGATCTCGCGGGCCAGAGCCGCGCGCTGGGCTTCTTCGACCTCAACGATGTGTGCGGCGAAGAGTCGAGTCTGACGCTCCTCGGTACGTTCTGCGGTCACGTCCTCCAGACTGAGTTGGCGACGAGTTTCCCCGTTGCTCCAGGTGGTGTCGACGACGTCCACCCGGTAGTCGTGACCGTTCGCCAGAGTAACCGCGCGACGCAGTGGTTCCTCGAGGGATAGGTCCGGCAGCACATCGGTGAGAGCCCGGCCCCGGCTTGTACCGAACAGCTCATCGGCGGCGGGATTCGCCTCGACGACGTGACTCTCTTCGTCGAGCACCAAAATGGGCGAGCGGGTGGACTCGAAGAGTCGGTGGTAGTCCGCCTCGACCGCCAGTGCGCGGGCGGTGGCGGCGTCGATCCCGGCCTGCGTCGTGCGCTCCCACTCCACTCGACGGCCAAACACGACGGCCACGATCACGATGATCGCGAAGTTGGCGAGGTCGTCTCCGGGGTGTCCCTCGCCGTGGGGGAGGAAAAGGTCGGGAAGCCAGAGCACCATCGACCACGCGGTGGTCCCGAGTGACCCGGGTAGTCCGTAGCGCAGAGCGGCGTAGCCAATGGGGATGACGAGGGTCGCGACGGGTAGTCCACTCTGGAGCAGCGATCCCGCGAGGGAGGGGTAGAAGTCGAAGAGGTAGTGAACGATCACGATCACGATGACCACGCTCTGAATCAGCCAGAACGCCGGTTCGGCGAAGGGTGGTGCGACGAGTCGTTGCACGACCGGACGTGAACTAGGTGCGAGCGGTGCACTCACCGGGGTACCTCGACCAGTCCCTGGCGTAGGGCGTGGGCGACCGCCTCGGTGCGTGAGGCGACTCCCAGTTTGGAGAGGATGTTAGAGACGTACCCCTCGACGGTACGGATACCGAGAGACATGTGGGTGGCGATGAGTCGATTCGAGTAACCCTTGGCCAGGAGTTCGAGCACGCTGACCTCGCGGGGAGTCAAGAGACCCTGGGTGGGCGCGGGGGTCTGTCGGTGTCGCACCAGACGTTGGGAGATCTGACGATCGAGAACGAAGATTCCGTCGGCGACGGCGCGCACCGCGTCACAGAGTTCCTTCGCCGTGGCGGTCTTCAAGAGATACCCGGAGACACCGACGTCCAGCGCCTCAGCGACGTAGGCGTAGTCGTCGTAGGCACTCAACATCAGTACGTGGACCTGGGGGTAGGCCCCGTGAAGGGCCCGCGCGAGTTCTAGTCCACTCATCTCGGGAAGATTGACGTCCACCAGAGCAACCACCGGAGCCCTGGCGGCGATGGCTTCGAGAGCTTCCTCCCCTGATCCCACCGCTCCGACCACCACGAGAGAGGGATCTTGACCGAGGAGCTCGCGGGTACCCTCGCGCACGAGAGCGTGGTCGTCAACCACGAGGACGGTCACGGCGGCTCGGGACGAGGTGATTGCAGAGGGGTCCGAAGAGGGGTGGGTCAGTGTCGAGTCGTCCATGTCCCCAGACTCTCACAGGTACGCCATCTCGACCCCGTATATTTACGTACTAGGGACTCTCCCACCGGTATCCCTCGGATGTTTTCCCTGATGAGTATCGATAGGTCTCGGTGGGACTTAAGTCACATTTGGCTCAATCCGGGGGATTTGCACCTCTCAGCCGTGCTACTACGTATATCACTACGTAGTTATACGTACTTACGTAGGTGACTGAGGGGGTGTCGCCGTGGCGATCATCGAAGACCACTCCAAGAGCCCGGCACCGGATCACTTGGTTGATCCCATCGCCGTGGCGATCCGCACGAGAGAGCCGCGCGACCCGGGCCGCTCGGGCCACTTCACGACGACCGATCCGCGACGAGGGCGCGATCTCGCGAAGAGTCCACTGGTGACGCGCCTCTTAAAGGACCGGCGACTCCAGTTCTTCTTGATCTTGCCCAATCAGATCATCTTCTGGCTGGTCATCGTGGTGGGTCTGGTGGGCACCGCGGTGCC
>JABEUS010000026.1 GCA_013044285.1 Acidimicrobiaceae bacterium
GGTCCGATTCGGCGACGAGAAGGCTCGAGGGAGAGACCCCCACGAGAGCACTCGGGGCGCTGGTGAGTGAGAAGGTGCTCGGAGTCGCGAACCCGCGGGCGCTCCAGGGGACGCGAGTCAGGGTGCTCGAGGTGGGTGAGCCCGTCCAGAGGCTGGTTCCGGTAACGGCGAGTTCGGTATGAGGAGTACTGAGGGACAGGGTCGCGACGGGGGAGTTCGACGTTGTCGTCGAGAGGAGGAGTTCGTTCGGGGAGGTGGTCTCGACGAGGAGGTGGTTCCCGAGGGCGAGGAGAGCGACGGGAGTCGCGGGGAGGGCCCGAGCGTTGAGGAGGGTGAGTGGCGGGGCGATGAAGGTCGCAACTCCGAGCGCGCTGAGCGCCCCCGATACCGGCACTCTCCAGCGCATCACTCTCTCCTCGTAGGTCTCCTTCCCATGGTAGGGGAGTGGGACTAACCTCGAGCGGTGAGCACACCGAGGAGCGCGGAGCGCCCGCTCTGGCGGGGTTGGTTACACGTGGCCGGCGTGGTACTCCTCGTGGCCACGGCACCCCTCCTTCTTTCTCGGGCCCACGGCCGGGAGGTCTGGATCTGGTTCTACCTCGGGGGCGTGGGCCTGATGATGAGCGCCTCGGCCCTCTTTCACCGGGTCACCTGGTCCCCCCGGGCCCGGGGGGCGTGGCGGCGGGTGGATCACTCCACCATCTACGCGGCCATCGTCGGGACCTACCTCGCCCTCGCCGGGGTGACTCTCTCGGGCCGGGTGCGCACCACGTTGATCCTTATCGTGGCGCTCGCCGCTCTCGTCGGCATCGTCGTCGGTCAGGTGGCCCTCGGGGCCCCGAAGTGGGTGAACGCCATCCCCTACGTCGTCGTCGGGTGGGGGGCCGTGTTCTTCGTCGTGCCGATCGAGCGAGGGGGCGGACTCTGGTGCCTCATCTGGGTCCTCGTCGGCGGGGTCGCCTACTCCGTCGGAGCCGTGGCCTACGGGGCGAAGCGGCCCCGCCTGAACCCCAAGGTCTTCTCCTACCACGAGGTCTTTCACGCCCTCACCCTCGTCGGGGCCGGCGCTCACTACCTGGCCCTCTACAGCGCCCTCGGACACCTCCGATGATCGATCCGCGCGCCGACTACCTCGAGGTCAATCGTCGGTGGTGGGACGAGGCGGCCCGTCTCCACGTCGACACCGAGCTCTACCCGCTCGCCGAGATCGTCGCTGGTCTGGACCCGCGACGTCCCTTCGAGGACGAGGAGTTCGGTGAGGTCGACGGGCTCGACCTCCTCCACCTGCAGTGCCACCTCGGCACCGACACGCTCGGTTGGGCCCGTCGAGGAGCCCGGGTCACCGGCTACGACCTCTCCGGGGAGTCGCTACGGGTGGCGCGAGAGCTCTTCGCCAGAAGCGGGGTCCCGGGGAACTTCGTCGAGGGACCGGTCACTGAGGCCGTGGAGCGACTGGGCGAAGAGTCCTTCGACGTGATCTACACCGGCATTGGGGCTCTCAACTGGCTGGCGGACCTCACCGAGTGGGCGAAGGTCGTGTGGTCTCTTCTTCGACCGGGGGGCCGGCTCTACCTCGTGGAGTTTCACCCCCTCCTCGGGGTTCTTCGAGAAGAAGAGCCCGTGCTCGAGCCGAGCGCCGACTACTTTTACGACCCGGCGGGACTCGTCTCGTCGGACCCCGGGGACTACGCCGCGTTCGGGGCGGTGCGCGAGCACTCGACCGCCGTCGAGTGGCAACACCACCTGGGGGCGGTCATCCAGTCACTTCTTCGGGTCGGACTTCGTCTCGAGTACTTCGCCGAGCACGACGGGATGTCCTTTGCTCCCTGGCCCGAGATGGAGCGGCTCGAGGGTCAACTGCGGTGGCGCCTCGGAGAGGGTCGACCCCGCCTACCCCTCGAGTACTCCCTCATCGCTCACCGTCCCTAGTCAGTGCCGGGCGCCAACTGTCTCGCTCGACGGAGTCGCCCGCATCTCCCAGAGGGCGAAGAGTTGTCCGTCGTACTCTTCGGCCGGGTCGACGAGGGTGAAGCCGAGCTTTTCGGGGATCCGTCGACTGGGTTGGTTGTCGACGAGGTGGCGCAGGAGAACCCGGTCGACGTCGGGGTGGGCGGAGAGCCAGTCTGGTGAGGGCCCGGGTCGCCCGGGTCGCCACACCTCGACCCTGGTGAATCTCGTCGACCCAGTAGCCGACCTCGACGTCGCGTGGTCCGTTGCGGTCGTGGAGTCCGGCCATCCCGCGGAACTCACCGTTCTCCTCGATGACGTTGCGACCCCGCCCCGTGGGGTACTCCTGAATCCACTCCTCGATCTGGTGGCGACGAACCTCGCGCGACACCGGTTCACGAAGAATCCACTGTCCGACCCAGGGGCGTAGGTACTCCCGGTTGCGGATGACGGCCTCGTGCAGGACGTCGAGGTCGCAGAGGCGAACGTGACGAAGTACCAGCCCCTCCGCCTCGAGGGCGTCGGGAACCGGGACGACGGCCATGCCTCAGGGTAGTGGGGGAGAAGAATCTGACGCGAGTCGTTCGTCGAGGTGGTCCGCCCCAACGAGACCGACGTCACGTCAGCCCGCGAGTACCTCGGCGAGAGTGACCGTGCGACGCTCATGAGCCGAACGAAGTGCCGCGAGCGCACTGGCGACGGCGACGCGACCGTCGTCTCCCGACGAGTAGGGAGTACCCCGTCCCGCGCAGGCCTCTTCGAAGCGACGGAGGGTCTTCACGTAGAGGTTCTCGCGGTCCTCGACCTCGATTACCCGTTGACCCGTGGAGGTGGTGAGAACAATCTCACCAATGGGGTCCGGGGTCATGACGTCCGACGCCACCAGTGATCCCTGGGAACCGTGGATCTCGAAACTGGTGCGCCCGAAGGGCACGGCGAAACTCTCACTGGTCGTGGCGAGCACCCCATTGTCGAAACGGAGCGTGCAGAGGGAGAGATCGACGACCCCGAGACTCGAGAGGCTCGTCGTCGAGGTGAATGAGGTGACCTCGACCGGATCACTCGCGAGATCGGCGCGGAGAGTGTCGACGTTGTGGACGAGGATGTCCCAGACAACCCCCGAACCGGGACGCTCTCCGGAGATTCGCCAACCCCGCAGTCGCTCGGAGAGTCCGACGGCGTGGCCGACCCGGGCGAGGTAGATCTCCCCGAGGTCTCCTCCCCGGACGATTCCTCGGATCTTCTCGTGGGTGCCGGCCGCGCGCAAGTGGTGGTTCGTCGCGAGCACGACGTGGTGTTCTCGAGCGGTCTCGACCATTCTCGTGGCGTCGGCGATAGTTAAGGCCAGGGGCTTCTCACAGAGCACGTGCTTTCCGGCCCGGGCACTGGCGACCGCCTGTTCGGCGTGACGATCGTTCGTGGTGCTGACGTAGACGGCGTCAATGGGCCAGGACAACAGGGTCTCTAGGTCACTGGTGGAGTGGGCAAGTTCGTGCTCTCTGGCGTACTCTTCCGCCCGGGTCTCACTGGAGCTGAGGACGCCGTGGATCTCGTGGTCAGAGAGGCGTAGGGCCGGGATTACTCGGGTGGCGGCGATGTCACTCGCGCCGATCAGGGCCCATCTCATGGCGTCCTCCCTAGAACGTTCTCCTACGTTGAGTGTTGTCGACGGTAGTGCAAGCGATAGGGATACGTGACAGATGTACCCCGTCTCTGGTTCAGCTCGCGCTCAGGAACTCTCCGTATCGGACGGCCAAGCGGTCGGGGTCGGGACGATCGATCTTCTTCGCTGGAAGTTGCAGGGGCGTCTCGTGCATCGCTTGGATTCCGTACGCCAACATCGGACCGTCTCGTTCCTCGAGGAGAGCAGAGTTCACGACGACGCGATAGTCCGGACGGATACCCATGAGGTTCTGATCGAAGGCGGCGTGGTGGATCTTGCAGAGGGAGATCCCGTTCGGCACGATTGGGTCGCCATCGGAGTGCGCGTCTCCAATGACGTGGGCGGCGTCGAGAAGTGTGCGGTGACGAAGCGAGCACACCGCGCAGCGCGTTGCGTAGGCGTGGAGTACCCGTTCACGGAAGACCGGCTGGTGCAGGCGACGACGAGTCTGGACCAGCGCGTACCTTTTCTCAGCCTCCGTCAGGTGGGTCACGTCAAAGCCCACCTCGGAACGCTGAAACCCGAGGGTCACGTCGAGAGAGTTGGGGTTATCGGCAATGACGAAAACGGGATAGATCGCTTGGTAGACACCCGGCTGTACCCCGAGGAAGTAGACCAGGGGGAGTTCGTACTCGAGGCACACTCGCAGAGCCCGGTTGGTGTAGAGATTGGGATCGGTGCCCTGGTACTTGTATCGCGGGTACCCGTCCGCTCCGTCGAAATCTTCGTAAGGGGGCTTTCGTCCGTAGGGTGTAAAGACTGTCGTGATGGAGAGGGCTCCGCTGAGAGAGGCCGGCTTACAGATGCCCGCCCCGCGAGTCTGGCGAACCACGAAGCGCTCGCCGTCGAAGAGGAAGTCCTCAGTCTTCCTCCAGTCAAGTAGTCCGTCGTCAGAGGCGGCGACCAGTCCGTCGAGGTGTTGGAAGAGAGCGTGGCGAACGGCATTCTCGCGCAACTCATCCACGCCCCACATGATCGCAGCTCCCTTGACTGTTCGCGTGGATGGGAATGGACGAGAAGAATTCTCCAGGGCCATCACTTTTCCTAGATCACGTATTAGTGACTCACCGTCACGAGGGTGTGGAGATCAGGATGAGGTCGACGAAGGAGAGAGATCGTCCGAGAGAGTGTTGCACCGCGGGAAGGGGTAGTTCGAGTTGAGCGGGAGTCTTCATTTGTCGAAGACCAGTCTGCCTCATTTCGAAAGTTTGTGGATCACACAGGGCGGTACAGGTCGGACTCCCTTCAGGTCTCGGGGCGGTTCAAGGCGGACCCTCAGGTCAACTTCCACTTGATCATGACGTGGGATCTGTGACGCGCTGAACTAGAGAGCGCCCAGTCTCGATTCTCCCGCCTCGGTGGGTTCGAGATGGTCCCCTCGACGCCAACCGATGTCAGTTGCTCGCCTCGCCGTAGTTAAAGGTCGTAACGCAGCCACCGTCGACGGTGACGATCGATCCAGTCATGAACGATGCGGCGTCGGATACGAGGAAGAGGGCGACTTCACCCACCTCTGCGGGCTGTCCCTGACGTCCGAGAGGCTGCATTCCGGCCGCCTTCTCGCGAATCGCGGTCGCGGCGTCGAACTCTGCTTTGGTGAGTTGCGGCCCTCGGCGACCGAGATGAGTGTCGATATAACCGGGGCAGATTGCGTTCACCCGAATTCCGTCGTGTCCGTAGTCCACGGCGAGTTGACGGGTCAGGTTGATGATCGCGCCCTTCGACGCGCAGTATGCGGGTGCGTTCGGGGCGCCAATCAAGCCATAAGTGGAGGCGGTGTTGACAATTCTTCCGTCGCGCTGAGCAAGAAAGTGCGGAATGGCGTACTTGGAGCACAGGTAGGTGCCTCGCAAGTTGACGTTGATCACGCGATCGAAGTCGTCGGGTTCGACCTCGTGCAACCGGAGTTTGCCGCCGCCGATTCCGGCGTTGTTGGCGAGGATGTCGAGACTACCGAAGCGCTCGACGGCTGTTGCGATCAAGTTCTCAACTTGCTCAGCGTCGGACACGTCCGCGGCCACGAACATCGCGTCGCCGCCCGCGTCGCAAATCTCCTTGACGGTACGTTCTCCGTCGTCGACGAGCACGTCGGAGACGACGACATTCGCGCCAGCGCCCGCGAAGGCCAGCGCAATCGCTCGGCCGATCCCGTTCCCCGCCCCGGTGACGATTGCTGTCTTGTGATCAATCCTTGTCATCTCTTCCAGTCTCTTTCGGCTCCGCTCTCGACGAGCCTCGACGGACTCAAAGGAGATGATACGCATCCGGTCGTGGTTCGAGGTCTGACTCTCGGATTTTCCCTCCCCCCGTTGAGTCACCGGCGCGTCGCCAAGATGTACGGGACCCAAAAATTCAAAGACGAGACCTTGGTCGTTGCAACTCCTTTCGAAAGGCGGCGGCTACGACCAGTTCCCGCTTCAGACGCTGAATTCTCATGTGGTTGAGGCGCCCCCGTGCGCCCCCGTGCGCCCCCGTGCGATTGACGCGCGGCGTCGCCCCAGGGCGGATGCGACTTGGCAAGTCGCGCACGTGGGCCCGAATCTCTTTGGCTGTGGCCGAACAACCTTGGGCGGACTGATACCTGGTACTCGAGCACGTTACGTTGTTCGTATGGTCTCGCCAGTTTTCACAGGGTTGGAACCTTGGCCACTCTTTGGGATTGAACTCACCGTGAAGGACCTCGTCCTTAGCCCCCTCCGTGAGTCGGATATTGCGTCACTTGTCAGTATCTACCCGGACGACGCCGAGCACGACCCTGGTGAGCCGCTCTGGAGCCACATGGACCTCGAGGCCAATCGCCAACGGTTGCTGACCCAGGGATACTGGAAGAACTGGGGAAGTTGGTCACCCGACTCGTGGTGTCTCACTTTTCGAGTCATGCGTAGTGGTGTCGTCGTCGGAGTGCAGTCACTGGAGGCGGGTGGATTCCCGACTCTCAGAACAGTCGACTCAGGTTCGTGGCTGTCTCGTGACGCTCGAGGTCGTGGCATCGGCACGATGATGCGGACTGCCGTTTTGGCCCTGGCCTTCGATCACCTTGGTGCGCAGTGGGCGATCAGCGCCTCACGTGCGGACAATGTCGCGGCGCTCGCCGTTTCTCGCCGACTCGGTTATATCGACAATGGAGTCAGTCGAGTGCTCTCACCGACTGGTCCCTGTGAATTACGCCACCTCCGCCTCGACCGTGCGGACTGGCTCAACTCGAAGAACGGGGATGGGGTCGGGGTTCACGTTCCCGAAGAGTGCACTCCCTACTTCGGCGTGGAGATTGGCTAAGGCACTTGTCGACGGCGAGCCTTGCTCGAGTCGGCCTTCGAGGGTGGGAAAACTTCACAGACACCTTTTTCGAAGCGGCTCAACCCTTTGCGGAGATCCCCTTGAAATGATCCAGTGCAACGAAGAGCCCCGATGCTCCAGAAGGGAGCCAAGAGGACAGCAATGAAGTAGAGGCATCACACCCCCGAGCAGGTCATCAGAAAGCTCGCCGAGGGCGACAAACTTTTGAACAAGGGCCAAGACCTCGCCGAGGTGTGTCGGCATCAGGGGGCCGAGTACTGGAAGCAGTGTTCGCTCGTTGACCAACAGCGTGATCTGTGGCCGCCAGAACATGGCGGTGGCGTACCGGTTCCGGAGTGAAGTCGTGGGTAATTCAACTGTGGCGGCGAATGGCACCTTCACACGGGTGAGAAGTTTCTTCGTTGAGTGAACGGTGTACGTGGTGCTTCCAGTTTGGTCGTCAGAGTAACCCTTGGCGAAGGGTGAACCTTTTAAAGGCGTCTCTTATCAAGATCCACATTCCATATCATGAGAAACTCGCTTCTGCATCTTTGGAGTTCGTTCTTGACAACGTACCAATTTGGCCGTACAATGGCCGTACAACAGAAGTGAGAGAGGGAACAATGATGCCTTCCATTCGAGCGAGGGATAAGCGACTCGAGGTGAGGACAACACAGGAGGAGCGCGATCTAATCAATCGTGCGGTGGAAGAGATCGGCACCGACCTCACCACCTTCGTTGTGGCGAACCTGGTGGACGCCTCGCGCCAAGTCCTGGCTGATCGTGACCACTTCGTTCTCCGGAGCGAGGTGGCGACACAGTGGGACAAGATGAACGAACTGCCCGCGCGTGAACTGGATGGTCTACGCCGTCTGATGAATCGACGATCGCCGTTCGGCGAGTGACCTCTCGATACCGATCACCTCGACTACTCACAGCGACCGATGGCGTCGAGGAGTTCAGTTGCGCGTCAACTGAACAGACCCAGTGGCTTCGTCGTCACGCCAAGCAGTCAGCATCATCGAGCACGACTCGAGTTTTCGTCGTAACGCGTGAAGACGACTCGACGGTAGTCGCGTACTACGCGTGGTGCATGGCCCAGCTGGACGTTGCGGCGGCGCCCGAACGCCTGACGAAGGGGGCTGGACGTTATCCGCAACCGGTGGCACTACTAGCTCGACTCGGCGTTGACTCGAGACATGAAGGAAAGGGACTGGGAGCCGCTCTCCTGGTTGACGCCGTGACCCGTTTGCTTACGCTCAGCGATGACATTGGTTGTCGGGGACTCTTGATTCACGCGGAGAGCTCAGTGGCCCGCGACTTCTACCTTCACCTGGTTCCCGAACTGGAACAGAGCCCCACCGACGAACTTCACTTGGTCCTTCTCTTGAAGGACGCTCGCCGAACCCTCCTGGGTGACTGAGCTCGAGGGAACCCAGCCAGATGGACCTCTATTGGAGTCATTCCATTCGAACTTGCCACACCGAATCGGAAGTGACCTTCCTTGGAGTTTTGGCTCAACCTCAATGAACTTCGACCGTTGCGGATCATGAGGGAGTTCAAGGAGGATGAGAATTGTCTCAAAGAAAGTCGGAAATCGGCTCACCACGCCGATTCGATTTGCGTGGATAGGCGGCAACTCGTTGACGGGCAGAACCAGTGGCTCGCGAGCAGTTGGCGCTGCGCCGGTGTGGGGTCGAGTAGTTACGAGAAGCCCTGGTGCACCTTGGTGAGTGTCGCTTCGGACACGTGATAAGTATCGCCCCGGGGTGTTACGTATTTGCCGTACTCCTTCACCAACCAACTTTGCCGCGGGGGATGGATGATCTATAACGTGATGGTGTCGCAGTCCGCACTGAACGCCAATCGTTCAGTTTGAACAGACAACGGTACGAAGAGGGAAGGCACAATTTATGCGATGCCGAATCGGTCCGACTCCATGACCTTCCCCCACGCTCGGGCGAAAGTCTGAACGAAGAGTTCGACTCCATCCCGGCTCGCGTACACCTCACTGAGGGCCCGCAGTTGGGAGTTGGATCCGAAGACGAGATCGGCTCGCGTCGCGGTCCACTTCACTCGACCCGATCCACGCTCCACCCCGACGTACTCACCTTCACCGGACTCGCGCCACTCGAGGTCCATCGAGGTCACGACGCGGAAGAAGTCGGTGCTGAGCGATCCCGGTCGCTCGGTAAAGACTCCGTGAGTCGTACCCCGGGGCACGACTCCGAGGGCCCGTAGGCCACCGACGAGGGCGGTCATTTCGGGTGCGGAGAGGTTGAGGAGCGTCGCCTTCTCGACGAGCAACTTCTCGGCGCGAGGCGCGAGGTCGGCCCGGGCGTAGTTGCGAAAGCCGTCGGCCACTGGCTCGAGCACGGCGAAGGACTCCGCGTCGGTCATTTCGGGAGTTGCGTCTCCTCTACCGGGAGTGAAGGAGAGGGTGACCTCGTGGCCTCCTCGACGCGCCGCCTCCTTGACGCCGGCGTTTCCGGCCAGGACGATGAGGTCAGCGAGAGAGATCTGTCGGGGGCTACTGGAGTTGAACTCGGACGCGATCTGTTCGAGAACCGGGAGGACTCGGTCGAGCAGTTCCGGCTCGTTCGCCGCCCACTGGCGCTGGGGGGTGAGTCGAATCCGGGCCCCGTTCGCCCCACCGCGCTTATCGGTGCCGCGGAAGGTCGCCGCGGAGGCCCATGCGACGAAGACGAGGTCGACCGGTTCGAGGCCGCTGGCGAGGACCATCTGATTGAGGGTTCCCTGGTCTTCTTCGGTGACGAGGGGGCCTCTGGGGACCGGGACCGGGTCCTGCCAGATGAGGTCCTCGGCGGGAGTCCAGGCTCCGACGTAGCGGGCCTTCGGTCCCATGTCCCGGTGGGTCAACTTGAACCAGGCCCGGGCGAAGGCGTCGGCGTAGGCGATGGGGTCCGCGTGAAAGCGCCGACAGATCTCCTCGTAGACCGGGTCGACTCGAAGGGCGAGGTCGGTCGTGAGCATGACCGGGGCGTGGCGACGCTGCGCGTCGAAGGGGTCGGGCACGGAGTCGGTTGCGGCACCGTCCTTCGGGATCCACTGAACCACTCCGGCGGGCGAATGAGTCTTTTCCCACTCGTGGCCGAAGAGGACGTCGAAGTAGGAGGAGTCCCAGGTCGTGGGGGTGGGGGTCCAGGCCCCCTCGAGTCCACTGGTGATGGCGTCGGGGCCGACCCCGGTGCCCTTCGAGTTCTTCCACCCGAGGCCCATCTGCTCCAGGGGGGCGGCCTCTGGCTCTGGTCCCACTCCCTCGGCCGGGGCGTTGCCGTGGGTCTTTCCGAAGGTGTGACCTCCGGCGATGAGCGCCACGGTCTCTTCGTCGTTCATCGCCATGCGCGCGAAGGTCTCTCTGATATCCCGGGCGGAGGCGGCGGGGTCGGGGGTGCCGTTCGGTCCCTCCGGGTTGACGTAGATGAGACCCATCTGCACCGCCGCGAGGGGGTTCTCTAACTCCCGGTCCCCGTGGTAGCGCTCGTCACCGAGCCAGACGTCCTCCGATCCCCAGTAGGTGTCCTCCTGGGGGGCCCAGATGTCCTCTCGTCCCCCGGAGAATCCGAAGAGGGGGAGGCCCATGTGCTTAAGCGCGATGGTGCCGGCGAAGACCAGAAGATCGGCCCAGGAGACCGAGCGACCCCACTTCTGCTTCACCGGCCAGAGGAGGCGACGAGCCTTGTCGAGGTTGGCGTTGTCGGGCCAGCTGTTGATCGGCGCGAAGCGCTGGGCGCCCGCGCCCGCTCCTCCTCGTCCGTCGGAGATCCGGTAGGTCCCGGCACTGTGCCAGGCCATGCGGATGAAGAGGGGCCCGTAGTGTCCGTAGTCGGCCGGCCAGAACTCTTGGGAAGTGGTCATCACCGAGACGACGTCGGCCTCTAGTTCGGCGAGGTCCACCTCGGCGAAGGCGCGGGCGTAGTCGAAGTCCTCACCCAGGGGGTTGGCGGAGGAGGGTTCGGGGTGAAGGACGGAGAGATTGAGTTGGTCGGGCCACCAGTCGCGGTGGGAGCGTCGTCCCCCTTGGGGTAGAGCTTTGTCGTGGTTCACGGGGCACTGGGCGTCGGTCATGGAGTCCTCCTCGAGACGTCGGTGACATTCATTGACGATATTGATGATTCGGCCGCATTTCCAATCGGTTGTGTCGATGATGAAACTAGGCCGGGTCTATCGCTCACCGGCGTAGATCCCGACTGCGGCGACGAGCCGGTGGTAGGGCGAGGGTGCTCTCTTTGAGGCGTCGCGCGTGCTCTCGGGCGTGGGGCGCGCGACGCCGGGGGCTCACCGGCGGCCGTACCGGTGCTGGTGGGTCACTTCTTCTCGCTCACTCCAGAGGTGGTCTTCGCGGAGGCGCCGGGCGCGACCTTTCGAAGAGAAGTCCCCTCGTAACGCCGGGACTAGTTCGAAGACTTCAGCGAAGCGTCGATCCATATCTCCACTGTGCTCCCTTTGGAGGAGAACAGGTGGTGAGCTGGGTGACAGTTGGGCGAGCGGGGGGCACCAAGTTCGCGCCCCCCGTCACGACCCCTCAGTACCCTGGGGGCGAGGAGGAACGATGACGACAGAGTTCGACAGTCAAGGTCTCACTATTCGAGAACTTCGGGTGAGCCACCCGACGGTGGTGGCGCTCGCGCGTAGTGCTGAAGGGGCGGGGGGAGATCTCGACGACCTGGTGCTGCGTCTTCTGAGTCTCGGGGCGGAGGCGGCCTCGGTGGGTTCGGCGGTCGCCGGCACCGAGAAGGTCGCCGCCGCGGTGGACGCCGCCCAGAGCCGGATGAAACAGATGACCGACCAACTCCACGACAACGTGCGTCGCCTGGTCGGAGAGATCGCCGACGAGTCGGGCCCCGTTGTTCAAGGAGTGAAGGGGAGTCTCGAGGAGTTGACCCAGAACCTGCGCACTCTGACGGCGGGGGAGGACTCACCCGTGCGCGCCGCCATCGAGAAGTCCCTCGACGCGGTGAAGGGTTCGATCGAGGAACTCGTCGAACGTTCCCAGCGCACCGTGAGAACGGAGATGACCGAACTGCTCGACCCGGAGAATCCCCGCTCGCCCCTACGCCTCCTGCGCACTGGGGTCGAAGAAGTCCGGGCCCGGGTAGAGGACCTCCAGGGTCAACTGCGCACCGAACGGGCGCTCGTCGAAGCGGCGGAAAAGGGGATCACCGGGGGCCTCGACTACGAAGCGGAAGTGGTCACACTGATTCAACAGATCGCCGCGAGAGGCGGGGACGACTGCGAGGCGACGGGAGCCGTCACCGGGGCGGTGCCCCGCTCGAAGAAGGGTGACGCCGTGGCCGACTTGAAGCACGGCGCTCAAGTTCGCGCGCGTCTCGTCATCGAGGCGAAGAACTCCGCCCTCTCGATTACCCAGTGGCGAGACGAGGTGAAGGGGGCGACGGAAAATCGTCGAGCCGATAGTTTTCTCGGACTGTGTAAGCACCACGCGGATATGCCCAACGGCCATCGCCTCCTTATCTTGAACCCTCACGAGATTGTCCTCGCCTTCGACCCCGAGGTGGACGACGTCAGTCTTCTGGAGCTGACGTACAGCCTGGTCAAAGTTCAGGCCCTCGCCGGTAGCGGATCCTTGAGCGAAGTGAGCGTGCCCGAGATTCGCCAGGCCCTCACCGACACCGTGGCCCTCATCAACAAGATGGACGGTGTCGCCAAGGCCGCCTCCCAGATCGTGAATGCCGGTACGGCCATGCGCAATCAGATCTACGAGATTCGCGATACGGCGCTCGTCCACTTGATGAGAGCCCAGCGAGCGCTCGAGGGTGAGAGCCGCCCCTACGACCCGTCGGTCGAGGGCGAACTTCACGAGGCCGTCACCGGGTTAGAGGCACTTTCGTCAGGAGAGAACTCGGGGTTTCTCCCGACGGAATAGACAGTGTTCCACCACAGAAACTTCGTGGATATGTCGCTCAGTGAGCCGATTGATTATGGTGAACTGTTGAGAGGGTGTCCGAATGCTGGACACCAGCTGAGAATTCGCACGCGAGTCCGCCTTCACTTCATTTTCGGGAGCTGACGAAGGTGAGTTTCTCCTAAGTGGTGTTATCAACTTTTTCCTCAGTGGTGTTATCAATGAGAATTCTGCAAGAGCCCACTACGCTTCGGCTTGCCCGGTATCTCGAACGCTGGAGAACAACAAGGAGGAGTGGGGTGAAGACGCAGTCCATCAGAAAATCAGCGTTGCGCTTCGCAGTCGCAGGGGGGGCGTGCTCGCTAGCGCGCTAGTGCCCATGTCGATGGCCGGTGCGAGTTCGCAACCGGATGTCGTTTACTGCGGGATACCCACTGGGTGGCACTTCGCGGCCCAGGGATGGAAAACGGTGATGTACGGAGAAGGGCCGACGGCCGTGAACTACGACAATGGCTCAACAGCCGGAACTGTGTCGCTCTCAGCAGCTCAGTCAACAACGTGGTCAATAACTGCATCGGTCTCAGCGACGGCTCAAGTCGATTCCATTGTGGCTTCAGTCAGCGACACGATTGCGGCTTCTGCTACTCGGAGTTGGACGGACTCAACGATTGCCACGGCGGAGGTCAGCATTTTGCCGTACCACTGGGGAATTATCCAAAAGACAAGTGACTACGAAGATGTGACGGGTACACTCTCATTCGTTACGGACACTCTCTACGTGTGCCAATACTCCCAGCAACAATCGGCGTCGGCGCAGATTCCACTTCAAGGTCAAGGTGGGACATCTTTCGAAAGTACGGGTTCGGAGACGAGCGCCACTCCTCCGTGGCCGCAGAGGTGAGAGGAGTCAATGATGATTAAGGGGATCATTTCGGCGCTGGTCGTTTCTGGTTTGAGTGTATGTAACTCTGCTTCGCCTTCAAAGTCACCTTTCTACGTGTTACCTGCCAAGGCACAAGTACTGATAAGCCAGCCGTCCTCCGCGCACGTCTATATCAAATGGACTGTTGGTCGCGGGAACTCTCAAGTCTTTCGATTTAGTCCACGGGGATCAGACTTGTACACCGTCTACTTGGGTTGTGCTGGACCCGGGAGTGCTCAATTCAAAAACGACTTTCGAGCTTTTGCCACGTGTGGCCGTGGATCCATCATGACGTTTACAACGAGCTACCCGTTAGAGTCGTTAAGGACTGGAATTACATTCAGAATCTTCGCGTCGCCTAAATTTCGATGGGAGTTCCAAGTAAGCGCCGGTCGAGTGCTTTATGCGCCACCTGGCCTCTAATAAGTTGGCACGACGCTCTCATCGGGAGGAGACATGCCCGAGAGCCGCGGTGGGCAGACTCTACGTGGCCGTCACCGGGTTAGAGGCTCTCTGGTCGGGAGAGATCGACGCCGAGCACTCCTCGGACTAGCGTGACGATTCTTTCGACCAGTCCTTGAGTCCGAGAAGAACAACGAAGAGAACGAGGACCACCTGGAGACCGAGGGCCCACGGCGAGTGAAGGGTGGATGTGAGGAGGGGACCGAGTGAACTCGACTTTGCGGCGCGTGCCCCCGCGACATAGACCGAGTACGAGACCACTCGTCCGAGAGCGAAGGCGACGAGGATGGGTCGAAGACGCACCGTACCCATCACCCCGACGGCGACGAAGAGGGCCGACGAGGAGATGGGGGCGACGAGAAAGAGAATCCAGGTCGCGAAGAGTCGTCCCCGTCGTTCTACCAGGCGCTGTCCCGCGGTGGTGACATTCATTACGTAGCGCCGAGGAAGATGGTGGCGCAGTCGTCGACTGGCGAGCGCGAGCAGTCCCCGTCCGAGGGTTGCGCTCGCCACCCCGAGGAGGACGAGAGCGACGTCGTTCAGGTGGTAGGAGAGGACGAAGAAGACGAGCACGCTCCAAGTTGGGGGCGCGAAGGCCGGGAGCACGTTCACCGTGACCACGAGTAGAACTAACCACAGGTAGGGGGTCACGGGCCCACTGTAGGTCGGGACTAGTGACTCACTGCCCTGGAGAGTCCGAGGTCTCCAACTCGCTCGACAAGGTCGTCGCCCTCTTCCTGCCCCCGATGCCGAGAGCGACGTCGTTCAAATGCGACGAGACGGCGACCTAGACAAGCGCGCTCGAGATCGGGGGGTGCGAAGGCCGGGAGTCGCATAACGAGGCCACCAGGAGACACAACGACAGGTTGGCGAGCCCTTACCCCTTGTCTACGTCTGAAGACGGTGGACCTTTACCGGATGGAGAGCGCGCACATTCACGCCGTTGGTCGCCACAATTCATAACGTCGTTATGGTTGACTCGCCTCACTCACTGTTCTAAGTTCTCCCGCGTGGGCACCGAGACGGTCTCGGAGTTCTGGGGGAGAGAC
>JABEUS010000148.1 GCA_013044285.1 Acidimicrobiaceae bacterium
ACCGGGCGCGCACGACTCTGGAGTACCTGGCGCCCGAGGACGTCCACGATCAGTTGAACGAACTTCTCACCATGCTCGAGGTGACCTGTACGAGGGTCACCGACGCCGTGACCGATCGGTACTTTCGACACGACGATGCGGTGGCGTGGTCGTGGGAGGGGGCGCTGTGAACGATCAACTGGGCCTGCGAGTACGGCACCACACCGGTTTTTCCTACGACGGTTTCGCCACGTCTTCTTACAACGAAGCGCGGGTCACTCCCCGGTCGGGACCCGGGCAAAGGGTGTCGAGCTCCCAGGTGTCGCTTCGTCCGAACGTACCGCTCGGCACCTACGTGGACTACTTCAACACGGTGGTCACCACCTTTGATATTCAAGAGCCCCACGACCGGTTGGACGTCGAGGCGACGACGGCGGTCGAGAGCTGGACCCCGCCGAGGCCGACCGCGCTCGACTGGTCCCAGATGCGTGACGCACGGCTACAGGATCGTTTCGCCGAGTACCTTGCCCCCACCTCTCGAACCTCGCTCGATTCGGTCGGTATCGATCCCCGAGACATCGCCGGCGGGGGAGTCCACGAAGTGGTGGAGACTCTGTGCGAATGGGTTCGGGGTTGGATTGTCTACGAACCGGGAGCCACCAGCGTGTCGGCAACGGCGGCCGAAGTCTGGGCGAGCCGGCGAGGGGTGTGTCAAGACATCACGCACGTGACATTGGCGTTGCTTCGTCGACTGGAGATTCCGGCCCGCTACGTGTCGGGTTACCTCTACCCGGGTCGTGACCCCGACGTCGGGGAGTGGGTGGCCGGGGAGTCTCACGCCTGGGTCGAGTACTTCGCCGGGGAGTGGGTCGGCATGGACCCGACGAACGGCGTCGCCGAGACCGCCCGCCACGTCACCGTGGGTTCGGGCCGTGACTACGACGACGTCGCGCCGCTGCGCGGGATCTACCAGGGGCCCGCGGCGAGCGAACTGGGCGTCACCGTTGAGATGACGCGCACGCACTAGAGCCGACGGGTTGTAACCCGTAGCGCTAGCCTGCCGTCGTGGATTTAGAACTCTCTGAGCGCGTCGCGCTCGTCACGGGTGGTACGGACGGAGTTGGTCTCGCCCTCGCCGAACGTTTACTCGCCGAAGGGGCGAACGTCGTTGTCTGTGGCCGTGACGAGTCGCGCGCCGACAACGCTCGGCGCCGTTTGGGGGAACGTGCTCTCGTCGTGAGCGCGGACGTGACGCGGGTGGAGGACGCCGAACGATTGATCGAAGAGACGCTTGACCGATTCGGGCGACTCGACGCTCTCGTGAACAACGCCGGACGATCTCTCGCCCTCCCGGTCGTTGGGGCGAACGACGAGCAGTGGCGGGAGGATCTCGAGCTGAAGGTCGTCGCGGCGCAACGTCTCGTTCGTCTGGGCTGGAGCGCGCTCTGCGACTCCCGGGGCAGCATCGTGAACGTCCTCGCGATTTCGGCGCGCACGCCGGGCGCGGGTTCGACTCCGACGTCGGCCTCACGGGCGGCGGGCCTAGCCCTGACGAAGGCTCTGTCACGCGAGGGCGCCCCCTACGGGGTCCGGGCGAACGCGGTTCTTATCGGACTGATTGAATCAGGCCAGTGGGAGCGTCGAGCCGCCGCGGCGGGAGAAGAGATCGGGGACTTCTACGCTCGTCGAGTTCGCGAGGACGCGGTGCCCCTCGGTCGCTTCGGTCGTCCCGACGAGTTCGCCGACTTGGTGAGCTTCCTGCTCTCATCTCGGGCCTCGTACCTCACGGGAGTCGGAATCGCCCTCGACGGCGGTCTATCTCCAACTATCTAACGCGACCCGGTAGGGTACCGGAACGACTCTTTGTAAGGAGAATGCCGTGAGCGGCACGCACGCCCTGTGGTCCCCGAGCCCTTCGCCCGACGCGCCGTTGGCCGTCCTCCTTCACGGTCGAGGGGCGGACGAGCACTCCGGCGCAGATCTCGCCGTCCATATTCCCGAGAGTTACCAGACGGTGGCCCTGCGCGGACCGGTGAGCCTCGGCTCGGGTCGCTACACCTGGTTCGAGAACCAGGGGATTGGTCGACCCCGTCCGGAGTCTCTCGCGTCGTCCCTGGCGTGGTTTCACGACTGGCGCTCTCGTGAGGCGCCGAGTCGGCCCGTCGTGGTGGTGGGGTTCTCTGGAGGAGCAGCCTTCGCGGGAGCCGTCGTCCTCGAGAGTCCCACGAGTGTTCTCGGCGCGGCGCTTCTCTACGGAACCGTTCCCTTCGACGCTGGTCTTCCAACAGACGAGGGTCAACTCGAGGGAGCCCGGGTCTTTCACGCCCAGAGCCTCGACGACGAGGTGATGCCCCGGGACCTGATGGAGCGTACGTGGCACTATCTGCGCCTCGAGTCCGGGGCCAATGTGGTGGCGATGCGAACGAGCGGCCCCCACGAGGTTTCCCACGAGGTCTCACTCGGCCTGCAACGCTGGTTAGCGTTCATCGAAGGGCGCACTGAGGAGTCCTAGAAGGGCTTACTAGAGTGGCGGTGGTGAGCACATCCACTCCCACAATTGTCGTCGCCGATGGTGACGAGACCGGTCAGGAACTTCTTCTAGAGGCACTGCGGGCCATGAGGCCCGAGGTCCTCGGAGTCGATCTCGAGTTCCGACACGTCGACCTGTCCCTCGAGGCCCGTCGTCGGAGTAACAACGACGTCGTTCGAGAGGCCGCTGCGGCGATGAACGAGTCCGGCCTCGGTCTGAAGGCGGCCACGATTACCCCCCCCGAACGCGACGGTGTCGGATCACCCAACCGACTTCTGCGCGAGGGTATTGGCGGTTCCGTCATCGTTCGCACCGGGCGGCGTATTCCGGGAGTCTCGCCGGCGGTGGGGGGTGTTCATCACCCCATCATGGTGATTCGCATGGCGGTCGGCGACGCCTACGGGGCGGACGAGGGGCGTGAAGGTGAGGAGGGCTCGTCGTCGGAGGTGGCCTGGCGTACCGAACGCATCGACCGGACCACGTGTCGTAGCGTCGCGGAGTTCTCTTTCGTGGCGGCCGAGTTGAATAACGGTCTGGTCTACGGAGGACCGAAATGGACCGTTTCTCCCACCTACGAGGGGATGCTGAAAGAGGAACTCGACGCGGCGGCGGCCCGCCACCCGGGAGTGATCTATCGACCGGTTCTGGTCGACGCGGCCTACGCCGGACTGATGACCGAAAACTTTGATCGAACCGTGGTGATGCCGGCCCTCAATCGAGACGGTGACGTTCTTTCCGACCTCGTCCTCGCGATGTTCGGATCTATTGCGGGGGCTGAGTCGGTTCTGTTGTCACTCGACGACGCACTGCAGCCGCGCGTGGCGATGGCCGAGGCGCCCCACGGCACCGCGCCCTCGCTGCAGGGAAAGAACGTGGCCAATCCGATGGCGATGTTGCTCGCCGGCGCAGCCCTTCTCAACTACGCGAGTGTGCAGCGTCACGCCCCCGAACTTCAAGCAGCGGGTCAGCGACTTCGCGAGGCGACCCTCGCCGGGGCCGCTGAAGGAGTGCGCACTTTTGATCTCGGGGGTGAAGCACGCACCAGCGAGGTGGTGGACGACGTCATTGCCCGGCTGCGGAGCCGGTGACCAGCGACTGGACGCCGGAGAGTCTCTACGACTACTTCGACCAGTACGCCGACGTCGCGAGCCGGCGGGCGGCCGACCTCGCCACGCTGCCCCTGGACTCACGCGTGGAGCGTCTCAACGAGGTACGCCGCGCGTGGAGTGATCGCCTGCGCCGTCTCGACGAGGAGGGTTTTGTCACCATCCTCGTCACCGTCGTCGAAGACCTCTACTTTCTCGGAGTCGCTCTAGAGGACCTCAGTCGCGAGTTGCTCGCCTACGTCGTGGCGGTGTGGGGAACTGCGTTACACGAAGCCAGCCGTCGGGGGTATCGGGTGCGCTACTTCGTTGACAACTACTGGGCGAATCCGGACCGGGCGTCGGCCGTCTTCTCCCTCCTCTGTCCGGCGGCCGAGATGACCCTCGTCGTCGCACTCGACGACGAGGCTACGAACGTCCTCGGCTCTCTGGAGGGTCACGTGTTGTACCTCGATCCCCGGGGACTTCCCGACTGCCTCGAGCGCGCGCTCTCCGAGGAACGCCGACCCGGAGACGTGGTGATTGAACGTCACGCCGCTCCCGAACCCGGGTCACCGGCGCACGCCTGGGTGACCCCGGTCGCTTCGACCTGATCGTTTCGACTCGCTCGCTTCACCACTCCGTCACGCGCAGTTTGGAGAGCCGTCGTAGCCTCCCGCACCGTGATGGACTTACACGGTCAACGAGTCGCGGTGGTGGGTGGGGGAGTCATCGGAACTCTCCACGCCTACCTGGCCCTTCGGGCGGGAGCCGAGGTGGTGCACCTCGAACGCGACCTCTCGCCCCACGGGGCCACCGTGCGCAATTTTGGACTGGTCTGGGTGAGTGGTCGACGCGCCGGTGCGGAGTTAGCCCTGGCTCAGCGTTCCCGCGATCTGTGGGAGGAGATCGCCCGAGAGGTCCCCGGCGTGGGTTTTCGGGCCAACGGCTCGCTGAGTGTCGTGAGACCCGGGCCGGAGGCGGACCTCGCTCGGGCGGCCCTCGGGCTCCCCGACGCCGCGGAACGGGGTTTCGAATGGCTGGACTGGGACGAGGCCCGCGCGCTCAACCCGGTTCTCATCGGGGAGTACGAGGGGGCGCTGCGCTGTACGCGCGACGCGGCGGTCGAGTCGCGCTCGGCTCTCGGCGCGTTACGCGACTCCATGCTCGCGACTGGCCAGTACCGCTACGAAGCCCAGCGCGAAGTCGTCGCGGTGAGCGACGGAGGGGTGAGAGATCACCGGGGGGAGCATCACGGAGCCGATCGCACCTACCTCTGCGTGGGGGCACCGACTCACGGGATTCTTCGAGAACTGCACGAGGGGGTCGGTCTCACTCACGTTCACCTCCACATGGTCGAGACCGCCCCTCACTCCAGCGTTCTCTCCACCTCGGTGGCGAACGGGGACTCCTTTCGTTACTACCCGGCGTTCGAGGGACTGCGACACCTCCTCGGCCCCCAAGAGCCCGAGGCCGCGGCCTGGGCCAACCAACTACTGGTTCAACAACGTCTCGACGGACGATTGACCATAGGTGACACCCACGAGGTGCCCTCCGAGTCGGAGTTCTGGTCGAGTGACGCCGCGTACCGGGTGATCGAACGGGCCGCCGGTGCGGTCATCGGAGAGTTACCGGAACTGGAGCGCCGTTGGACGGGGATCTACCTCCAGATCGGGGACCGTGACGACCCTCGTCTCTACTACCGAGCAGAGGTCGCGCGAGACGTGTGGACGGTGACGGGAGTTGGGGGGCGAGGAATGACCTGCGCCCCCGCGATAGCGGAGGAGAGCTTCAGTGATTGACGTGGCCGCTTTCGACATGGCGGGAACCACCGTCGAAGACGGTGCGTCGGTCCTCGAGGCCTTCGACCGGGTGCTCGACCTGGCGGAGTTGGACGGGACGAAGCGAGTCTCCGCTCGAAACTACGTCGTCGAGACGATGGGTCAGAGCAAGATCGAGGTCTTCACACACCTCTTCGGGGAGCGTGCGAGTGAACTCAACCACGCGTTCGAGGGACTCTTTCGTGAGGTCGTCGACGAGCGCGGAGCTCGGGAGATCCCCGGAGTGCGCCTCTTCGTCGAGGATCTGATCGAGCGGGGCGTCCGCGTCGGACTCACGACGGGCTTTTCACCCGAGACCCGGGAACTACTGATTGAGCGGCTCGGATGGAACGACCTCTTCAGAGTACGAGTGTCGCCCGTCGACGCCGGACGGGGCCGTCCCTTTCCCGACATGATCTGGCACTGCGCGCGTGAACTCGCGGTGACCGACATCACTCGTTCGGCCGCCTTCGGAGATACCCCCTCCGACATCACCAGTGCTCGTCGAGCAGGGGTCGGTCTCGTGGTGGGGGTCCTGAGCGGCACCGGAACGAGGGACGATTTCGCCGCGCTCGGCGTTGCGCACGTGCTCGCGAGTGTGGTCGAGTCGGGTGAACTTTTGGCGAACTGGTGACACCCAAAGTGTTGCAGAAGGGTGCGTCAAACGTCACGTGTCCACCCCGGCGAGGTTACCCAGTCTCCGTAGCCTGGCACGGGTCGAGCCACCGTGGTTCGACCAGCGTCAAGGAGACAAGATGCGATTGAAGAATCTGGCGGCGTCGCTCATCGTGGCGACGACGGCGGCGAGCGGTTTCGCGGGAGTGGCCTCGGCGTCGAGCTCGAGCCACGCCTCGGTGAACTACTCGACCTGCACCAACCTCAAGTCCTGCGGAGGCATGAGTGCCCTCGTCGCAGCGGCGAAGAAGGAAGGGCAACTGAACGTCATCACGTTGCCCCGTAACTGGGCCAACTACGGCAACCTGATGGACGAGTTCTCGAAGATGTACGGAATTCACATCACCGACACCAACCCCAACGGCTCGAGCGCGAACGAGATCACTGCGGTGGAGGCCCCCTCCACCAGTCAGAGCCCGGACGCCGTGGACGTGGGCACCTCCCACGCCACCCAGAACCCGGGACTGTGGTCGACCTACCGCGTCGCCACCTGGAACATGATTCCCTCGAACGCCAAGTCCCCGACGGGAACCTGGGCGGACGACTACGGCGGCATCGTGGCCATCGGGTACAACTCGGCCGTCGTGAAGACCGCTCCGACCTCCTTTAAGTCCTTGCTCAACCCGATGTACAAGAACCAGGTGGCGATCAACGGCGACCCCAACCAGTCCGGTTCGGGATTCGCCGCGGTGCTCGCCGCGTCGCTCGCGAACAAGGGCAAGGCCGGCAACATCACCCCGGGAATCTCCTACTTCGCGGCTCTGAAGAAGGCCGGAAACTTCGTTCCGGTCACCGCGGGCCCGAACACGGTGCAGAGTGGTCAGACCCCGATCGTGGTGTGGTGGGACTACCTGCAGGCTTCGGAGATCGGCTCGGTCGTGAAGACGTGGAAGATCGTCATTCCGTCGGACGCGGTCTACGCCGGTTACTACACCCAGGCCATTCCGAAGAACGCCCCGGACCCCGCGGCGGCTCGTCTGTGGGAGGAGTTCCTCTACTCCAAGCAGGGTCAGAACGGCTTCCTCGCGGGTCTCACCCGTCCGGTGGAGTTGGCGGCGATGGTGAAGAACAAGACCATCAACACCAGCCTGCTGAAGAAGCTGCCGGCGATCCCCATGGGCGCCCCGGCGACCGTGGTCGCCACCCCGGCCCAACAGACCACCGACGCCACCACCCTGGCGACGAAGTGGGCCGGTGAGGTCGGAACTGTCAAGTAACGACGTCCTCGTCGTCGCCTTCGGCGACGCATCGACCGGCCCCGGGTTCCCCCCACCCGGGGCCGGTCTCCCCACGCCCCGACGCCGGCGGCGCTGGTGGATCGACGGGCTCGCCCTCGCCCCCTTCTTCGTCTACGTGGGCCTCGCGCTGCTCCTTCCGATTGTCGCTATCGTGGTCCTGGCTCTGCAGACTCGTTCGGGCCATCTCACCTGGCACAACATGAGCCTGCTCACGAGTGGGGTGTACCGGGCGGGTTTCGTCAACTCCCTCGAAGTCTCCCTCGAAGCCTCACTGATTCCCGGGGTGATCGGTCTCGTGGTGGCCTACGCCCTCGCCTCGATTCGTCACCCGGTGGTCCAACGAATCGTGGCGTCCGCCTCGGCGGTGCTCGCGAACTTCGGCGGAGTGAATCTCGCCTTCATCTTTATCGCCGCCTACGGGACGACCGGCCTCACGACTCAGTGGCTCTCCGCCGTTGGATTCAACCCCTGGAATCACGGTTTCAGTCTCTTCAACTTCGCCGGTATCGTCTTCATCTACTGCTACTTCCAGATTCCCCTGATGGTCCTCGTCGTTACCCCGGCCCTGTCGGGTCTAAAGGCCCAGTGGCGCGAGGCGGCCGAAGGTCTCGGTGCCGGGCCCTTCACCTACTGGCGACGAGTTGGACTTCCGGTCCTGGCTCCGGCCATCCTCGGAGCGGTTCTCCTCCTCTTCGGTAGCGCCTTCTCCGCCTACGCGACGGCGGAGGCCCTCACCAGCGGGTCGGTCGCCCTGGCGCCAATTTTGATCGGCAACTTCCTCAACGGCAACGTGATCGCCGGTCAAGAACACATCGGGTACGCCATCTCGGTGGGCATGATGATCATCCTGCTCGTCACCACAGTGTTCTACGTTCTCGCCCAACGACGGAGTCAAAAGTGGTTACGGTCCTAGATACCGGGGGAGTGGTCCCCTCCGTGAGTCAGCGCCGGTGGCGCGCCCGACTGTCTCGAGGACTCATCCTCTGGATCTTCGGCTTCTACGTGCTCGCCCCCCTCTACGCCGGGGCCCGCTTCGCCCTCCAGAACGATAACGGCAACTTCTCGTTTCACTCGGTCGCCGTGATTCCCGCCCAGGCCGGCTTCACGGACGCCTTCTGGTACTCGACTCGCTTGGCGGTCGTGACGGTCATTGGCGTACTTCTACTGGTCGTTCCGACCATCGTGTACGCCCACCTCCGCGCGCCCGCGGTGCGGCCGGTCCTCGAAGTGATCTCCCTTCTTCCGATCGTCTTTCCGCCGATCGTCCTGATTCTGGGCTTCATGCACACCGCCCCCACGTGGCTTCTCATCTGGCCGTACCACCTGGCCGTTCTCTACGTCGTTATCTCTCTACCCTTCGTCTATCGATCTCTCGACGCGGGTCTGCTCGCGCTCGACCTCGGGACCTTGGTGGAGGCGGGTCGCTCCCTCGGGGCGCGTATCACGACGATTGTGTGGCGGGTAATCCTGCCGAACCTGTCGTCGGCCCTCGTCTCCTCGGTCGCTCTCGTGGTCGCTCTCGTCTACTCGGAGTACACGATGGCGTCCTTCCAGGTGACGCCGACCTTGCCCGTCTGGATCGCCCAGTTCTCCCTCTCGGACGGGCACATCACGACGGCGGCGGCCATGCTGTCCCTCGTGGGTGCGTGGATCCTGCTCGCTGTCGTTCTCGTCGCCGACCTCGGCCGACTTCAGTGGCGCCAACGGAGGGCGCAGAAATGACCACGATGAGTTCCACTAGTACCTCTCGCGACGACACCGCCCCGAAGGAGCGCACGGGTTCTCCCGTCGCCCTACGTGATCTGCGTCGACGTTTCGCCACCACGACCGCCCTCGACGGCTTCTCGCTCGACCTCGAGCCGGGTGAGTTCGTCGCCCTCCTCGGACCTTCCGGCTGTGGAAAGACCACCGCGCTTCGGGTTCTGGCGGGTTTCGAAACACCCGATGAGGGTTCCGTCTGGGTCGACGGGGCCGACGTGACGGGAGTCCCGGCCCAACGCCGGGACATGGGCATGGTTTTTCAGTCCTACTCCCTCTTTCCCAACCTCTCCGCCCACGACAACGTGGCCTTCGGACTTCGTTTGCGCCGGGTCAGCGGCGCCGAACGGCGCCGACGCGCCGGTGAACTCCTGGAGCTCGTGGGACTGGCCGAGCACCGTTCGAAGTTTCCACACCAACTCTCCGGCGGTCAACAACAGCGAGTGGCCCTCGCTCGAGCGCTGGCCATCGAGCCCCGGGTGCTGTTGCTCGACGAGCCTCTCTCGGCCCTCGACGCGAAGGTGCGGGCCGAACTACGCGACCAAATTCGCTTCTTACAACGCCGGCTCTCCATCACCACTCTCTTCGTCACGCACGACCAGGAGGAGGCCCTCTCCATGGCCGACCGCGTCGCCGTGATGTACAACGGGCGGGCCGAACAGATTGCTGCGCCCGCCGAACTCTACGCCCGTCCCACGACGGCCTTCGTGGCTGAGTTCGTCGGAATTACGTCGCGCATCCCCGTCGTTCGTCGAGACGACCACCACGTCGAGCTACTCGGCGCGGTCGTACCGGTGCGTGGTCAACTCGGCGCGGGTACGGGGAACCTCGAAGCGCTCGTTCGTCCGGAGGACCTCGCGGTCCGTCGTTCCGACGAGGGCCCGGCCGTCATCGTGAATCGCAGTTTTCTCGGCTCGATGACCCGGCTCGAGGTGGCGTTTGGTTCGACGATGATCAAAGTCGACGTCGCCCACCGAACCTCGGAGGAGTTGCCCCACCTCGCCCGCGTCGACTTCGAGGTGGTCGCCCCGGACCTCTTGGTCAGTTCCGCTCGATAACGCGGCGCGCGACGTCGAGGAAGTACTGGAGGTCGCGGGGTCGCGCGTGGGGACTCTTCGCCGCGTCGTCCAGTCGTCGCAGCGTCAGTGCGGATGAGAAGTAGGGATCAGCCTGGATGGCGGCGCACTCGTCGAGAGTGAGTGGTCCACCCTGGCGCTCGAGGCTCCGGCGCGATTCACTCGAGAGGCTCTCCACGTAACTCGGCACGCGAGTGCACTGGAATCGCTTCGCGACGACGTGCAGTCCAACCGGTCGCGCGACCGAGGGGCCGAAGAGGCCCTCGAGTAGGCGCTCGCCGTGAACCTCGTGTCGGACGTCGTCTTCTCTCACTCCCACCTCTCTCTCGAGGGCGTGGCCGATGTCGTGAAAGAGCGCGGCCACGACGAGGTGATCGTCGAGCCCGGCACCCTCGGCGAGGTCGGCCGTCTGGAGGCTGTGCTGGAGGAGAGTGACGTCCTCCCCGTAGTACTCGTTCCCGCGGGCGCGTAGGAGGTCAGCGAGGTCGTCGAGACGGATCACGAGCGCACGGGTACGTCGGGCCAGCGCCCCGGACGTTCCGGGCGCAGCAACATATCGGTGTAGAGGCGCCCGAGATGGTTCTGGCGCCAGGTCAGCATCTCTCGCTGAGCCTCCCGAAGGCGGTCCCCGTCGACGAGAGGGGTGCGCCAGGTCGGGTCGGCCGCGAGGTCGAAGGCGAGGTAGTCCCCGTCACCGAAGTGCACGTAGGCACTGTCGGGCCCGACGGAGACGGCCAAGTTTTTCGAGGACAGACTTCGGTCAAAGGGCCACTGGGGCGTGTCCGCGTTGATGAACAAGAAGCGAAAGTCCCACTCGTAGTGAACGTGGGTGCGCCACTCGGCCTCGGGATCATCGAGAATCTGTTGGAGGACTCGACCGTCGGCCTGGCGCGGGGGCTCCAGTCCGAGGGCGACGGCGAGTGAGGGGAGTAGGTCGACGTTCTCCGTCGGTTGGTCGAGGACTCGCCCGTTGTCGGTGCGACGAGGATCGCGCCAGAGGCCGAGGATGTGGTAGCTCTGGGGGAAGTAGCCCAGCTTCTCGATCAGTCCGTGATCACCGAGTTGGTCGGCGTGGTCGGCCGTGATGACGACCAGGGTGTCGTCCCACTCCCCCCGGTCCTCGATCGCTTCGACCACGCGGGAGAGTTGGAAGTCGACCTCTTCGATCATGCCGTAGTACTGGGCTCGCAGGTGACGAATCTCCTCTTCGACCCGGGGGGCACGTGCGTAGTCGGAGGTGAGGGCGACCTCGTGGAGGGGGTGTCGCGTCTCGCTCGGCGAGAGGGGCAGGCTCACGTCGGCCGGATTGATGCGTCGGGCGTCCTCCCCGGCGGCGGCGTAGGGCGGGTGGGGACGAAGGAAGCTCACGTGGGCGCACCATCCCGACCC
>JABEUS010000149.1 GCA_013044285.1 Acidimicrobiaceae bacterium
CTTTGCTACCTGACTCCGGTCGAGTTCAAGGAGTTGTGGAGGCAGCAAAACCAAGAACGACTCTCATTGGTTCTGGACCACTAATTGGGATCCCCGCAGTCTTGGACACGTCCAATCCAGGACAACTTGTCCAACTCCCTCTCCGCCTTTAACTCGGTCGCGAGTTGGGTGGTGATGTCGTCGAACACCACGACGGATCCGAAAACACCATCTTGATGGAGTGGCGAGGAACTATACGATACCGGTAGGCGGGTTCCATTGCGACGTATGAAAACATCTCGCGCGACGCGAACCACCTCCCCCTTCACCGCAGTGTTAACGATGGGACACTTCTCAATTGGGAACTCGGACCCGTCGAGTCGCTCGAAGTGAATAACCTCGTGTATTTTCGAACCGAGAAGTTCTTTGTCTGACCAGCCGAGCATCCTCTGCGCAGCATCATTTAGATAGGTAGTACGTCCGTTGTGGTCGGCCGCAAAGATCCCCTCGGCGATGCTGTTCGACAGGCCGATGACGAAGTCTTGGGACTCCAAGAGCGCTTCTTCCCGCTGCGTCGCTCGGACGCGCTCTTCGTGTTGAGCAGTGATGTCGTGTGCGACGAAGTAGATAATGTCGTCGGCCGCGGTTGCACTCCACCGAAACCATCGATAGGTGCCGCTACTCGTGCGATAGCGATTCTCGAACTCGCTGACGTTCGCCGTGCCGGGCACCGTCAAGTTTGCTGCGCATTGGAGGGTCAGCGCCAAATCATCAGGATGGACGAAGGAGGTGTACGGCTCCGCCATCAACGTTTCGATAGTCCAACCCAAGGTCTTGGCCCAAGCCGCATTGAGCACCGTAAAGTAGCCGTCGAACGTCGCCGTGCCGAGCATGTCGATCGATAAATCAACGAGGCGCTCGGAGGTTAACTCTGGGATATGCTCCCGGCTCACGATAGTCCCTTCCCAGTGTCTGGAGGACTCGCAAAGTCGAAGTGGATTGCTAGCGCAGGCGCTACTACCACTCTACCGGGGAGACTCAATTCCCAATCGAAGGTAGGAATCTTGTTGAATCGAGTCCAGTGAAATTAGTTAATAACGCCTGACGACGAACGTGATCCGTGTCGGGATCACCACGTAATACAATTGGCGAACGGTGGCTTCGAAGTCGTCTTAAGGTGGAGTTGCTATGAAACCTGGCCGTCCTGCGAACGAGACTGAGCGATTGCTAGAGTTGCGCTCGCTTGGGTTGTTGGATAGTGCCGCCGAAGAGCGTTTCGACCGAATTACTCGACTCGCCCAACGTTTGTTTGGAGTATCTACAGCGTTGGTCACGCTCGTGGACGAGGACCGTCAGTGGTTTAAGTCTCGCATTGGCATTGAGTTGACCGAGACACCGCGCGACATCTCGTTCTGCGGACACGCCATCTTGAGCGATGAAGTGATGATGGTTCCAGATGCCACCAAAGATGACCGATTCTCGGATAACCCCTTCGTGGTCGGGAGCCCCGACATACGTTTCTATGCGGGTTGTCCGATTGCCGGGCCCGGTGGCACAACCCTCGGTACCTTGTGCCTCATTGATCAGCGCCCAAGAGAATTGACCCCAGAGGAACTCGATTCACTTCGCGATTTGGCCGAGATGGTAGAGAACGAAATTGCGACGAGCAGAATGGCAGTGACCGATTCTCTTACTGGCCTCGGTAACCGGCGAGGATTTGAGATGGCCGCCGCCATCGTGCTCGAAATCAACCGCAGGGTCTTAACTGACTCCGCTCTCCTCTTTCTTGACCTCGATGACTTTAAGTCGATCAATGACCAATTTTCTCACGCCGAGGGTGATCGAGCACTTCGCGATTTTGCGGACGTTTTAAGAGGAGCGTTTCGTGTGTCGGACGTCATCGCTCGGTTGGGTGGTGACGAATTCGTTGTGCTTCTCTCGGGGTCGGGCGAGCACGAAGCAGCAGTTGATCGGTTACGAAGGGCTCTTGACGAAAGTAACAATAACGGCGAACGCCCCTATCGACTCGAGACGAGCATTGGTGTCGCCATTTCCAAATGGTCGGAGAAAGAGACGTTGGAATCACTCATGATTCGATCGGACGAATCAATGTATCGAGAGAAGCGCAAAAGGCACTCTTGATTGTTGATCCGAGTTGGTCACGGTGAGATGGTGTGAATGACACCGGTAGGAGCACGGCTCCGCTGGCGTCGGGCCGCTCGATGAGCAGGTCAATCTCGTTCGAGGGCATGGGTTGGGCAAAATAGAAGCCCTGACACGCGTCGCAATCTATCTCGGAGAGAAACTGGTGTTCCTCGAGTGTCTCGACTCCTTCTGCCACCACTTTCATTCCTAGGGTGCGGCTGAGCGAGATAATCGAGGCGACGATGGCTTGGCTCGGGTGACCCTGGTCGAGTCGTCCGATGAAAGTCTGGTCAATTTTGAGAACATCCGCGGGGAACCGGTCGAGGTAGTTGAGCGAGGAGTATCCGGTGCCGAAGTCGTCTAGGGACAGGTTCACGCCGAGCTGCTTCAGATCGTCGAGGACGAGGAGCGCTCGCGCACTGTCGTGAATCATCACGCTCTCGGTGACCTCCAGGGTGAGGAGTGCGGGGTCGATACCGGAAGTCGAACATCCGAGAGTCGCCTTGACGGAGTCGACGAAGTCCGGTTCCATCAGCTGGTGGGGCGAGACGTTCACCGATACCCCGAGTGGTGCGGCGGCATCGACAGCCGACCAGCGACGACGGTCGATGCACGCCTGAGCGAGGACCCACGCGCCGACGGCCCCTATGAGTCCGGCTTCTTCGGCCAGGGGAATCAGTACGGAGGGCGAGATTGGACCGTAGATCGGGTGAGTCCAACGTAGGAGGGCTTCGAATCCGATGATGCGCCGATCTGACGTTTTGACGATGGGCTGGTAGTCAACGTGTAGTTCCTGGTTCCTCACCGCGGTGTGCAGGTCGAACTTCAGGGTGGTGCGTCGCTCGGACTCCGCTTGCTCGTGTACGTCGATAATTTGGTGACGCCCTCGCCCTTTGGATTTAGCCTGGTACATGGCCATATCGGCCCGGTGAAGTATCTCTTCGGCACTCTCGCCGTGATCGGCAACGGCAATTCCCACACTGGCGGTCATGTCCACGAGACCGCACGACAGTTCGAACGGCGAGCCCAGCGCACTCGAGATGCGTTGGGCGATTACGTCAACTTGCGACGGATCATCGAGGTCCTCGCACACCATGACGAACTCGTCGCCGGAGAGACGCCCTAGTACGTCACTCGAACGAAGCAGGTTGCCTAGACGTTTGGCCACCGCAATCAGCAGTTCGTCGCCGATGCGATGACTGTACGTATCATTAATGCTCTTGAATTGGTCGAGGTCCGCGAACAGGACCGCCGGCAAAACATCGGATTTGGTGGCCCGCATGAGGGCGAACTCGAGTAACTCCACGAGGAGTACTCGGTTCGGCAGTCCCGTAAGAGCATCGTGCAGCGAACTGAAGTGCGAACGCGCAGAGGTTTCTGAGAGTTCGGCTCGAGCCTGTGCATTGAGCAGGTAGGCAGCAGCGACGTCCGCGAGTGTCTGGGCCGCCTCCATCGCGTCTTTCTCAAGGGGACCGGGCTCCTCACGGTACAGGTCCAGTGCGCCGAGACGACTGGACCCGTTGCGCAACGGGAACGTGAAAACCGCCCTCAGCCCAGCATCGAGTGCACGCGGGGTGAAAGCCGGGAAACGACCCTCCTCGGAGAGGTCGGCGACGCAGACCGCTTCCCCCGAGTCGTACGCGAGTAGGCAGGGACCCTCGCCCACCTCGGCCTGTAGTTGTTCGTAGAGCAACGCCGAGTCGTCCGATGCGGCGATGTAGTGGGGCTCAGCACTGGGTGTGATAAGAGTCACCCCCGCACCGGTAATCGGCAGAATCTCCACTATCCGCTCCACCAGCCGGTCGAGGATGCGCTGAATGGGAAAGTCCGTCACCATCGTGCGAGCGAACTCGCTCAGCACACCTGAAAGCTTCTCCTCATTCGGCACAGGACCCCCCAACCACACACGTAAATGTCCACGGGGTCCGAGTGGCGAACTGAAACTAACAGCCGCTCTAAGCATACCTGCACCTGGTTCCCACCTGTCGTAGGTCGAATTAGGGCCCCCGCACACTCCGGGAACCTTGGCCGGGATAGAACTGAGGGTGATGAATACTTCCGGGGACCTCTCACCTCACCACCGACAGTTGCTCGACGCGCCTTACCCTCGCTTCAGTGAGACCGAAATGGGACGGCGCGCCCTCGTCGCCGAGAATCTCCGTCTAGCCCACGACGTCGACCACCTTCTCGCGTACTCCAGTTCCGGGGTGGGGGGAGCGGTCACGTGGTGGACGCAGTGGCCCGTCACCCGCGAAGCGGCCCTGGTGCTCGCGCCCGAGGGGGAGGGTTCGCTACTCATCCAGTTCTTCAATCACGTTCCTCTCGCCACTCGTCTCAGTGAAGGCGTAGTGGTCCAATGGGTCGGACCCGATACCGGCGTGGGAATCAGCGAGGAGATTCGTCGCCGAGGTGCTCGGCGGGTAGGGGTCATCGGACCTCTCCCGTGGAACATCGCGACTCGTCTGGTCGGCGAGGGAGTCGAACTCGTCGATCTCACCGGGGCCTACGTGAAGGAGCGCCTCGTCAAGTCTGACGAGGAGATCTCCTGGATGTCGCTCGCCGCCCACCTCGGGGACCGGGCCGTCAGTGTGTTGGAGACGCGGGTTCTCGGGGAGAACGAGCGCGGACTCGGGGCCCGGGTCGAGGCCACCTTTCTCCCCCTCGGGGGAGTCAACGGCCTGCACTACTTCGCTGTCAACCCGATGGAGAATCCGACCTACGCGGTACCGCGCCAACACCCCTCCACACGACGGGTGGAGTCGGGTGACGTTATATCCACCGAGATCACGGTGAACTTCTTCGACTACGGGGCCCAGATTCTGCGAACTTTTTCGGTGGAGGCCCCGCTCAATCCTCTCTTCAAGGATCTCCACGACGTCGCCGAGGAAGCCTTCGCCCGACTGAGCACGCTCCTCCGACCGGGAACTCCGGTCTCCCGTCTCGTTGAGGCCTCCTCAGTCATCGAAGAGGCGGGCTTCACCACCATCGACGATCTCGTCCACGGGTACGGTGGCGGGTACCTACCCCCGATCCTCGGATCGCGGAGTCGACCGCACGCGGCGTTGCCCGATTTCACTCTGAAAGCGGGAATGACACTCGTCGTACAACCGAACGTCGTGACGCGAGACGGTCGCGCCGGTGTTCAGACCGGCGAGTGCTTACTGGTGGGAGAGGACGGACCGATTCGCCTCCACCAGTACCCCGAAGGGGCGCAACTCATGACGACGGCCTAAGACTTTTCGTCGACCAGTGCTTCGAGTTGACCCGGATCGCGAAAGTGCACCGCGGAGATTCCCAGCCGGCGCGCGGTCTCCACGTTGTCCTCCCGGTCATCGATGAAGGTGACCTCGTCGGGAGAGGCATTCATGAGACCGAGGCACTCGTGAAAGATGGCGTCGTTAGGCTTCACGAGGCCGAGCCGGCCGCTGAAGATACGCGGCTCGAATGCCTCTAACCACCCGAACTGGTCGAAGACGTCCCCGAAGGGGGCGGGGGCGTTAGAGAGAAGAGCCAACCGGTACCCAACCTGGCGGGCCCGGTCCACGTAGTCGAGAGTCGCCTGGTTGGGGTGGCTCCACATGGCGATATCTGCCCGGTGAATCTCGTCGACGCGTTCCTCGGAGACCTCGATCCCAAGGACTCGGTGCCAGTAGTGGAGTGTCGAAACGGTACCCCGGTCGTACTCCAGACGTTCGGCCCAGTAACGAGGCCAGAGCTCGTGAGGGGCCATCACGTCGGAGAGAGCCCGTTCGAAGTCGTCCCTCTCCTCCAGACTCGGGGCGAGACACAACACCTCTCCGTAGTCAAAAAGGAGCCAAGGGGTGAGGGGAGTGAAAGACACCCCGCTCATCGTAGGAGTATTGGCGGGTAAAAAGTGACTGTCGGTAGGTTGAGAGTGTGAACGTACTGCTCATCCCCGGACTCTGGTTGGACGCTGCGGTGTGGGAGGACGTGACGAGACCTCTCCGAGCGGTGGGTCATCACGTGGTCGCGGTCTCGTTACCCGGACAAGGTGACGATAATCCTGACGCTACCTTGGACGATCAGATTGGGGCTATCACGGCGGAGATGGACGCCGTGGAGGGCCCCTGGGTGCTCGTGGGTCATTCGGCCGGTTCCAAATTGGGGTGGCTGAGCCTCGATTGTCGCGTGCAGTCGGTTCTTCGACTGATTTGCGTGGGGGGTTTTCCTGGGGGTGCTGATCAGCCCTACTTCGGTGATCTCGAGCCACAGAACGGGTGGGTTACCTTTCCCGGCTGGGAGGTCTTCGAAGGGCCCGATACCGAGGACCTCGACGAGACGCAGCGAGCGCGCTTCGTGGCGATGAGCCATCCGGTCTCGGCGCGAGTCACCGAAAAGGTGATGGTCTTTCACGACCCCCGGCGCTACCGGATACCGGTCACCGTGATCTGTCCGGAGTTCACGTCGGCCCAAGCACGAGAGTGGGTGGACGCGGGTTACTTGCCCGAAGTGGAGGCGTTACGAGACGTAACTTTTGTCGACCTCGACTCCGGTCACTGGCCCATGCTGAGTTGCCCGGATCGGCTCACCGAGTTGCTGAGCCGCATCCTCCTCGAGACTGAATCTGACGAAGAACCAGACCTCGGGTAGGACCCGCACCACTGTGAGCTCAATCTCACGAGTCAGGGTGCGGCGGGGTTTCGACTGAGTTCTTGTCTGAGAATTCTGTGTAAGAGATTCTTAACAATGATCCGAGTTCGCCAAACCGTCACTCGACGAACGATTCCCGAACACTTGCCACTGGTGAACTTCAGGCCATGACAACTTCCCGTGAAACCGTTTCCGTCGGTACTCCGATTATTCGACCTTCGCGCTGGTCGCGGCGATTTACTCCGGTGGTAGCCGGAGCCCTCGCCCTCGCCCTCGCGCCCGCTGGCGTGGCCCTCGCATCGTCGGGCCACGCGGGTAGTCGTGCTAGCTCGACTCCGCTCTACTTCCTCTCGTCCGAGGGCTACGACTCGGCGATGTGCACCGCGTTCCAGAAGGCCACCGGCATTACCTGCAAGCTCTCTGACAACTCCACCGGACCGACCCTGGCTCTCATCCAGGCGACGAAGGGTAACCCCCAGTGGGGCGTTGCGTGGACCGACGGCGCGGCTCCCTACGCCGCCCTCGACCAGGAAGGCCTGCTCCTTCGTCACTTCGAACCCACGACGGGTCACTTGACTGCGCTCGGTAAGAAGTTGGTGCCCGCCGACGGTAGTTACATTCCTACCGGTCTCACCGTCTCGGGGGCCTTCATGTACAACTCGAAGATCGTGAAGAACCCTCCCCGCACGTGGGCCGCGTTGCTCTCGCCGCAGTGGCGGGGCCAGGTGGAGATGAACAACCCGGCCGTGGACGGTCCTACGTACCCCATGCTGGCCGGACTCTTCCAGTCCCTCGGTGGCGTGGCTCAGGGTGAGAAGTTCATGGAGAAGTTGAAGGCCAACGGTCTCAAGGTCTCGTCGAACAACGCCTTTCCCGACCTCCAGGCCGGCAAGGTGAAGATTGTGCTCGGACAGAACACCGACGGAATCGGCGCCTTCGACCAGGGGCAAAGCCTTGGTGTCGTCTACCCCAAGCCTTCCCCCGAACTGCCGAGCACCCTCGCCATCGACGGCAAGGCCTCGAAGGCTGAGATCGCGGTGGCGAAGAAGTTCGCTGACTTCGTCTACAGCCCCGCGGGCCAGGCGGTGATGCGGACCGGTGACCCCTCGGGTGACTCCAACTTCTTCCCGATTATTTCCGGAACCGCTCCGCGCCCCCACGTGCCGGCAGTCTCGAGTGTGCCGTTCATCTTCTACAACCCCTACACCTGGGGTGCGTTGGAGCCGAGCATCAACACCTGGTTCTCCACCCACATCGCGTAGTGGCCAACGTCGGACTTCGCGAAGTTGGCACGAGTCCGCGTGGGGTCGGGTGGGCGTTGATCGAGCGAGTGCTCGGTCGCGTCGCCCGACCCCTCTTGTGGGTGGTGCTGGCGCTCGTTGCCGTGGTACCTACGGTCAGCTTCCTCTCTCTCGCCGTCTCGCCTCGCCTCTTCTCTCAAGGAGCGAGTTGGTTTACGTTCGCGCCCTTTAGCCAGGCGTTCACGGGATTTGAGATGACGGGCATCCGCAACAGCCTCATGTTCGCGACGGCCGCGGGATTGATTGCCGCGACGATCGCGGGCGGGCTCGCCATGATCGTTCAGCGTACGGACCTGTGGTTGGCCCGACTGATTCCCGGGGCGCTCTGGACGCTACTCCTCGTGCCGACCTACATCGCGGCGGTCGGCTGGGAGGAGGTCCTCTCGCCCAGTGGAGCCCTCGCTCGGATGGGGCTCGTCACACCGGCGCTCAGTAGTGCTCTGCTCGGACCGGGTGGAATCATCTTCGTACTCGCGATGAGTGGAGTACCGTTCGCCTACTTCGCCTTGGCCCCCGCGCTCTACGCGATGGGTCGTCGTTACGAGGACGCCGCACGGATTCATGGCGCTGGTATCGGTCGCACGTTTCGCACCGTGGCCCCGATTATCTTGCCCGCTATCACGTCGGCCGTCGTAATCGTGTTCGCCGAAGCGCTCGGAGATTTTGGTGTCGCGAGCACGATTGCCGCCAACGACAACATTCCGGTCGCCACCACGAACATCATGGCGGCCATCGCCACGTTTCCGACGAACTTTCCCCAAGCCGCCGCCGTCAGTTGGTTTCTGGTGCTCACTATCGGAACCGTGCTCGCGTTCCAGAGCCGAGTGTTGAGGAGTCGACACAACGCCGTACTCTCCGGACGGTCCCGTTTCGTCAGTAAGTCTCACCCCACGGGGATCCGTCGGCTTCTTCTCTCGTTGGCGGTGCTCGTGTTCTTCGCACTCACCATCGGGGTCCCGGCTCTCGGATCGGTATTCTCGACCCTTCTGCCGCCGGGGTCAGGACTCAACCTCTCCCACTTGACCTTCTCGGCCTACACCTCCCTGTTTCACCAGGGGTTGAGTGGTCCGCTCCTCGTGTCACTTCGAATGTCGCTTATCAACGCGACGTTGACGGTGGTGTTGGCGACGGCGGTGGCGAAGGTCATTACGAGTCGGCGCCCGGGTCTCTTCGGGCGTTTGAGTGACGTGGTTCTCATCGCCTCGGTCGCTCTTCCGGGACTGGTGGTGGCGGCGGGATTTCTCTTCATTTTTAACCTTCCGATCTTCTCGCGCCTCGGGATCAATCTCTACGGGACCATGACGTTGCTCGGGATGGGGTATCTCGCTATCGCCCTACCCTCCAATTCGCGAGTACTCGTGGGTCCGGTCGCCCAGTTAGATAGTTCACTCATGGAAGCCGGTCGACTCCACGGAGCCTCCGCTCCCTCCGCCTTTCGGCGCTGTGTTCTACCCCTTCTCGCCCGACCACTGCTGTGGGCGTGGTTGCTGGCGTTCGCGGCGACCTTCTCCGAACTACCCACGTCGGAGATGCTCGCCCCCATTGGCGTAAGGACGATGGCGACCGCGATTTTGACGTCCTTCCAGAACACCAATCTCGCCGCCGCGACTGCCCTGTCGGTGATTCAGATGTTGGTGGTGCTGGCCGTCATCGGGATTGCTCAAGTCGGATTTCGACTCCTCGCCCCTGCCGGATGGCGTCACCTCGGTGGTCGCAGTCAGCGCTAGTTAACCCGTCGGATTGGGATGTCGCTCTCACGAGTGGCGTTGGTCGCGGTAGCGGCGAATTGCGACGAGCGACCAGATCGTCTCTACGACGCCGAAGGGCCACGCCCCGGAGAGAAAGCCGTAGAGACCCGAGAGTAGACACCCCAGAGCGAACAGGGCGACGAAACGAGGTCCCCGGTGCTCTAGGGCGTACATCGTCATCATGAATCCGAGCGAAATCACCCCAAAGACGGTGACGATGCTCACGCATTTACCCTAGTAGCGAGTGTTCGCCCCCGAGGGGGCGCGACGACGTAGGTTAGACACGGCGCCAGTGTCGTCGCCCTGGTGGAGGGACCCGGCGCGCCCGAAGGGAGTTTGCCGTGGACAGTCTGAGAGGGTTGCAAGAACTAGGTCCAGTCGCCGTGGTCCGCGCGGAGGCGCTCATGGATCAGGCGGCCCGAGAGCGAACCGGTCGGGAGCGTCGCGGGAGGGCCCGACTCGCCCGTCTGGTCGATGACCCCGACTCACTCGGTCTCGTGATCTCTCTCACCGACGACGTCGTCCGTACTCGATCGGCGCGCGCGGCGGCACAGAGTCTTACCGAAGCGCTCTCGCGCGGCGGTCGCCGCGGATTTTCACTCCTCGACTGGTGGGGGCTGCGCGGACTCGAACAACTGGCCCGAGTAGCTCCCCGTCTCGTGCAACGACTCGTTCTCTGGCGACTCAGGTCGCTCACCCGAGAGGTCATCGGATCGACCGAGTCGCGACAGTTGCGAGCCCTCGTGGAGACTCGGAGGAAGGAACAGATTCGCCTCAACGTGAACGTGCTTGGAGAAGCCGTCCTCGGACCAGACGAGGCCGATCGACGACTCGTCCGGGTTCTCGAAATGATGACGCGACCGTACGTGGACTACGTCTCGGTCAAACTCTCGGCCGTGGTGGCTCACCTCGACTACTACGACCGGGTTGGTTCGACGACCCGATTGGCCGAGGCGTTGCGACGAATTCTCGACGTCGCTCTCGAACACTCAGTGTTCGTCAACGTCGACATGGAGGAGTTTCGGGACCTACGGGTGACTGTGGAGGCCTTCGGTGCGGTCATCCTCGAGCCCCGGTACCTCGGACTCTCGGTGGGTGTCGTGGTCCAGGCCTATCTTCCCGAGTCCCGAGAGGTCCTGGACTACCTCGCAGAACGAGCGCACGCGCGCAGCTCTCTGGGGGGTGCACCCTTAAAGGTTCGACTCGTCAAGGGGGCCAACCTCGCCATGGAGAGGGTGGAGGCCCGCCTGACGGGAGCGCATCCGCCGACCTACCGAACCAAGGCTGACGTCGACGCGAGTTACCTCGATCTGGTGGGGCGAGCGCTGTCGCGGGGTCCCGAACTTCGGGTGGGGGTAGCGAGCCACAACCTCTACCACGTGGCCTTCGCTCTCGAAGCCGCCGCCCACCTCGGCGCGCTCGAGCGACTGGACCTAGAGATGCTCGAGGGAATGGCCCCGGCCGAGGCACGACTCCTCGCTCGACACTCCACCTGTCCCGTCATCACCTACGCTCCGGTGACTGATCTCGGAGATTTCGCGGCGGCCATTGCGTATTTGGTCCGTCGACTCGATGAGAACACCTCTCCCGATAACTACCTGACGGCGGCCTTCTTCGTGGATCCGGGGACCGCCCGGTCGGCCCCGACGCGCACTGCCCAGCGTGAGCGCTTCCTCAAGAGTCTCGCGGACACCAGCGCCCTCTCCCGGGAACGCCTTCGGACCCCCCTCGAACCACCCGTCGATGCTTTCGCCAACACCCCCGACGGTGACGTTACCGACCCCGTATTCGTCGACCACCTCCGTCGGTGTACGGACGCTCTCGACCTCGCCCGGGTCGCGGACACACTTCTCGAACCCGGTGACACACCGGGTGTCGATCCCTCGACGGGTCGAGTGGCCTATCACTATCGTCGCCCGAGCCCCGACGAGGTTGAGCGGATACTCGGCACGCTCCGCGAGGCCCAGCCCGGTTGGGCCGAACGGCGTCACGTCGAACGATCCGCTCTCCTCCTCGAGTTCGCCCGTCTGGCCGACCGGGAACGGGCCGAGACGATGGCGCTGATGGCTCACGATACCGGTAAGACGCCGGGGGAGAGCAACGCCGAAGTCTCCGAAGCCGCCGACTTCGCTCGGGAGTACGCGACCCACGACGACGGGTCTCGGGCGCTCGGAGTGGTGACCGTCGCGCCGCCCTGGAA
>JABEUS010000150.1 GCA_013044285.1 Acidimicrobiaceae bacterium
CCCCCGTCCCGGCCCCAGCCCCCGTCGCTTCTCGAGACGCCTCGGGAGAAATCGCCGAGATGATCTCGATGGCTCAGCACTTCGTCGCCGAGACCCGCGCCGAGGCCGAGGCCCGAGCGCGCGAGGTGACCCAGGCGGCCCAGGACCGGGCTCGAGAGATTATGACCGAAGCGAAGAGTCGGGCGGAGGACGAGGTCACTCGCCTGACCGGCCTGAAGCAGCGCTTGAGCGAAGAAATTACCGCGTTGACCCGTCAGCTCGAAGTGGACCGTGAGCAGCTCCTCGGAGTGCTCTCGGATCTCACGAGCCGAGTCGACTCCTCGTTGCGTCTCGGACAGGGTGTACACGCCGCTCCCGCGGCCCCGGTCGCTCCTTCGGCCCCGGTCGCTCCCGCGAGTCAGACCATTTCCCAAGCGCTTCATTTCGATGAGTAGTGAGCGTTGTGCGACGCTCGACTGCTAGCCTCGCTGCGCACTAACCAAGGAGAACCCGATGTCGACCACCGCGAAAAAGGCCGCCACGAAGGCTCCCGCGAAAGCTACCTCGAAGAAGGCGGTGGCGAAGACGAGCCCTGTGAAGAAGGTCGCGGCTAAGGCGCCCGCGAAGGTCGCGAAAAAGGCCCCCGCGAAGAAGGCCCCCGCTCTCGCTAAGACGAGCCCCGCGAAGAAGGCCGTGGCTACGGCCCCGGCCAAGGCGCCGGTAGCTAAGGCCGTCACTCTCCAAAAGGAGAAGGAAGCGAAGGCCAAGGCCGCCGAGAAGTTGAAGGCGCAGCGCGACAAAGAGGCCAAAGCCCGCCTTCTCCAAAAGGAGAAGGAAGCGAAGGCCAAGGCCGCCGAAAAGGCTCGGCTCCTCGCCCAGAAGGTCAAGGAGAAGGCCGCCGCCGAAGCGCGTAAGCAGCGCGAGATCGATATGAAGGTGAAGGAGAAGGCCGCCGCCGAAGCGCGTAAGCAGCGTGAACTGGATCGACTGGAAGCCGAAGAGAAGAGTCGTCTCGAGCGCCGCGAGGCGGCCGAGCGCCAGCGCGTCGAGGCCCTGGAGGCGAAGAGAAACTCCAAGCCTTACGCGGACGACCCGGCTTTTCTCTCTCAACTCGAAGCGTTGCTCCTAGAGGCGCGCGCTCACACGATGTCGCAGATCGCGATCAGCGACGACGAGGCGAACGAGATGCTGGTCGACCGGGAGCGCTTGGAGTACGACGACGAGGACGGATCGAGCGTCGCCTCCGACATCCAGCGGGACCAGATTAAGGAGTTCGCGAGCGCCCTGCGACTGAAGGCCGACGAGATCGAAGTGGCACTCACACGTATTAAAGACGGTTCCTACGGGCGCTGCGACGAGTGCTACGAGCCGATTTCCAAGGCCCGCCTGGAGTTCCAACTCCCCGTGTTTACGTGCGTGACGTGTCGCGCCACCGTGTAGCACTCGTTCCCCTCACCGTCGTCGCGATCGCCGCGGCCGTGATCGGCGCGGACGAACTCACGAAACGCTGGGCCCGACACGCCTTAAGCGATCACGCTCGCCACGTCCTCGGGCCTCTGTGGTGGCGCCTCCAGTTCAACTCTGGGGTCTCCTTCTCCCTCGGCGCCTCCAGTGCCCCCTGGGCCGTCATGGTGAGTAGTGCGGTGCTCGTGGGCGTGCTCATCGCGGCGGTCCGCTCGGCGCCGGGCTCGGCGAGCGTGGGGTGGGGACTGGTCCTCGGGGGAGGACTGGCTAACCTTTGGGATCGCCTACTTTCACCCATTCATGAAGTGACCGACTTTGTCGCGCTGGGACGTTTTCCGGTGTTTAACGTGGCCGACAGCGCCGTCACGGTGGGCTTCGTGGTTTTGATGGTTCTTATCGTGCGTGGACGGCGGGTGTTTCGTTGAGTGATCTCGATATCAACCTCATCGTGCCGGGGACTCTCGACGGTCTCCGCCTCGATCGGGCTCTCAGTCTCGTCTCGGGGCTCTCTCGGGCCGAGGTGGCGAAGATGATCGACGAGGGCCAGGTCCTCCTCGACGCAACGACCGCGAAGAAACCCTCCGTGCGAGTCTCCACCGGTCAGCACCTGGTCGCCCACGTCGAAGAGACCAGTGACGACGTCCTGGCCGACGAGACGGTACCGGTCGAGATCGTCGGGGAGGACGACGACTTTCTCGTGGTGAATAAGCGGGCCGGCCAGGTCGTGCACCCGGGGGCTGGTCAACGCACCGGAACTCTCATCGCCGGAGTGCTGGCGCGCCGGCCAGAGATTGTCGAGCTCGTGCGCGCGGGACTCTGTGATCCCTACCGGCCCGGTGTGGTGCACCGTTTAGACAAGGGAACGAGTGGTCTCCTCGTCGTCGCCACGACTCCGCGTGGACTTGAGTCACTCCGTGACCAGCTCTTTCGTCGAGAGATGGGCCGGACCTACCTCGGGCTCGTTGACGGGCACGTGGAGGAGTCGAGGGGCGTGGTGGAGGCCCCCATTGGACGCTCGACGCGCCAACCGACCCTGATGGCGGTACGCGCCGACGGACGGGCCGCCCGGACCCACTACGAGGTGCTGGCCCGCTACGACAAGCCGGCGGTGACGCTCTTGCGCCTGCGACTCGACACCGGGCGCACTCACCAGATTCGTGTACACCTCTCGACCATCGGTCACCCGGTCGTGAACGATCTGCGTTACGGCCACCAGAGAGATCACCGACTACCCGAGGAGCGTTTCTTCCTGCACTCTCAGCGCCTCGAGTTTCTTAACCCGAAGAGCGAGCAGCCGGAGAACTACCTCGCCGATCTACCCGATGATCTCGCGGCCCTGACCCCGGAGTGGCGCCAAACCCTAGAGTGAGGCGTCGCTGCGCACGGCCCGCACCGCGGAGTCCTGACGCAGAATCTCCAGCGCCTCCTCCTCGGCTCGGCGCACGCGGCGAACCCCGACGTCCAGGTGGGTCGCCGTCGCCTGCAGCGAGAGCGGCGTCGCACCATTGAGACCGAAGCGCAGAGCGATCACGTCGCGCTGGAGCGGGGACAACTGGCCGAGGGCCTGGTGAAGTTGCTGGTCGAGCATGTTCTGCTCAATCGAGCCCACCCAGTCGTCCTGGCTCGGAGCGACGAGGTCGCCCAGAGTGGTGGACGAGTCCGACGACGCGGGCTGATCGAGACTGGCCGTCACTCCGGCGAGTCCGCGCAGTGAGTCGCGCTCGGCCTTGTTCATCCCGGTCGCCTCCTCCAACTCGTCGTCGGTCGGCTTACGACCAAAGAGTGCGGTCAACTCGGCACTCGTCGCCTCGAGACGTTGCAACTGCTCGCCCACTTCGAGGGGAATACGAATGGTGCGCCCGTGCTGTTGAACGGCCCGCTGGAGAGCCTGGCGAATCCACCAGGTGGCGTAGGTGGAGAACTTAAAGCCGCGCTCCCAGTCGAACTTCTCGACGGCGCGCAGTAGTCCGAAGGTGCCCTCCTGGACGAGGTCGACCATTTCGACGCCGCGGTCCTGGTAGCGACGGGCCCAGTGGAGCACCAGTCGTAGGTTGGCCGCAACCATCTGCTTCTTCGCCTCTTCGTCTCCGGCGGTGACGCGCTTAGCCAACTCGACCTGCTCGTCGTAGTTCGGCATGGGGTAGCGGTCGAGGTCGCGCATCAGGAGGCCCAACATGTCGTTGGTGTTGACGGTGGATCGCTTGGCGGTGTTCACAGCTCGCTCCTCACTCACGGTTGGGGGATTTCTCCTATCCGCGTAGTACGAACTTACCACACGGTAGACGGACCTTTATTTCACCTTTACGGAGGTTTTAACTTATCGTCTCGCCCTCGTGCGTTCGACGGGCCGGTTGGAGTCCCCGGGCCTGGCGGACCATGTCGGCGAGAGTGAAACTCGACAAATGTTCACGCATGTGGGAGCCCACGTCGGCCCAGACGGCCAGGAGGACGCACTGTCCTTCGTGGTTGCACGCCCCGTCTCGGTGGGGCTCACCAAAGTCTCCGGCGACGATGGGCCCGTCCACGGCGGCGACGATCTCGGCCAACGTGATGTCCTCGGGGTCCCGGGCGAGGACGTAGCCCCCACCCACGCCCCGCTTCGACCGCACCAGTCCGACGCCCTTCAAGGTCAGCAGAATCTGTTCCAGGTAGGGCTGGGGGAGTCCGGTCCGCTCGGCGAGGTCGCGCACAGAGGTCGGGTGATCCGGCTCGGGGTTCAGCGCGAGACTCAGTAGTGCCCGACTGGCGTAGTCCCCGCGCGTGGACACCTTCACCGGGCCATCCTACCGGGAGGTGGCCGGCGCGGCCCGCTCTGTCGCTGGTGTCTGGCACACTCTTAGGGTGACGAACAACTCCACCCCCGACTCCGACAACGTGGCCGTCGGCCCCGACGACGTGATCGCTCCCGGCGAGCCCGAGAAGATCACCGGGGAAGAGGAGGGAGCGGACTTCATCTCCCAGCCCGCCAAGGTGATGCGCATCGGGGCGATGGTGAAGACCCTGCTCGACGAGGCCCGCAGTTCCTCTCTCGATGAGGCCGGTCGCAAGCGACTGCGCGAGATCTACCAGACCTCCATTCAGGAACTCTCGAGTGCCCTCTCGCCCGATCTCAGTAACGAACTGGCCCGGATGGCTCCGCCCTTCGGAGACGACGTGCCCTCGGAGTCCGAACTGCGCATCGCCCAGGCCCAACTGGTGGGGTGGCTCGAGGGTCTCTTCCACGGTATTCAGGCCTCCCTGTTCGCTCAACAGGCCGCCGCCGCGGCTCAGTTGGAGAAGATGCGCGAACGCTCGTTGAACCCCGGGCCCGGAGACGGCCGGGCCGGCACCTACCTCTAGGGGCCAGCGTGCCCGACGGGTTCGTTCACCTGCACAACCACACCGAGTACTCGATGCTCGACGGCGCCGCGCGCGTCGAAGACATGGTGCTGAGCGCCAAGGCCGACGGCCAGCGCGCCATCGCCATCACCGACCACGGGAATCTCTACGGACTGATCGACTTCTACGAGACCTGCCGTAAACACGACGTCACTCCCATTTTGGGTCTCGAGGCGTACATGGCGGCCGAGTCGCGCTTCGATCGACCGAGTCGTCGGGGCAAGATCGACGACACCGGTGGTGACGCCGAAGGGGGACAGAAGCTCTACCACCACCTCACGTTGCTCGCCGTCACCAACCAGGGCTACGACAACCTCAGGCACCTCTCGTCGCGGGCCTACCTCGAGGGGTACTACTACAAGCCCCGGCTGGACTGGGAGCTACTCTCCGAGCACGCGCCCGGACTCATCGCGACGTCGGGATGTCTCGGGGGGGTCGTTCTGCAGGCCCTGCTCCAGGGCGACTACGCCAAGGCCCGCCAGTTGGCCGGACGGCTGCGGGACATCTTTGGCCCGGAGAACTTCTACATCGAACTTCAAGACCACGGTCAGGCCGAACAACGACGGACCAACCCTGAACTCATTCGACTGTCGCGCGAGATCGGGGCCCCCCTCGTCGCCACGAACGATCTGCACTACGTGCGCCACGAGGACCACGCGATGCACGACGCCCTGCTCTGCATCGGGACGGGCTCGCGGGTCGCCGACCCCGATAGGTTTCGCTTCCAATCCGACCAGCACTACTTGAAGAGTGCGGCCGAGATGCGGGCTCTGTTCGCCGAGGTCCCCGAGGCGTGTGACAATACGTTGGCCATCGCCGAGCGCGCCGAGGTCACGATCGACTTCGGAAATAACGCTCTCCCGGAGTTTCCGATTCCCCGAGAGCACGCCGGCCGGGTGCACTCCGAGGGCGCCGACGCCTACTTGCGTCACTTGACCTACGAGGGGGCGAAGGAGCGCTACGGCGCTGAGCTGTCCCCCGGGGTTGTTGAGCGGTTGGACTACGAGCTCTCGGTCATCGCCGACATGGGCTTTTCGGACTACTTCCTCGTGGTCTGGGACCTCATTCGCCACGCCCGCGAGGTCGGGATTCGGGTGGGTCCGGGGCGCGGTTCGGCGGCCGGGTGCTGCGTGGCCTACTGCCTGCGCATCGTCGATATCGACCCCATTCGCTACGGGCTCATCTTCGAGCGGTTTCTCAACCCGGGCCGCAAGCAGATGCCCGACATCGACATGGACTTCGACGAGCGCTACCGCGGGGACATGATCCGCTACGCCGCCGAGCGCTACGGCGCCGACCACGTGGCCCAGATCGTGACCTTCTCCACGATCAAGGCCCGCGCGGCGGTGCGCGACGCGTCGCGCAC
>JABEUS010000151.1 GCA_013044285.1 Acidimicrobiaceae bacterium
CACCCTGCCCCCGGAAGAGTCAACCCCCCCGGCGCGGCGCGTCGGCCGACGAGCCTTCCTCGGCTTAGTGGGCCTCGGGGCCCTCGGCGTCGCCGTGGGAGGGCGCGTCCAGAACGTTCTCGGGAACGCCGCTGGATCGGGGCTCGGGGGCATCTTTCCCTTCGGGAACAACTTTCGGATCTACACCATTTCCGGGAACTATCCCTTGATTAGTCCCGAGAGCTACCGGCTCCAAGTGTCGGGGCTCGTCGACCATCCGACGACCTACTCGCTCAGCGACCTCGAATCTTTGCCCGCCACGACCCTCGTGAAGACCTTCCAGTGCGTGACGGGCTGGCAGGTTCCGAACGTGGAGTGGAAGGGGGTTCGCCTCGCGGAACTCCTTAACGCGGCGGGCGTCCAGCCGGGGGCGGTCGCCGTGACGTTCGAGTCCTACGACGGGGCCGACACCGAAAGTTTGACCATCGACCAGGCGCACCTCTCTGACGTCATCGTCGCCTACGAGATGCTGGGAAAGCCGGTAACGCGAGAACACGGCGGTCCGGTACGCCTCTACGTTGCTCCCATGTACGGATACAAGTCACTCAAGTGGCTGTCGGCGATTCGCGTCGTCGATCGCGTTGAACCGGGCTACTGGGAGCGAAACGGCTACCCCACCAACGGCTGGCTCGATGGAACGACCGGTAACACCAACCCACAACTGGGACTCGCGTAGTGACGACCCTTCAGCGCCCCCCCACCGACGCGCACGCGGATCGTCTGCTTCGTTTCGACGCCGTTCAGCGGACGGCGCACTGGATGAACGCCCTGCTCTTCGTCGCCCTCATCGTGACCGCTATTCCCCTCTACTTCGGTTCTTTGTTCGGTCTGGTCCTGCCGCGACACACGGTCGAACAGATTCACCTGTACTGCGGGCTCGCCCTTCCCTTCCCCGTCGTGGTCTCGATGCTCGGAGAGTGGGGTGAACAGATGCGTCGCGACATTCGCCGAGTGAGCTACTGGACGAAGGACGAGGTTCACTGGCTACGACGACTCGGGTCGAGTCCGTTACGCGCCGACAAGTTCAACCCCGGACAGAAGATGAACACGATCTTCGTCGCGGCGTCCATTGTCGTGATGCTCGGGACGGGCGCGATTCTCAAATGGTTCCAACCGTTCTCCATTTCGATCCGCGAAGGGGCGACGTTCGTTCACGACTCCCTCTCCTTCCTCCTCGTCGCGGTCATCGTCGGGCATATTTTCATGGCCCTCACGCACCGCGACGAACTGCGTTCGATGTTCCGCGGGACCGTCTCCGCCCAGTGGGCGGCGCGAGTCGCTCCGCGGTGGTTCGCCGAGCAGAGCGACGACTCCTCGACTTAATCCGGCGCCACCGACCTCGGGGCTGTTACTCTCGGCTCGGTGAGTTACGTGGTGGACTTCGTCAACGTTTCGACGCTGGGACTGGACTCGTCACCCGTGGCCGATGCTCTCGCGGGACTGCGCGCCAACGAGGCTCGCTACTTTAAGAACAAGTACGACCACGACTTCACGGTTCGCCCCGCCGGCGAGGCCGGCGAAGAGATTGAGTTAGTACGTCGCATCCTGCACGACGAACGGGGCATCATTATCTCCTCGCCACCCCTGGAAGCGGCCACGTGTCTCGTCGAGAACATCCGTTGGACCTTCGTCTTCTACGAGAGCGGACTCGAAGTCAACGTGCTCTACACCCTGGACGGCCCCGCTCTTAAGCGGGCCGTGGGTTTCAAACTGTCCGAAGGCATGGAAGTGCCGAACGAACTCGGCGCGTTTAAGTTCGCTCGCCAAAAATCGAAACTGGCCGGCACCATTCGAGGATCCTTCTTCGTCATCAAGGGCGAGTACTAGACCTTCTCCCCGCGGAGTCGCGGGAGCGATTTGACAGAATGGGTCCGTGGCCCAGTACGACACTTTCGCGCAATTTTACGATGCGGTAAACGGCGAACCCGAGGACCGAATCACTCACGTTCTCAACTCCCTATCTCGTCACGCACCGAGCGCGTCCTCCGTGCTCGAACTCGGGTGCGGAACGGGGGCGGTACTCGCGGGACTCGGTTCGGGCTTCACCCTCACCGGGGTCGACCTCTCGCCGGCCATGCTGGAGATCGCGCACCGCCGGTGTCCCCAGGCCCGTTTCGTTCACGCCGACATCACCACGGTCGATCTTGGTGAGACCGTCGACGCCGTCCTCTGCGTCTACGACACCCTCAACCACGTAACCACCCTCGACGGGTGGCGCTCCGTTATTCGCGCCGCGAGCCAGCACCTCAATCCCGGGGGAGTCTTCGTCTTCGACCTCAACACCGTGGGACGACTCCGGGATCTCGGCGACCAGGCCCCGTGGGTGTACGACTTCGACGGCCACACCCTCATTATGTCGGTGGACTGTTCCCACGATCCCCTCGTCGAGTGGGACATCAGAATATTCGAACATCTCGACGACGACTCCTATCGTCTCCACCACGAGGTCATCTTCGAACTCGGAGTCGCGTTGAGTGTGGTCCGCGAACTGCTCGACGAACACTTTGACCTACTCGACGCCCTCGACCCCGAGGGGCACCCCGCGACTGACGACTCGGTGCGCGCACTCATCTGCGCACGACGGAGGGCACCCGCGAGCGAGTCACCCCCGCTCGGCCGCCCCTAGTTGCTCACTCTCGGGCCACGGCAGCAACGAGACTCGAGGAAGCCACGTCACCTCCTTCACGTCGGGTAGCTCCCGGCGCACGGCGTCACGCACGGACTCGCCAATCTCCTCGGCTCGACGAAGGGGAATCGAGGGGTCGAGCACTCCTTCGACCTCCACGAGCAGGCATCGACCGGTCCAGCGAGCGCGGGCGTGAGCGTGACGGACTCCCTCGACGGAGTCGGCGAGTGCGACGCAGCGCGCCACCACCGACGGATCCACTCCGTCACTCAGGCGACTCAACAGTGAGCGGGTCACGTCGAAACCGACGTGAAGCACCAACCCAGTGATTGCGAGGCCCGCGATCCCGTCGGCGTAGGGCGCCCCGAGTCCCGCGGCGACGAGTCCGGCGAGCGCGGCGAGAGACGACAGGGTGTCGAGCCACGAGTGACGGGCGTCGGCGATGAGGGCGAGAGAGTTGATCCGTCGTCCGACCCTCATCTTGTAGCGCCCCACCACGGCGTTGGCGAGGGCCCCCACCAGGGCGGCCAACACGCCCGCGACGAGGGCGTGGGGGGTCGCGGGGTGCATCAGCTTGTGCACGCTAACGACGAGTGCGAAAGCCGCACTCGCCCAAATGAGAGCGGCCACGCCCAGACCGGCCACGTCTTCGGCGCGGTCCCACCCGTAAGGGTGCGCAGCGTTGGCGGGACGACGCGAGTAGCGAAGGCCCACGAACACCGCGGCCGACGTCGCGACGTCGGCCAGGTTGTGAAAGGCGTCACCCAGAAGTCCCGCCGAACCGCTCAGCATGCTCACCGCGAGTTCCACTCCTCCCGCTCCGAGGAGAACGACGGCCGAGACCGCGAGCGCGCGGTACGCGTCTCGACGATCCCGGGCGTCCCGGTCGTGATCGTGGGGGCGAAAGTCGGGCCCCGGGCACTCGGGGTGCGCGTGCGCCCTAGGCCCGGACACGGTGTTCTTCCATCTCACTCATCTCACGGTCGTCCTCGACGTGGTCGGCGTGACCGAGCGACTCTTCGACGAGACGGCGAACGTGGTCGTCGGCGACCCAGTAGAAGATCTTCGTGCCCTCTCGGCGGGTTTCGACGAGTTGACTGAGGCGAAGTTTGGCGAGGTGCTGGGAGACACCGGTGGCACTCACCCCGACGTGCTCGGCGAGTTCGTTCACCGAATGCTCCCCGTGCACGAGCGCCCAGATGAGGCGCAACCGGGTGTCGTCGGCCAACATCTTGAGAGTACCCACGGCCACGGCCACGTCCCTCTCCGATGGATACTTAACTATCTGCGTAGTCATGCAGATAGTGTATCAGGGAACGGAGGTCCCCGCCCCTATTTGCACACCGACGCCGCCGGTTGGCGAAGCGCGGCGATGGCGTAGTGGGCGACCACGGTCTCGGAGAGTGAGTGGGTGGCGCCCACCGAGTCGTTCGCTGTCTGGACCGCCCGAGACCATCGGTGAGTTTGACGATCCACCCAGGTCGTAATCGTTCCCGACACGCCCTTCGCCGTTTCACGAGCCCGCACCACCATCTGACTGCCCTGAACGATGAGGGGTTGGAAGTCCAACAGGGTGCCCGCTCCCCCGTTGAAGTCGAGGGACCCGAGGGGCTGGCCCACGGAGGAAAAGTCGGTGACGAGACCCGCGGTCGTCCCACTGGAGCGATACCAGCACGAGGGGAGCAACGCCGAGCCGAAGGCGGGAGTCAGTGACTTGGACTCGAGCGCCCAGTAGTGAGCTCCGCGCAGGTCCAGCAGGACCAACCGGTCAACCCGGCTCGGACAGGTCAGGCGCCCCGGCGAGCACGGGGAGGCGAGAATAGTGAGATCCCAGTGGATAACGTTGCCCGACGCACTCACGTACTGGGTCACGTTGACCGGCACCTCGTTGCGAAAGCTCGGACGAACCGTTTGGTAGTCCAGGTTGAACTGAACCTTGCCCCCCACCGTCTGCACTCCGAGGTAGGTCACGCCCGATGAAACGGACGCCAGGTGCGTGACCCGCGACATCGCCGCCACCGATGCTCGAAAGTACGCGATCGCCGTCGGGTTACCGCTTATGGTGGCGCTTCTCGCGGCGAACGCCGGCGGGGCTAGCGAGAAGAGGACGCCGGCGGCGAGTACGAAGGCGACGAACTTACTCTTCATCGCCTCCTCCTTCTCGTTCGAATCAGTCGTCGTCCACCACCGGCGCCGTTCGAGCACCGTTCTCACCGTAGCAACCTACCCAGAACGTCACGGTCCTTGCTCGGAGGCACCCGGCCCAGTAGTTTCACGAGGTGCCTCGCCGTCGTCACCCTCTTGTCTTCGTTCTCAGCCTCGTCGTCACCGTCCTCTCTCCCCTCCGAGCTGGCGCGACCCCTCCCCACCAGGTCATCATCCCTCCCAACAACCCCCGGAGTAATTTTTCTGCTCCCTCCGCCCTCTCCTACAACGACCCGTTGAGCGTGGTCAACGACGCTCGTCGGGTCGTCGAAGGCCTGGGTCCACTTCCTCTCCACGGTCCGGTTCTGGCGCGTTGGCGTCAACTCCCTCCTCTCGACGCCGCTTTCGTCTTGACCAACCTGGAACGCGTGAGTCGCGGACTCAGTCCCGCGGTGGGGCTCTCCGAGCAGCTCGATCAGGTCGCCCTCACCGGGGCCCTTCGTCAGACCGATCCCTCCGTGCAACCCGTCGGCGCGTTTCGTCCACTCGGATCCGTCTGGGCGCAGGCCCAGGGGCCTTCCGTGGGGGCCGCCTTGCTGCACGCCGACGCCGGGTGGCTCTACTCGGACGGGCCCCCGCCCTACGACCCGAGCCTCGCCTACAACATCGACTGTGCCCGAGTCGGCGACCCTGGATGTTGGGGTCACCGGGACATCTTGCTCGACGTCAATCCCCCGCTGGAGTCCCTCCCGGGATGCACCACGACCTCGCTCTACCTCGGAGTGGGTTTCGTGAAGGGCTCGGAGACCCAGATTGTGGCGCAGGGCTGTCCGACGAAGGTGGGAGCACTCGCGCAGACGTGGGTCGGGCTCGTTCACCGTCTCGGTCTCTCCGCGGAGTGGCTCGCTCCTCGCCACCCCTACCACGCCCACGTCCTGGCCGACTACTTCGTCACGTGCTCCATGTCGCCGACCGCTCCGCCGAACGCCCCGGGGGCCTTGCGCGTCACCTATCTCGAGGTGGGCCCGGGAGGTTCGCGGACCTTCGCCACGTTCGGGAACGGGGTTACGTGGTACATCGGCACCACGGCCTCGGGTGCGGCGTCCTGGATAGCGCGTCTCACCCACGACCCGACGAGCGGAGCAGCGCTGCCTTCTCCCCTGACCGTGCGCTGGATTCACGGGACCCGGTCGCGCGGGGTGCAACGGACCCCCTCGAGCACCGCGTCAGCCTGCCTCGAGTAAGTCCCCTCGACCCAGAGGGCCCCCTGTCGCACACTCTCTCCCCTCTCGTCGGCACCGTCGATAGCACGGTGTGCTCGAGCCGGGCGCGGCGGTTATCTCGTGGTAGGCGGTCGCTTCGGTTGGCTTACGTCGCTCGTCTCGGTGTAGTCCGGATTGGCCTGGGCCACCCGGTCCGTGGACCTTCACTCGACCGCTCTGATCATTGCGGTTCCCTCACTCGGTGCGCGACCGGAGCGGCTTCGGTGCTGCTCTTCACGCTTTCGGGTCACTCGAGTGGGTGGGGATTTCCCGACCTTCTCGCTCGCCCCGCCCCTGGTCTTCTCACGGGGGGACCAGCCGGGGGCTCGTGACACCTCCCTCACACTCGCCGCGACCTAGGAACCTCACTGGAGAGTCCGAAGCCCCGAGAGCCCGCGTCGCGTCGTAAGTCCGAGGCTAGAGTCACGAGAAGAGGGAGGGCTCCATGCTCGCTGTCAGTGCCGTATCCGTCGTCGTGATCGTGGTACTCCTACTTCTCCTCGCCCTGGTCCTGGTCACCTTGTGGCGGAGCAAGAAGACGATCGATCAAGCCCACGTGGGGGTCGTCACCATGTTCGGTAAGTACCGGCGGACCATTCCGGCCGGACTCAACATTCTGATTCCCTTCGTCGAAAAGGTCCTCTGGACCATTCCGGTACAGAACCAGACGAGCAAGTTGGAGTTCGTCGCCATCACGAAGGACCAGGCCTCCGTCCACTTCACCGCGACCCTCATCTTCGCCGTCACCGACCACGATCCCGAGACCATCCAGAAGGTCGCGTTCCGGTTCATCACTCCCGCGGCCTTCACCCTGGCCATGACCTCGGCGGTCGAGGCCTCGGTGCGCGAGTTCATCTCCTCCAAACTGCAGGCCGACATCCTCGGCGCGAGAACCGAGATCGCCGACCACGCGAAGAGCCGACTCCGGGACCAGTTGGCCGACTGGGGCTACACCCTCGGAGACCTCGCGATCAACGACATCACCTTCGATCCGGCGATCATGGAGTCCATGAGTCGAGTGGTCGCGGCGAAGAACGCCCAGACCGCCGCCGAGTTCGAGGGGGCGGCCCTCCTGATCACCCGAACCAAGGCCGCCCAGGCCGAGGGCGCCTTCATTCGCATCAGCGCCGAGAACGAGGCCGAGGCCGCCCGACTACGGGGTAAGGGTCTGGCCGACTTTCGCGCCGAGATCACCCGGGGTATCTCCGACTCGGCGGAGATGTTGCGCGACGGAGGAATCGATCCCACTCTCTTGATGTTCACCCTCTGGACCGAAACCATTCGCGACGCCGTGAAGGAAGGTCAGGGCAACGTCATCTTCCTCGACGGCGGTACCGCTGCGGCGGAGACCACCTTGAAGAACCTGATGGGATTCATGAGTCGAACTCCCCAATCCTCGACGCCACCCTCGACCAGTTACGTGACGTCCACCCAGACTCCGCCCTTCGGCGCATCGACGACCGAGACCCACCAGCCACCACCCGCGGACTCGTCCGGCGCTTAGGTGAACAACCTTGTGAATCGCCCCTAGCGCGAGGGGATCTCGCCGGCGAGTATCGACCCGGCCACGGACGCGGCGAGGCGAAAGCGGGGTACGACCGTGCTCTGCAGGGTGTGGTAGACGTCGGGCTTACCGAACCAGGGTCCGTCCTTACGGCGATTCTCGGCGTCGAGCTCGCAGTACCAGCCCCCGCGCCGAGCGTCCACGAAGTGGTCCGCCGCGAACTCCCAGAGTCGTCGATACCACTCCTCGTAGTACCCCTCCCCGCTCAACTGGTGAAACACCGCCGCCGCGGCGATTCCCTCACACACGGGCCACCAGTACTTATCGGGGTTCGCCTCACCTCCGTCGAAGTCGACGGTGTAGGCC
>JABEUS010000004.1 GCA_013044285.1 Acidimicrobiaceae bacterium
GGTACGTGGTCGCCTCCCCGTGCTACCCCCTCACGGTGCCCGGCACGACCGCCAAGGTCCTCGAGACCGATATCGTCCACCACCCCGGGGACCTCTCGGCCGTTCTCAACACCATGGTCGCCGACGCCAACCTCGAGGGGAGCCTCTTCCACGAACTGATTAACCCGCGGGAGATTGGCGTCGTTGGTCAGTCCGACGGCGGGGACGTCTCTCTCGCCACCGTGGCGAATACCTGTTGTCGAGACCCCCGCGTTCGTGCCGCCGCCATTTTGTCGGGAGCCGAACTCTCCTGGTTCCCCGGCTCCTACTTCACCGCGGGCTCGACACCCCTCCTCGTCGCCCAGGGCACCAAGGACTTCGTGCTCAATCCGGTCGCCTGCAGTACCCAGCTCTACAACCAGGCACCAGCCCCGAAGTACTACCTGTCTCTACTGAACCAGACCCACCTGAGCGCCTACGTGCCCCCGGGCCCGGAGCGCACCATCGTGGAATCGACCACCATCAACTTCTTTAACGCCTACCTGCGCCACGACACCGGGGCCCTCGCGGCGATGACGAGCGCCGGAAACGACCCGGGTCTCGCGACGTTGACGAGCGCCGCCTCGGTGGGTGGGGCGCCCCCCATACTTAGGGGAAAGCAGACGTGCCCCGACTCACCCTTCGGACTCGGCTAAGCGAGCGGCTTCACTCCCCGAACGATGTGCGCCTCGGCGACGATATTCTTCGACGAGAGGTCGACGAATCCGGCCGCCGAGTAGAGCTTCATCCAGGCCTCGGGGGTGATGGGGCGCTCGCGCAACCGGAAGATGTATCGCCCGGCGTTCTTCAGAATTCGCCAGTAGCCCGGAACACCCTTCTTCGCCATGGCCCGTACCTTGCTCTTAATCACCTGGCGGTCACCCGATGTCGCACCCCGTCCGAGCATCATGTCCGAGGTGATGAAGACTCCACCCGGCTTCAGCCATCCGTAAACCGTGGTGACGACCTTGCCCTTGTCGGCGTCGAGCAGGTGGTGAAAGGCGTAGTTCGAGATGACCAGATCGATCGAGTTCGCCTCGAGGACGACGTGCTCGATGGGCGACACTCGACCAGACACCGTGTCGAGGCCCTCCTCGCGCGCCAGTCCCAGCATGCGATCGACCATCGCGCCGCTCACGTCCACCCCGATGACCGTCGCACCCCGACGAGCGAGTTCGAGGGCGAGCCGGCCCCCGCCGCAGCCGAGGTCCACGCACACCATGCCGGGCTGGGCGTTGGCGAGTTCGACCGCCGCCGCCGCCACGTTCAGCATTCCCGCGTCGTTACTGTGATCCCAGGTGTCGGCCCGTCGGGTCCAGACCTTTCGTTGGGTGGCGATGGCGAGCTTGGTGAACTGCTCTTTAGCCCACGAGGGACTGGCGTTTCCGGCGGTGTTAGACATAATTTCCCTTAGTTGATGCGAACGAGTGACGACTGCCCCGACGACTCCCCGCTGGGGCGCGGCGGATTACGCCGACCCCCAAATTTACCGGAACCCGTCGCCCCGACTCGGCCCAGCGCCTAAGAATTTCCCCGACTCTCTCAGGGTACGACCCGTCCACTCAGTCCTTTAGCAGGACAATCTTGCCGCGGACGTGGCCTTCCTGGCTGAGTTGGAGCGCTCGAAGCGCCTCGCGCAACGAGAAGCGCTCGGCGATGGGTAACTGAACAACTCCTTCGCCGGCGAGGAGTACCACGGCCGACAGTTCGTCGGCGCGGTGCACCACGATAGGAATCTGGGCCGCCGCGGCGAAGGCGTCGGGCACGGCCGAGACGACCCGGGAGAGGTCCGACACGAGTTGAGTTGTCGCCGCGACGTTCGCCTCCCCACCGGCCGCGTCGTAGACGGCGCTCGGGGTAGCGAGGGCGAGCACTCGCTCCACCAGACCCTCCCCGTAGGTGACGGGTTCGGCACCGAGAGAGCGAAGGAACTCGTGATTATTCGCCGACGCGGTACCGATGACTCGGGCGCCGAGGTGTCGGGCGATCTGGACGACGGCCACACCCACGCCCCCCGCGGCTCCGTGGACGAGCAGGACGTCGTTCGCCCCGAGTCCAATTTGGAGCAGTCCGGCGTAGGCCGTGCCGGCCGCGATGGGTAGCACCGCCGCCGCCTCGGCGCTGAGCGACTCCGGACGACGCACGAGGGACTCGACGGGAAGGATGATCTCGCTTCGGTAGGAGCCCGCCCGACTGGACCAGACGACGGGGTCACCCACCGCCCAGCCCTCGACGTCGGCGCCCAGGGCGACGACTATTCCGGAACCCTCGTTGCCGGGTACCGCCGGCATCTCGAGGGGCATGAACTCGCGCAAGTACCCGAGAACAATCTTCCAGTCGACCGGATTGACGCCACTCGCCTCCACCGCGACGCGCACCTCGCCCGAACCGGGCTCTCTCGTCGCCTCCTCGACGACTGTCAGGTGACTGATATCTCCGTACTCCGCGAATGAAATTGCGATACCCATCAGCCACACTCCTCGTCGACGGACGGCACCGACATGGCCGCCCACGCCACCCTAGGAGTCAGTGAGGCACACTACGTCGACTATCCCGTCACGGCGCGCCGACTGATGATTCTTACGAGGGTGATGATCCCCACCAGAGTCGTCACCCGCACTCTTCGTTGGTCCATTCGTCGAGAGCACGGTCCCTCGTCCCCGGCGGCGACGGCGACACCGGGTACTCACCAAGGACCTGACCCGTCGTCCGTCGAGTTCGGCGCGCGTCGCGAAGGACGCACCGAGAACCGCTTAAGTCTGGCGAAGTGAGACGGTGGAAGCCCCTCCCGGACCCGTCGCGAGCAGGAGGGCGGAACTCGGCGAGGCGCTACGAGATTCGACCGTCACCACGCAACTGTGACCGGCCCGCAGGACGCAGAGGGCGGGAGTGACCATCCAGTTCGCGGAGGTTGTGGAGAGTTGGATCGACATCTGCTCTCCGGACGCCGCGACGAGAACCTGGGCCGTGCGACGTGTCGAGGTCGTCGCGAGAGAACTCGTCGACACCCCCGGACGAAGCGTCCGGCGCAGGCTCGACCAGGTCACCACGTCGGCGTGGTCGAGGCGATCTCCCCCAATCAACTCGGCGGTGAAACCGGAGACCCCCCCGCCACGACCCACGGCGGCCACTCCCATCACGAGCGGACCCCCGTAGCGCGCGAGGAGGATACGTCGGTGACCCCAACACGCCGACGTGCGTCCCGACTGACAGTCGAGATTGACGCCCCCTAGTCCGTCGTCGTACACGAAGAGGTAGTCCGCGAGGAGGGGTGACCAGACCGAGGACCACACCGCACCACCCCGAGAACCGGGCAGCGGAGAGGGGAAACTGGGAGCGAGTCCCGACTGGGCTCCGGCCCGGGCCCACCGGTCGAGTGCGCTAGAGACACCCTTCACGGGAGCGAGGCCCCGGTCGACCCGCTCCTCGTTGACGAGCGTGAGGGCTTGCGCCGCTACCCCTTCGCGGTCGAATTGGGCCGGCAGACCCATCGGGCCAACACCCTCGGCCGCCCGAGCGCTGTTAATGGCGGCGAGGGCGAGAGAGTCGCACACGGCTTGGCGAGTGGGTGAGGGAGACGGAACGGAACAGGTTCCCGAAAAGGCTCGAGAGGGCGGAAGGGAGCGGAGGGGACCCGCCGCACCAGCGGGCGACACCGCCAAGACGCAGAGGCAGAGCGCCCCACCCACCACTCGCGGAAATCGACGAGTGCGCATCGTAGGGTCAGTCTAGGAGCCCCTCGTGGGGGTGGAGTGGAGAAAGTGCGCCGGACTAGCTTCGAAGGTCACCGCGCAACTGAGGGCACAGAAGTAGTACGTCTCACCCTCGTACTCCCGGCTCGCCGCAGCGTGGGACGGCTCGACGCTCATGTGACACACCGGATCGATGGCGCTCAATTCCCCCGACGGAGTGAAACGTTCCGGGGCCGCCTCGAACGCGCCGCGACACCCGGGATTACAGAAGTAGTAGTTCACTCCGCTCACGTTCACCGGTCCGAGGGCGTCACTCACCCGCACCCTCATCCGACAGACCGGATCGAGGACCGTCATCTCGGGTGAGGCGTAAGCCTCGGGATCCTTATCGAAGGCTTCGGCGCACGAGAGCGCGCAGAAGTAGTACGTCTCACCTTCGTACTCTCGGCTGGTGGCGGCCGATTCCGCACCACACTCCATGTGACACACGGGATCACGCACGATGTTCTCCTCTCGGGTGGGGTTACGTCGGGGGGTTAGTAACGCACCGTTCCCTCGAGCCTCGGGGTGCTCGTCGAGAAAACGGCGCTGACAACGCTCGGCGCAGAAGTAGTACGTCTCGTCGCCCCGAGTCGCGCGCGCCGGGGCGTCACTGGTGCGTACCTGCATCCCGCACACCGGGTCAATCGCGTAGCCCACTCCGCCCCCGAATCGGGCGCGCTGGCGAGAGAACCACCACCCCCCGAGTCCGACGACGAGTGCGAAAAGGTTGAGAGAGTTGGTGAGAACCCCACCCACCGAACGGGTCACGAGCACTCCGGTGTGGGCGGGGGTGAGGTGAAAGAGGGCGAAGACTCCCTCGGTCGCGAGGGCCGCGAGAACCATGACGACGTAGAACACCCCGGACATGGTGAGCGCGATGCGCCACCCGTAGAAGCGACGGTAGACGAGAATCAGCGGGAAGGAGATCAGGTCGGCGAAGATGAAGGCGATCACTCCCCCAAAGGAGATTCCCCCGGCCCAGAGGGTGGCGGCGAGGGGGACGTTGCCGACGGAACAGACCCAACTCACGACCGCGATCAGCGGACCGATGAGAACGTTCTCCACGACCGAGAGGGCCCCGTGGTGAGCGAGAAAGAGCGTGGTCCACCACGTCTGCGGCACGAGCGCCCCGAGAAAGCCCGCGACCGTGTACCCGATGAATAACTCTTTTCTCAGCATGGTGAGATCGGCCAACCCGTAGGTGGCGGCGTCGGCCCAGCCGGCTAGGTGGCGCCAGGGACGTTGGCCCTCGAC
>JABEUS010000152.1 GCA_013044285.1 Acidimicrobiaceae bacterium
GCAGGTAGCCGGCGAGGGAGGCGACGAACTCCTTCGTGCCGATACAGGCGGCGAGCGCGCGGGGGGCGACGTCAAGGGAGAACCGCCGGCGCACCCCGGAGAAAGACCTCGTGCTCTACCCCGAGGTGAGTTATCCGACCTACGCCATGGGAGCAACCCTCGCCGGCCTGCGGGCGCGGGCCGTGCCGCTCCTCGAGGGCCGTCTCGACCTCGACTCGATCACGACGGAGGACCGCGAGCGGGCCCTCGTGCTCTGGACGAACTCCCCGTCTAATCCCACCGGACGACTGGACGACCTCGAACGAGCCGCCACCTGGGGTCGCACCCACGGGGTGCTCGTGGCGAGCGACGAGTGCTACGCCGACTTCACCTGGCGGGGAGATCCCCGCTCTATTCTCCAACACGGCGAGGACGGGGTGCTCGCCGTCCACTCGGTCTCCAAGCGCTCCAACCTGGCCGGGCTCCGGGCCGGTTTCTACGCGGGCGATCCCGAAGTGGTGGAGTACCTGCGTCTCGTGCGCCAGCACGCCGGACTGATGGTCGCCGCTCCCGTGCAGGCGGCGGTCGCCCTGGCCTACCGAGACGACGAACACGTCGAAGAACAACGAGCGCGCTACCGCGCCCGACTCAGTCGACTCCGTCGGGCCCTCCTCGAGGTGAACGTGGAGTGTGACGATCCCGAGGGAGCCTTCTATCTGTGGTGTCGTGACCCTCGTCGCGACGGCTGGGCCCTCGCCGCTCGACTCGCCGAGGTCGCCGGAGTCGTGAGTTCTCCCGGTGAGTTCTACGGCTCGGGTGAGTCCGGTCACGTGCGTATCGCCGTGGTGCAACCCGACGAGCGCATCGAACTCGCCGCCACCCGTCTCGAGGCGCTCGCCGGGGACTTCTAGCATGGGTCTATGTCTGATCTCATGTCCCGCATTGGCTACTGGTACGACCACCTCGCGGAGGTGACTCCGGAGAACCTCGACGTGCGACGGGACGTGGAGTTAGTGATCTCCCAACTCGACGACGGTCAGCTCCGGGTCGCTCACATCGATGAGAACAACGACGTCGTGGTCCACGAGTGGGTGAAGCAGGCGATCCTGCTGCTCTTTCGGGCCCGGGGGATGACGGTGAGCGAGGCCGGCCCCTTCGAGTACCACGACAAGTTAGAGCTGAAGCACGACTACACCCGTCGCGGGGTTCGCGTGGTGCCCGGAGCCAGTGCCCGAAAGGGTTCGTTCCTGAGCCCCGGGGTGATTCTGATGCCGAGTTACGTCAATATCGGGGCCTGGGTCGGGCCGGGAACCATGGTCGACACCTGGGCGACGGTGGGGAGTTGCGCCCAGATCGGGGCCAACGTCCACCTCGCGGGCGGAGTCGGCATCGGTGGCGTCTTAGAGCCGGCCAACGCCGTTCCGGTCGTCATCGAAGACGGGGCCTTCATTGGATCGCGCTGCATGGTCGTAGAGGGGGCTCGAGTGGGGAAGAACTCCGTGCTCGGAGCGGGAACGATCGTGACTCCGACGATTCCGGTCATCGACGCGCAGACGGGCGAGGAGATCTCGCGCGGCTACGTTCCCGACAACTGTGTGGTGGTGCAAGCCCAGCGCCGCCGGGAGTTCCCCGGAGGAGAGTTCTTCCTACCCTGCGTGCTCGTGGTGCGCCGACTCGAGCCCGGTGAGACCCACGACAAGGTCGCCCTCAACGCGATTCTGCGCGACCACGAGATTCCCACGTGAGTCGACTCGACCTCGTCGAGAGGCTCGTGCGACTCGCCTCGGTCTCCGGGGGAGAAGGCCCCCTGGCCGACCTGGTGGCGGGGGAGTTAGCGCCGCTAGGGCACCTCGACGTGGTGCGCCTCGGTGACAACGTGATCGCGCGAACCCGTGACCAGGATCCCTACGCTATTTTCGCCGCTCACCTCGACACCGTGCCCGGTGACGCGGGGGCGACTCGGCGAGTGGGCGACACCCTCTTCGGGGTCGGGGCCTGTGACACGAAAGGGTCGGTCGCGGGACTTCTCGAACTCGCACGAACTGCGTGGCCGGTGGGGGTCACCTACGTCTTTTACGCGCGCGAGGAGATTGCCCGAGAGCAGTCCGGTCTCCTCGAGATCTTCCGCGAACGCCCCGACCTTCTCCGAGGAGAGGTCGCGGTCGTGGGAGAACCCACGCTCGGCGCCGTGGAGGCGGGTTGCCAGGGATCACTGCGCGCCCGGGTGAGGGTGGCGGGCAGGCGAGCTCACACGTCACGGCCCTTCGCGGGAGTGAACGCCATTCACCGGCTCGCCCCCGTCTTAGTGCGGGTGAGTGAGTACGAACCGCGCACCGCTCTCATCGACGAGGTGGCCTACACCGAGCAGTTGCAAGTCGTGCGAGTCGGCGGAGGACTCGCGAACAACGTCGTTCCCGACGAGGCGTCGGCGGTGCTGAACTTCCGCTTCGCTCCGGACCGGGACGAAGCGGGAGCCGAGCAGTGGTTACGGGACTTTCTCGCTCAGGCGCTCGAATCCTCCGATGACGTGGTGGTGGAAGATCTCGCCCCCGCGGCACCCCCCGCGCTCAGCCACTCGGACTTGAGAGACCTCGTGGCAGTGACGTCTCGTCCGGCCCGGGCGAAGGTGGGGTGGACCGACGTCGCCACGTTCGCGAACTGGGGAGTAGCCTCGGCGAACTTCGGGGCGGGAGATCCCCTTCTCGCTCACTCCTCGCAGGAGTGTCTGCGCGAGGCGGAGATGGACGAGTACGTAGAGACTCTGCGTCTCTGGCTCAGTCGTCGGGGTTAGTAGCGACGTAGGACCGAGATAACTTTTCCGAAGAGACTGACGTCGAGAGCGTCGAACTCCATGGGTTCGAGGGCGGAGTTCTCCGGCTTAAGGACGATTCGCGATCCCTGCGGGAAGTAGCGCTTCACCGTGGCTTCGTCTCCCGGGATACCGGCGACGACGATGTCTCCCGCGCGAAGTTCGCTGCGTCGTTCGACGACTACGTAGTCTCCCGGCAGAATTCCCGCTTCGATCATGGAGTCTCCGCGAACCTGGAGCATGAAGGACTCGCCGCGACCGGTGAACTCCTCGGGCAGGCTCATCACCTCGTGGTCGGTTTCACTCGCGAGCACTCCAGTACCGGCGGCGACGGCGCCGAGGAGAGGAATCTCTCGAGTCCGGCCCACGACGGAAGTCGCGGGTTCCCACTGCACCGTGATCGCCCGGGGCTGCTTGGGGTTCTTCACGATATAGCCGGCCTGTACGAGGACGTCGATGTGGTTCTTCACCGTCGCCGGACCGGACAAGCCCACGTGGGCCGCAATCTCTCGAATAGTGGGGGGAAAATTGCGCTCGCGCTGGCAGGCCACGATGTAGTCGAGAATGGCTCGGCGCATAGGAGTAAGTACTTCGGCCACGGGGTCCCCCTCTATCGAACAGACGTTCGTAGTCTAGGCAACATTGGTTCCCACAACAAACACCTGTTCGCTTTTACGACGAGGGTGTTAATTATGGATGCTTTTGTTCGAAAACCGCCTCGGACCCGTGATGCCCGTTGATAGTCTCAGGCCAGGCCGAATGGCCCCGTTGACCCGAGAACTCTCGATAGAGAACGACTCGGCTGACGTAAAAAAATTTAAGGGGAGACGAACAAATGCGTCGTTTTAACAAGACGGTGGCGGCGATTGCCTCGGGCTCGCTCGCACTTCTGGCCATTCCGGCCATGGGAGTTGCGACGTCGAGTGCCGCGGCGAAGCCGACGTACACCATCGGATATCAAGGACCGCTCTCGGGCGGTAATCAGCAGCTCGGTTTGAACATGGTGTTCGCCGTGCAGCTGGCCATCAATCAGGCTAACGCCACGGGCAAGTTGCCTTTCGTGTTGAAGTTGAAGACCTTCGACGACCAGGGTGACCCGACGGTCGCGCCGTCGGTCGCCCAGAGTGCGGTGGCGGACAAGAACCTCGTCGCCATGGTGGGACCGGCGTTCTCCGGCGCTACCCAGGCCTCGATGCGCTACTACTTCGCGGCGTCACTGCCCGTCGTGAGCCCGTCGGCGACCAACCCGAAGCTTGCTCACGCCGGTTGGTCGGACTTCTTCCGCGTCGTCGCTGACGACAGCGTGCAGGGCCCGGCTGACGCCAACTACGCCGTGAAGAAGATGCACGTGAAGAAGGTCTACGTCGTCAACGACGCCAGCACCTACGGATCGGGCCTCGCCTCGGCGTTCGCCATGACCGCGAAGGCCGACCACGCCACGGTGACGGCTGTGACCGTCCCCGGTACGGCGGCGTGCCAGAACGGAACGGCGTCCACCACGGAGTACAGTGCGGCGGCTATCCAGGCGAAGGTCTCGGGTGCCGGACTGCTGTTCTACGGTGGTTACTACTGCGACCTCGGTCTGTTCTTGACTCAGTTGCACTCGGTGGGCTTCAAGGGCAAGGTGATGTCCGGTGACGGATCCAACTCGCCCTCGCTGATTCAGGGCACCACGCCCCACTCGGCGGCCAACGGTGTGTACCTGAGCTGCGCGTGCGCCCAGACGAACAACAAGAACTTCGCGGCTCAGTACCAAGCGCTGTCGCACTTCAGTGCGGCTACGGCGACCTACGCGCCGGAGTCCTACGACGCGGCGAACACGATCATTGCGGCGATGAAGTCGCTCAAGGTGATCAGCCGTAAGAACATTGTGGCGGCTCTGCACAAGATCCACTTCATGGGTATGACCAAGGCGATCTCCTTCCAGCCGAACGGCAACATCGCGGGTGCCGCGATCTACGTGTCGCAGGTGAAGAACGGACAGATTGTCCAGCTCGGCCTGGAGTAGTTCCTCAGCCGTCGTGCAGTTGTGGTCGAGGCCGGGGGCGTCGCTCCCGGCCTCGACTAGTAATGCATTAGATTGTCCGCCACGTTCACTAGCAGGGGGAGCCCGTGTCCGCAAGCATCATTTCATTCTGGTCGACTCACTTCGCTCTGCTGAAGTCGGAGTTTTGGTACCTCGTCGTGAGTGGTATCACCACCGGATTTCTCTACGGCATGGTCGCCGTGGGCTACACCATGGTGTACGGAATCCTGAGGCTCATCAACTTCGCCCACTCCGAGATCTTCATGACGGGAGCCTTCGCGGGGTACTTTCTGATGCGCCGCTTCGTGGGCAACAACACCCCGAGTGGCGCACAGAGCATTCTGTTGATTGTGGGGGGTATCGCGGTGGGGGCCCTCGCTTCTTCCTTGATGGCGGCCTTCGTCCTCGAAAGGGTGGCCTACCGGCCTCTCCGTAAACGCAAAGCCCCACCCTTGGCGTACCTCATCTCCGCGATTGGGGCCTCCTACTTTCTGCAGAACCTCGCCGGTAAGGAGTTCGGGCGCAATCCCATCGCCATGCCCCAGCCCTACGGCAACGCCAACGTCTTCACCGTCTTTGGTTCACCCTTTAACCAGTACGACCTTTTGGTGGTTGTTGCGGGGATTCTTTCGCTGGTCGCACTCGACATCATCGTGAGCCGCACCAAGTTGGGTCGTAGTCTGCGCGCGGTGGCTCAAGACACCGAGACGGCGTCGCTGATGGGGGTCGATATCGACAAGACCATCATGCTCACCTTCCTAATCGGCGGCGCCATGGCCGGGGCGGCTGGTTTCTTGTGGGGACTGAACTCCAACGTGGGATCGACCATGGGATTCGTCCCGGGTATCAAGGCGTTCACCTCCGCGGTTCTCGGAGGCATCGGAAACCTGCGGGGAGCGATGCTCGGCGGCATGATTCTCGGCATGGTCGAGAACTTGGCCGAACCCTTCGTCACCTCGGCCTACATTGACGTCGTCGCCTTCGTCATCTTGGTAGGACTGTTGATGTTCCGACCGACCGGAATTTTGGGCGAGCGTCTCGGGCGGGTGGCCTGATGTCGACCGAGATGCGAGTTCACCTTCGCCGGTGGTTGAGTTTCTTCGCGATGGCCGCACTCATCGCGATTATGACCGGTCCCTCCGGAAGTAACAACGCCCCGGTCCAGGGTCTCACCCAGTCTTTCGCTCAGCCCTACAGCTACTTCGGGCTGTTTCGGGCCCAACGCTGGATGATCTTTTTTACCTTTGCCCTCGTCGCTCTCGGTCTTCAGACGTTGTGGCGGCGCAGTGGTGGCGGAGTACGGGCCCGCACCGCCGTGCTTCGACAGGGTTTTGAAGCGCCGGGACGACGTCGTGCGACCGTACTGTCTGCGGTGGTGGTGGTGGCGCTCGTCGCTCTGTTTATTCCTCACCTCATCTCCAACCCGGGAATTCAAAGTGGCATCGTGGAGCAGGTGCTGGCCTACGTCATCTTGGCCCTCGGTCTGAACGTGGTCGTCGGATGGGCGGGCCTGTTGGACCTCGGGTACGTCGGTTTTTACGCGATTGGGGCCTACGTCACGGCGTGGATGACCGGTCGCCTACCGATCGCGGCGCCATTTCACCACCCGGTGAGTTCCTTCGCCGCCATCCCGGTGGCGATCGTGTTCACGATGCTGGCCGGAGTCATTCTCGGGGCGCCGACGTTGCGACTGCGGGGGGACTACCTGGCGATCGTCACCCTCGGTTTCGGTGAAATCATTCTGGTGTTCTCCAACAACCTGACCAACGTCACCGGAGGATCGCAGGGTACTAATCCGTACATCCCTTCGTTCACCTTCCGAATCGGGGGGCTCAAGTATCTCTTCGGCAACGTGGGTTACTACTTTCTCGTCGCGGGGTTCGTGGTCGTCACGATTGTCCTCTTTCGGCTACTCGAGCACTCCCGAGTGGGACGAGCCTGGACGGCGATTCGTGAGGACGAGGTCGCCGCGGAGTCCATCGGCATCAATCCGCTGAAGTACAAGGTGATGGCTTTCGCGATCGGGGCCTCGGTGTCCGGATTCGCGGGTGCGGTGACCGCGAGTCAAATCGGGGTCGTCTACCCGAGCACCTTCTCGTTGTACTTCTCCGTCAACGTCTTGACTCTGGTCATCTTCGGTGGAATGGGTTCCATCGTCGGGGTGATCTTCGGGAGCATCCTGGTTCAGGGCATCGCGGTCTACCTACGTTTCTATCCGCCCTCGGGTTACCAGGCGAGCGACCTCTACATGTACCTGGGCGCCTTGTTGATCATGATGATGATCTACCGTCCGGCGGGTCTCATTCCCTCTCGCCGGCGACGACGAGAGATTTATCAAGCCGAAGACGGTATTGGTCACGAGGGTGACGTCTTGCTGGGAGAACAGTCGTGAGTGATCTCGTCTTTGACGTGAAGAACATCACCCTGCGCTTCGGTGGCGTGGTCTCCTTGAACGACGTCACGATGGAGCACCGGCGAGGAGAGATTCTCGCGGTAATCGGACCGAACGGCGCCGGCAAGACCTCCCTCTTTAACTCCCTGACGGGGGTCTATCGACCCCAGGAGGGCACGATTACGTTGAACGCCCGTGAGGGGCACCCGATCTCGGTTATCGGTCGAGGGGCCTATCGCATCGCGTCGGCGGGCGTCGCGCGAACCTTCCAGGCCTCGAGGATGTTTTCCGCACTCACGACCTTCGAAAACGTGAAGATCGGGGCGGAGTCGCACAAGGGTCTCGGCGCGGTGGGGGCGATGGTGCGTGGGCCCGCCACCCGACGAGGAGAAAGGGAGTCCGACCAGAAGACGTTCGAACTCCTCGAGTTTGTGGGCTTAAAGGACCAAGCCAATACGTTGTCGGCGTCACTCAGTTACGGAGCTCGCCGACGACTGGAGATTGCTCGCGGACTCGCGACCAATCCCGTGGCCCTCCTCCTCGACGAACCGGCGGCCGGAACTAACCCCGCGGAGAAGTTGGAGCTCGCCAACTTGATTCGCCGGGTGCGCGACGAACTCGGGGTAACTATCTTGCTCATCGAGCACGACATGAAGTTGGTGATGTCCGTCGCTGAACGTCTCTACGTATTGAACTTCGGGTCAGTCATCGCGACGGGTAGCCCCGCGGAGATCAGGTCGAACCAAGCGGTGATTGACGCCTATCTGGGCTCTAGTGAGACTCAAACATCGGAGGCGTCGTAATGTTGAAGGTCACCGATGCCGTTGTCCGCTACGGGGCGATTACGGCGCTTCACGGAGTGAGTTTCGAGGTCGAGCAGGGTGAGATTGTGACCCTGCTCGGAGCCAACGGGGCCGGCAAGTCGACGACGCTGCGCATGTTGTCCGGTCTCCACGCGGCCCAGGCGGGTCGAGTCGAGTTCGAGGGTCGCGATATCACCAAGGTGAAGGCTCACGAACTCTCGAGCCTGGGAATCGCCCACGTTCCCGAGGGGCGTCGAATCTTTCCCCAGATGACCGTGGAGGAGAACTTGGAGATGGGGGCCTTTACGCGCAAGGGGTCCTACGGTGAGGACCTCGAGCGGATGTACGGGATGTTCCCCATCTTGAAGGATCGACGCAAACAACTGGGGGGCAACCTCTCCGGGGGTGAGCAGCAGATGCTGGCCATTGGTCGGGCTCTGATGTCCCAGCCGCGCCTGATTCTCCTGGATGAACCTTCGATGGGTCTCGCCCCCATGATTATCGACCAGATCTTTCGTATCATCGCCGAGATTAGAGATGGTGGTACTACGGTCCTCGTGGTGGAGCAGAACGCCTCACAGGCCCTGCGACTGGCCGATCGGGGTTACGTCTTGGAGAACGGTCGAGTAGTGCTCGCCGACGACGCCGATCGCCTTCTCGTCGACCCTCGCGTCCGGGCCGTCTACCTCGGTGAAGAGGTCTCGACCGAGGAACCCGCGAGCTCGGAGATTCCTTCGGGTGAGTGATCTCCTTCTGCGACCGTTGTGGGCGTCGAAGGAGATGGTGTGGAAGAAATCCTGGCCCCGTGCTGGAACGACGTCGTCGACGTCCTCGCGAGTGGCGTACGCCGACTGCTACTTTTTGGTCCCCCCGGGCTCGGTAAGACCTACGCCGCGCTTCGCTTGGCGACCAGTGGCCCGGCGGAGAGACTGACCTGCACGGAAGATCTCACGAGCGCCGAGATCACGGGGTCCTGGATGCCGGCCGGAGCGGGTCGCTGGGAGTGGCGAGAGGGTCCGGGCATACGGGCCTGGCGGGGAATCGAGGGGCGAGGGTCCCGTCTGGTGGTGGACGAGGCCGACCGGGCCTCGGGAGACGCCCTCTCGACGCTGTTGTTGATCTGTGACTCGCCCGAGTCGGCCCGGTGGCGAAATCCCGAGACGGGCGAGTGGGTGAGACCGGGCGAGGATTTCACCGTCGTCGTGACGACGAACTCCACGTCGCTCGAGGAGTTACCTCCCGCCCTGCGTGACCGGTTCCCCGTCGCCATCGAGATCGATCGTCCTCACGTGGGGGCGGTGGGCGCGCTCTCCGAGGACCTACGGGCCCCGGCGCTCGCCGGTGCGCTCGGCGGAGAGGAGCGACTGATCTCCCTACGCGCCTACTACGCCTTCGACACACTGCGCGCGCGTCTCGGTGCTGAGAGAGCGGCCGGACTGGTCTTTGGGGCGCGGGCGGAGGCGTTTCTCGACGCGCTCAGTATCGCGGCACTGCGGTGAGCCACGTCTACCCGGAGATCGTGGGGGCCAGTCGGGGACTTCTCGGGATCCGGGGCTGGATCGTCGAGGTGGGTTCGGCGCGTCGAGGTGACGCGTACTGTGACTTTTCTCGACTGGCCCTGCGCGTGCCGAGGGGAGGGGGGGAGGCCGAGCGACTCGTCCGGGCTCACGAGTTGATGCACTTACGCATCTCACCCCAAGGGGCGGTTCCGCAGGGGCTGCTCGACTCCAGTACGGGTAGAGCCCGCGAGTGCGCCGAGGAGTACCGGGTCAATCGGGCCCTGCGTCTACTCGGCGCCAGAACCGAGGCCCTCCAGGACGGCAGTGAGCGCGAGGGCGGAGTTCTGTTGGCCGAGGCCGGCGACTGGGCCGAGACGGTCTGCTTCTACTTAGCGGTTCGCGGTACCGGTGGTGAGACGACGTACATGAGGAAGGTGCGCCGTGCTCGAGCGCCCTGAGCGGCGGCCCCGCGAGAACTGTCGCAGCGACTGGAC